>JBKPNX010000110.1:0-138373 GCA_046732855.1 Pseudomonadota bacterium
TCAGCATCGACTCGTCGACGGTGCTGCGGCCCTCGAGCACCAGGCCGTCGACCGGGATCTTGTCGCCGGGGCGCACCCGCAACCGGTCGCCCACCGCGATCGCCTCGAGCGGCGCCTCCTCGTCGGCGCCGTCGTCGCGCACGCGCCGCGCGGTCTTGGGCGCCAGGCCGAGCAGGGCTTTGATGGCGCCGCTGGTGCGTTCGCGCGCACGGATCTCCAGGACCTGGCCGAGCAGCACCAGCGCGGTGATCACCGCCGCCGCCTCGAAGTACACCTCGACCTCGCCCGCGGCACCGCGAAACGCGGCCGGGAAAATGCCCGGCGCGATGGTCGCCGCCACGCTGTACAGATAGGCGGCGCCGACACCGATCCCGATCAGGGTCCACATGTTCAGGCTGCGGTTGCGCAACGATGCCCGGCAGCGCACAAAGATCGGCCAGCCGGCCCACAGCACGACCGGCGTCGCCAGCGCGAGCTGCAGCCAGTGCGCGAGCGGGCGCGCGAGGGCATGGCCGAGCCCGAGCAGGTGGTCCGCCATCACCCAGACCAGCAGCGGCAGCGACAGCGCGGCGCTCACCCAGAACCGGCGGCGCATGTCGAGGTAGTCCGCGCTCGGCCCTTCCTCAGCGGTGACCGTCTTGGGCTCGAGCGCCATGCCGCAGATCGGGCAGAAGCCTGGTCCGACCTGCTCGATCTCCGGGTGCATCGGGCAGGTGTAGATGGCGTCCGCCGGCGCCGGTTTGGCCTGCGTGCCCTCGGGGCCGAGATACGCCTGCGGCTCCGCCGCGAACTTCTCCGCGCAGCGTGCCGCGCAGAAGTAGTAGGTCCCCCCCGCGTGCTCGCGCCGGTGCTTCGCCGTGTGCGGGTCGACGCTCATGCCGCACACCGGGTCAATCGCCAGATGCGCGCGCGCTGCCTCTTTCGCATGGTCGCGTCGGGCGATCGCCGGCACGGCTCGACTCCGTTCAGTTCAACCGAACCGCCCTAAAGATAGGCATTCCCTTCACTGAAATCTCAACCCGCGGGGATGCGAAATGATGCTGGCGGTCCGGCTGTCATACGAGCCGGAGCTGCCGCGAGTCCCCTCAGGTCGCCTGCCGGACCAGCCGCGCACGTTTCAGTCACCATGCCGACAGCCAGACGTGATCGGCGGTGATTGGCCTTCACCGCTCAGCAGGACATGGTTACCTGCCGTTGGCCGAGTTGTGGCAAATCGGTCAAAGGGGGAGAAAATCATGCGCAAGCTTCTTGCACTCGGCGGCGCTGCCGCGGTCGGCTTCTGGGCAATAGGCGCATCTGCCGACGAGACCACGGGGACGATCTCGAAGATCGACCTCATCCGGAATACCTTCATAGTCGACGGCATTTACTTCGCGGCCTCGCCGAGCAACACCGTCGGCGCCAAGTTGTCCCGGCTAAAGGAGGGCGACAGGGTCACCGTCGAGTACGCCGGTGACTGGGCCGACCAGCGGGGACCGGTCAACGCGATGATCCTCAAGAAGGCCGGCTAGAAGCCCTCGGCAGGCGTTCGGGCTGTCGATAACGCCGCCCGAACGCCTCGCGCCCCGCCCTGCCATGCAGATCACGTAGAAAACGGACACCGAGGTAGGCAGAGTTTCGGATTCCCAAACTCGTCGCGCCCGTATTCCACCGCCCCGGACGGCGCTCGGATCCGCGGCAATTGCCGGTCAGGTGCGGCCGGTCGCGGGCAAGTTGGAGACGCGCCGTCTCGCGGTCGCGTGCGCCGAGTTGCACACGCCTCCTCGCGCTCATGGCCTTCGATCTCCTTGAGCATGACCGCAATGGTGGCTTTGAGCGGCGGCAGGTCGTTCTCCACGACGCCCGAGATCACTCCATGCTCAAGGCCCGCCGTAGCCCTGCCGGAGGCTATTGCCGATGTTGGCAAAGTCGGCCCACGGCCCAGATCGCGATGGTCATGGCGCGCCGAATAGGGTAGAATTCCTAGATCGCACTCTGGGCCGGCCGAGTGAGGCAGAGCTTCAGGCAACGCCGAGCGAACCCGAGCGACGAGTACCGAACGAACCCGAGCGACGAGTACCGAACGAACCCGAGCGACGAATACCGAACGAACCCGAGCGACGAATACCGAACGAACCCGAGCGACGAATACCGAACGGACCCGAGCGACGAGTACCGAACGAACCCGAGCGACGAGTACCGAACGAACCCGAGCGACGAATACCGAACAAACCCGAGCGACGAATACCGAACGAACCCGAGATTCTAAGCGATTTCGAGTACTTGCGTTTCAGAGCGCCGTTCGGCGCAACCGTGGCGGCCAGCGATTCGCCGGCTCGGAGCGAGGCGTCCTCGTGCTCCCCCGGAGCTTTCTTTCGATCGTCGCGCCGTCTATGTGGTCGGGTGGCGACACACCCCGGCTCATGTGATCGGGGGCGACATACGGGGTCCGGCAGGTCGGGCCGAGCGGAGGCGACGATGCGCAAGCTGCAGGCTCAGGGCGTTCATCACATCACGCTCGTCGGCGCCGATCGCCAGACCTCGATCGACTTCTGGGAGGGCGTGCTCGGCATG
This sequence comes from Pseudomonadota bacterium, assembly GCA_046732855.1. GTDB lineage: Bacteria > Pseudomonadota > Alphaproteobacteria > Geminicoccales > Geminicoccaceae > JBKPNX01. The sequence goes on from JBKPNX010000110.1 coordinate 2,554, forward strand.
CCGTTCGTGTTCGAGCAGCCGAACCTCGACCAGCCGGCGGAAAGCCATCTCTATTTCGATCCCGGCGACGGGCGGCTGATCACGGTGTTCACCGACGAGGCGCGTCGGCCCGATCCGACGCGCACCTCGACCGACACCGGCGCGGTCCACCACCTCGCGTTCGCCGTGTCGCGCGCGACTTTCCAGCAGGCGGCGGCGCGCCTGGATGAGCGCGGGATCAGAAATAGCGGAGTCAAGGACCGTGGCTTCATGGACTCGATCTACTTCACCGATCCGCTCGGTCTGCTGATCGAGCTCTCGTCCTATCGCTTCGAGCCGCCCGCCGGCTGCACCCACGCCGACGTGCTGATGGAAAGCCATCGCATCAGGGTCGAGCGCGGCGACTATGCGATCGCCGAGATCCATCTCGCCGACGCGATCGAGCGTCTCTCCGCGCGGCGCCGGCCGAGCCTGTCCGAGGACCGCTCGCCCAAAGATCCTTACTGATCCTCGCGGGCGCTTGGGGCAGAGGCGTGCCCGACCAGGCGCGGTTCCCCAGGGGAAAGGTCAGCCGCTCGAGCGCGCCTGCGCCGTCCAGCATCCGGGGTCGAGCAGCAGCTCGGCGATGGCGTCGGCCGCGGCATCCAGCAGGCGCTCGCCCTTTTCGGCCGAGGCGGCCGTGGGATCGCCGATCACGCCGGTTGGCGTGCGCACCGCGAACGGGCGCCAGAGGTGGCCTCCGCGCTGGCTGACCGGGTGCGGCGGCTCGCTGAACTTCGCGTCGGCGAAGCGGCTCTCGTCGACCAGCTCCGGGCGCAGCGCCAGGACCATCGAGGTCTCGGCCTCGCACGCGTGCTGCACGCCCGGCTGCTGCTCGAGAATGCGCGCGATCGCACCGGCCGCCGGCTCCCAGTAGGTCGCCGTGGCGAGCGCGGCGCCGAGCTCGCGGGACAGCTCGTCGACCACGACGCGGAGCGCCCAGCGATTGCCGCCGTGCCCGTTCAGCAGAAAGATCCGCCGGAAGTCGTGGGTGACCAGGGATCGGCACAGGCAGCCGAGCAGGGCGGCGAACGTGGCGAAGTCGAGCGTGAAGGTGCCGCCGAACGGCATGTGGTGCTCGGACAGGCCGCTCCAGACAGTCGGGGCGACCACCACCGGCTCGCGCGCGGCGACACGGCGCGCCGTCCTAAGCGCCACCTCGGCGCAGAGCAGGCTGTCGACCATCACGGGCAGATGCGGCCCGTGCTGCTCCATCGCGGCGACGGGCAGCACGACGATCGCATCGCGTTCAGCCAGCGCCCGCAGCTCGCTCGCCTTCAGGCGCGCCCATTCCAGCTCCATGATCCCTGCCTCCCGGGTTGCTGACCCTGCTTGCCGAGCCTGAACGTGGCGAGTCAAGTTCAAGCGGCGGGTTGTCCTGCGCGGATCTGCTATAATGAGCGCCTGGCGCGTGTCTGCGGGAGTTGATCGATGACCATGCGCGGCATTCTGGTCCACGTCGACGAGCATCGGGCGTTGCAGTCGGTTCTGAGCTGCGCGTTGCTCGCGGCCAGGCGCTTCAATGCTCAGATGGATGGTCTGCATGCCCGGCCGGGAGCCCCGCGCATCATCCCCGTGGCGCCCGAGGGCGCGTTCATTCCGGCGAGCGAGATCGTCGAGGATCTGGAGCGCGCGGACCGCGACCTCGACCGGCAGCTGCGCGAGCGCTTCGAGACGTACATGCGCGAGCACGCGGTGGCGGTGGCAGGCAGCGTACTGCCGGGCGCCGAGCTTGCGGCCGCGTGGCGCGACGATGGTGGCGCCGGCTACGAAGCGCTCGGCACGCTCGGCCGCGCCTACGACCTGATCGTGGTCGGCCGGCCGCTGCCCGGCGCGGCGGTGCCCTCGATGAGCGCGCTCGAGGCGGCGCTGTTCGAAAGCGGCCGGCCGCTTCTGATCGCCCCGCCGGCGCCGCCGCACAAGCTCGGCGAAGTCGTGGTGGTGGCCTGGAACGGCAGCACGGAGACCGCGCGCACGATCGCGCTCGCCATGCCCTTCCTCAGCCAGGCCGAGACGGTGGTGGTGCTGAGCGTCGAAGAAGGCATGGTCCCCGGGCCGAGCGGCGCCGAGATCGCGCAAGGCCTCGTGCGCAACGGCATCGCCGCGCGCACGCAGCAGATCCGGGCCGGCGAGCGCTCGGTCGGCGGCGCGATCCTCGCGGAGTGCGCCGCGCAGGGCGCCGACCTCCTGCTCAAGGGCGCCTACACCCACAGCCGGCTGCGCCAGATGATCTTCGGCGGGGCCACTAGCCATATTCTCGGCGCCGCCGAGTTGCCGGTGATCATGGCGCACTGAGCCGCCGCGGCGGGGCGTCACGGCGCCGGGAACGGCGCGTCAGTCCGATCGCTCAGCCAATAGACGGCAAGCCCGATCCAGTTTCTGACCGCGAGATCGAAGACGGCCCAGTTCTGGGCGGCATCGGGATGTGCCAGAAGACCGATCTCGCCGCTGGTGCGATAGTCGACCGGGTAGGCGATCACCGGCCAGCCGACCCGGCGAAATACGCCCACGGCCCGCGGCATGTGCCAGGCCGACGTGATGAGGAGCCAAAGCTCGCCGGGTCGTGGCGCGGCCAGCGGCTTCGACAGCAGCGCGTTCTCGTAGGTGTTGCGGGCGCGATCCTCGAAGATCACGCGGCCGTCGAGACCGTGGCGGCGCGCGAACTCGCGCATTACGTCGGCTTCGCTGAGCGCGGTGCCGAGGGCTTCGCCGGCGGGCCCGCCGGTGTACACCAGCTTGGCGTCCGGATAGCGCTCGGCGAGCTCGAGCATCGTGATGCTGCGCTCCGATTCCTCGCCGAACGCGACCACCCCGCGCCCCTCGGCGGGCGGGAGATCGACCGCGCCGCCCAGCTCGATGATTCCGTCGACCTCATCGGGCAATCGGACGGGCGCCGGAAAGCGGTTCTCGAGAGGCGTGAGCAGCCACTGACCGACCGGCAGCCCGCCGACCAGAAGCATGGCCGCCGCGCCCGGATACAGCAGCCACCGCGCGAGCCTCTGCCGGCCCAGCAGCAGAGCCAGGACGCCGGCGGCGATGACGAACACGAGCAGGTTGCTAGGCTGTATCAGCACCCAGAGGACTTTGGAGGCAGTGTAGAACATCGATGCCTTTCGAGGGCCGGATTGATCGCTCGGCCCAGACTGGACGACGGCTGGTGGCGCCGCGCGCAATGGTTCGTGCGAGGCTCTGCAGACGGCGTCCGCGCGGGATACGCGCTAAACGGAGTAGTAGAGCTGATATTCGACCGGATGGGGCACGCGCCGGACTGCCTCGATCTCGGCGCGCTTGAGCGCGATGTGGGCGTCGATCAGGTCGTCCGTGAACACGTCGGGCTCGGTGAGAAACCCCCTGTCCTGATCGAGCGCGTCGAGCGCTTGCTCGAGCGTCCCGCACACGGTCGGCAGCTCCTCGATGTCTTCGGGCGGCAGGTCGTACAGATTGCGGTCCATGGCCTCGCCCGGATCGAGCTGCCGCGCGATGCCGTCGAGCCCGGCCATGAGCAGCGCGGCAAACGCGAGATACGGATTGGCGGCCGGATCGGGGAAACGCGCTTCGATCCGCTTGTCGGCCGGTTGAGCGGCGAACGGCAGGCGGATCGCGGCCGAGCGGTTGAGCGCGGCATACGCCAGCTGGCGCGGCGCGCCGCCGCCCGCGGCAAGACGACGGTAGCTGTTGGTGGTCGGGTTGGTGAACGCGTTCAGCGCGCGCGCGTGATGCAGGATGCCGCCGATATAGTGCAGGCACGCGTCGCTGACGTCCGCGTAGCCCTGGCCGGCGAACACCGGCCGCTCGCCGCGCCACAGCGCCTGCTGAATGTGCAGGCCCGAGCCCGGCTCGAACGCCTGGGGCTTGGGTAGAAACGACGCGCTCTTGCCGTACGAGTGGGCCACGCTGCACACGACGTATTTGTAGATCTGGGTGCGATCGGCGCTGCGCACCAGGCCGTCCGCGCCGATCGCGATGGTGTTCTGGCTCGCTGCGGTGTCGTGGTGCTGCTGGCGCGGATCCAGGCCCATGGTGGCGAGCATGGTCGCCATCTCGGCGCGCAGGTCGGCCATATATTCGATCGGTGGCACGACCAGGGGCGCGCCCGGCCGGGGCCGATGCCCGCTGTTGCCGACGTCGTAGCGGGTGCCCGAGTTGTAGCGCCCTTCCTCCGAATCGACCCGGAAGAACGCCTCGTTGGTGGCGATCGCGAACCGCACGTCATCGAACACGCAGAATTCGGCCTGCGCCGCGATCAGGATGCGCTCCGCGGCGCCGCTGGCGGCGATGTGCGCCTCGGCCCGCTCGGCGACCGAACGCGGACAGCGCTCGTAGCCCAGCCCCGTGGTCGGCTCGGCGACGTTGCAGATCAGGATCAGGCTGGGCTGGGCGCTGAACGGGTCGAGCACCGCGGTGGCGAGGTCGGGCTTGAGCAGCATGTCGGACTGGCTGACGTCGCGCCAGCCGGCCAGCGCCGAGCCGTCGAACATCACGCCGTGCTCGAGCAGCGCCTCGTCCACCGCCCCCGCGGCGACGCCGATGTGTTGCCACTGGCCGCGCAGATCGGTGAACCGGAAATCGACCGTCCGCACGTCCTCGGCCCGGATCTGCTCGAGAATGGCTGCGCCATCCGCCATGATCGTATCCCGATGCGCGTCTTCTGTATTTTCGCGCGAGCGGAGATCGCACGCAACGGCGCCGTTCGGTTCGGGGCAGGGGAGGCGGACGCCGTGCGGGCGGACTGGCTCTCGCGCGCGGCTCGGTCGCGCCAGCGTGCTATCCTGGCCGTCGAGACCAATTCCGGAGGAGTTCGTCGTGAGAAGCGGAATGATCGCGGGCTTCGGCTTCAGTACGATTCAGAAGCGGGATCTAAGCGATCTCGACGAGATCCTGGCGCGCATCGAGGATCTCGGGGCGACTCACGCAGAGCTGTCGCTCGGCGGCGCCGATCTGGTCTGCGGTGGCCGGCTCCTGGCCCATCGTGTGGCCCGCCTGGCGCGCATCTGCGCGCGCCATCGCCTGGCCTACACGGCGCACGGACCGCTCGCCGCCAACTTCATGGATCCTGTGCATCTGGAGGCCTACAAGGCGGCCGTGGCCGCGATGCTCGAAGTGTGCGGCGCGGTCGGGGCGTCGCTGCTGGTCCAGCATACCGGTCGGGTTGCCGCCGCGTCGGACATGGAAATCGAGCGCCTGCACGCCCAGGAGCGGGACGCCTTGCGCGCCATGGGGGACATCGGCGCCCGCCACGGCGTGAGGCTCGCGATCGAGACCATTTGGGCGTTTGACCGCTCGCAGTACACCGCGACCGCCGCCCGCCTCGCCGACGAGATCCGTGCCGTCGATCACCCCTTTGTCTGCGGCGCCCTGGATTTTAGCCACGTCTATCTTTACTCGACCTTCCGCGGCCTCGATTTTCTCGAGCAGGTGGCGGCGTTCGCACCGGTTACCGGCCACCTCCACGTGCACGACTCGTTCGGCCGGCCAAAGCTCGCCCCGATTTACGCCCCATCCGAGGAGCTCGCATTCGGCCTCGGCGACCTGCATCTGCCGCTCGGCTGGGGCGACATTCCCTGGGGCGACATGCTGCCGAGGCTCGCGGTTCAGGACGGCACGGTTTTCATGATCGAGCTGCCGCCCCAGTTCGCCGAAGAGGCGCCTCAGGTGGCCGCCGAGGCGCGGCGCCTGATCGATCTCGTGGGCGCCGCCCTATGAGCGAAGTTGCCATTCAGGCGGCCTGCCGGGCCAGCCCGCGATCACTGCGCACCCGGGGGGAGGAGGGGGAGATCGGCGCGGGACGATCGACCACGCCGAACAGCTATGGCAGACCACCCGGTCCGCCATAGCTTCGGCGCAACTGCTCCAGACGCTGCGGCACGCTCGGGAGGGAAATCCCCCATGACACCCGACCTTGGACGGGCCGCAGCGCGGATCCCTCATCCAAGGCGCTCAGGCGTATCACTCCCGTTCTCGGGTCGGACGTTTGACCGTCTCTGCGCGGGGAGCTTAGCCGGAGCGTGTGGGGGTGCAATCGCCGGTGCGTGGCTTTAGAACGAAAATCTGGTGAGTGTGGCTTTTGCATCAACGTCTTCGGCGTGCCACGTGGCGTAGGGCGTCATATATCAGCGCCGCGGCGCGCCCGGCGTGACACATTAGCGGCTTCAGCTCGCCACGTGGCGCACGGCCGTCGCATGCTCGCGACGCAGGTGGTCGCGACGACCGAGATGACCGGGCTCCTGGGCGGCGGTTCCGGGCACCACACGCTCAGAAGCAGCGCAGCTCGGCCTCGATCTGGGCGCGCCGCAGTCGATCGACTGCATCCTTCGCGACGGCTGTGTCTCGGAACAGTTCCATCTTCTCGCCGCCGCCGCGCACCTGACGCATGCGCAGCACGGTCTCACCCGCCTCGTATTCCTTATAGGGAATGATCGAGGAGATCACGTCGATGCTGCACGAGCACTTCTCGAGCGCCTGCGGGGTCTCGCCGTTGCTGGCCATGCAGCCGAACACGTAGTCGGCAATCGCGGCCGTCGGGTAGCCCTGGGCGTGGCCATGAAACGGGATCAGCAAGCCTGCCATGGCGAGGATCAAGCTTCGATGCATCGGACACTTCCAGGTGACTGGCAATCGTTGGCCTATTCCAGATGACTCGCAATCGTCCGCGCGAGCGCGAAGGCCCGCTGCTCGAGCAGCACTGGCTGCTCGCACAGATAGGAGAGCGAACTCCGCCGGTCGTCGTAGATCCGGACGTCCCAGTCGCGCTCGGCTATCAGCGTATCCCGTTCCTGCACCTGGTCAGCCGCCAGCTTGCTCAGCCGATCGTTCTTGTCGCGGATGGCGTCGGCCAGGGCGCGCTCGCCGCGGGCGTACTTCTTGATACCTTTGATGATCGACGCACGGTCGCGGTTGATGATCTCGAGGGTGCGGGCGAACAACCGGGTGAGCTCCTCTGGTTTCTGCTCATCCTTCAGCGTCTGCGCGAATTTGTCGACCTGGGCCGCAGCCTCCTCGACCGGCACGCGGCGGGCCGCCAGCTCGACCGCAAGTTGATCGACGAGCGGATTTGCTGCGCCGTCCACGGCATCGAGCGGCGGCCCGGACCAGATCACCGCGGGCGCGATCTCGGGCACCAGGCGCTGGGCGCACGGCCAGTCAGGATCCTCCGCAGCGCCCGCGAGTGCGGTGGTACCCGAGCCAGCGACATAAAGGATGCACACGACCGTCGAACAGCTCAACCAGCGTCTCATGGGACCAGCTCCGCGCCACGCGCCTTAAAACTAGTGCACCTCGCCACCCCGACCATCCGGCGATCGACCCGACTGTCTGGCAACGGCCGTCGCTGCGCTCAATCCTCGTCGATTCGTTCCGCGCGCTGATCGCCGCCCGGGCCCATTCGTATTCGAGGTTGAACTTGAACGTGTTGTCGGGTGTCGCGTTGGTCGACCCGAACAGGAATCCGACCTCGATGCCGATCCCGCCCCAGTCGCCGAGCTCGGCCTCGAACAGCGCCACCGGACCGATCCGATGCTCCTGATCGTCGGCCGACGGCGGGTCGTTCGCGATCTTGTCGATCTCGCCGAAAGCCTCGAACCCCGCTGCCGAGCGCTCCAGCTCGAGCACGCCCTTTTTCGACCACGGCGACTTGACCTCGAACTGGGCATGGGCCGGCCCTGCGGCCCAGCAAAGGGCAGGGATGGCGGCAATAACCAGCCCCACCCGCGCGCGCTCACGCGAGCCACACCCTTCATCGGCGTCTCTCCCTGGCCGCTACGTTTTCGTAAATTGGTCAGATTTCTGGTCGTAACTTTGATTGCGCGTGGCGCTTCAGGACCTCGCCTTATCGGGGCACGGCGCCGCAGGTCCGTGCCTGCGGACTTCCTCCCGCGTCAGTGCGACCGGCGCACGCTGCGCGCGACACCTGGCGTAAGGAGCGGCCGGGCCGCATGCGCGCAGCGACCCAAAATTAAGCAGCCGGCGCCTCAGTCCTTCACGGCGATGCCCCATGGGAAGCTGCCGACCGCGACGGACTTGATCACCTTGTCGCTCTCGACCTCGAACACCGAGATGTCGTTCGAGACGCCATTCGTGGTGTAGAGGAACTTCTCGTCCGGGGAGAAGGCGAGCTGCCAGACCCGCTGACCGACGAGGAGGTAGTCCTCGACCTCGTAGCTCTGCGCATCGATCACCGCGACCCGGTTCGCCGGCCCGAGCGCGACGTAGGCCTTGGAGCGATCGCGCATGATCCTGATGCCCACCGGCTGGATCGCCTCCTTGGGCACGCCCGGGATCTCGAATGTGATCTTGTGCTTCACCTCGTTCGCGGCGGTGTCGATCACGGCCACCGTGCCGCCGACCTCCGAGGATACCCAGACTTGCGCGCCGTCGGCGGTGAACTCGGCCACCCGCGGGCGCTGATCGACCAGGACGTTGTGGGTGATCTCGTGCGTTTCGGCGTTGATGAAATGCGCCATGTTGGTGGTCTCGGAGGTGTTCACGATGGTCTTGCCATCGGGGCTGACCGCCATGCCCTCGGGCTCCACCCCGACCGGAATCTCGCTCATGACGGAGCGGTTCTGAACATCGATCACCGTGACCAGGTTGTCGTCCTCGTTGGCGGCATAAAGTTTCGCTCCGTCGGGCGAGAGCACGATCACCTCCGGATCGGGCCCGGACGGCAGCGTGCCAACGATCTTCAAGTTCGTGGTATCCAAGATCTGGATGGTGTCGTCGTCGCTGGCGCAGACATAGAGGAACTTACCGTCGGGGCTGAGGGCGATCCCGCGCGGACGGTCGCCGACCTCGACCTGCTTGACCAGCTCCAGCTTGTCGCCATCGACGATGCTGACCGAATTGCCCTTCTCGTTCGAGACGTAGATCGTGCGCGCCTCGGCCATCGTGCCGAACGTCAAAAGCACGGTCACGGCCGTGGCCAAGACGCGCAGGTCCTTGTGCATTGGATTGCCTCCGTTAGTCACTTTGATCGCCAGCTGCTCACTCGACATGACAGATGGAATCCGGTTGCTCGAAACCCAGACCGTCGAGTGGGTTTTCCGGTACAGGAGCTCTCCTGGGGCATACGCATATCAAACTCCGTGGCGCTACGGGACCGGGCGTCCGGAGCGCGTCAGGCGAAGCCAGCCGGGCGACGATCCGCAGCAGATCTCCTGATGGCGCGCCATGGGCTCGAGTGAATCCGCAAGCTCGCATGGATGTTCCGATCCCCTGGCGGATCGTTTTGTGGTAGTCCAAGGCTATCGGGGGCGCCGCCGCTCGCAAACCGGCTCATCGGATTTTAATCTCACGCTCATCATTTCTTCATTTTGACACTGCGGCGCTGACCTATTGTGCTGACGGACGGGCCAAGGTGGCACCCGTCGATGGGTCCGCACCGTGCTTGCCCGACACCGCCTCGCTGCTCGCGCTGGGCCGGCGCGGCGGGCGGCTGATCGAGCTCACCCCGCGCGAGTTCGCGCTGCTCGAATGCCTGATGCGCGCGCCTGGCAAGGCGCTCAGTCGGGCGCTGATCCTCGAGAAAGTCTGGGGCTGCTCGAAGCACCCGCTGACCAACATCGTCGACGTCTATATCCGGCAGCCGCGCCGCAAAGTCGACCGGGACGCGCCGCCAGCCTTGGTGCAGACGGTGCGTGGCTTCGGCTACAAGCTGCGCAATTCCTAGACGGCTGGCCTGCCGCTGCCAGCTGTCGGTCCGGATCTCCCAGGATGCCGCCCCAAGGCAACGGCCAACTGTCCTGCGTTCATTCGAGATGGCAGCTCGACTCGGGCTCGTCGTAGCCCATCGTGTCCAGCGGCGTCCGCTGGTGCAGAAATCCCTGCTGCGGCGAGACCGAGACCAGCATGCGCGGGCCGACGATCAGGATCGGCTGGCGCAGCTGCTGATCCCAGGTGCGAAAGGTCAGGGCCTCGCCCTTGAATGCGGCAACATGGAAGGCGTCGCTGCGCAGATACTCGCGGGTCGTCTTCGGATCGGCGCTGCCGGTGCGCGTCACCGCCTCCCCGATGATGCGCACCGTGAGCCACGCGGTGTAGTCGCGCTCCGTCATCCACCGACCGGCGAATTTCTCGAACCGGCGCTGCACCTGCGTCGCGCCCCACTGTTCCTGGGAGCGATGCCAGGCGCTCGCGATCAAACCTTGGGTCCCGGCCACCGGGCGCGGGTCCCAGGTGCGGTACGGCAGATACTCGCCGAAAATGTCAGCCTCGTCGGCGACCATGACGATGTCGTGGTCCGGGGCGTCCTGAGTCAGCACCGGGATCTGGGTCTGAATCTGGATGTGGCCGCTGTCGGTGCGTCGCGCCGTGTCGCTGTACTTGTACTCGCGCTCCTCGACGATCTCGGCGCCGAATTTCTGAGCAGCGCGTTCGAGCGCGGCGGCGAACGCCACATCAGGCTCGGTCGTACCGCGGATCAGGAACCAGTTGCGCCAACGCTTCCACACCAGGTACTGGGCGAGCGCATCGGCCTTCATCGCCCGGCTCGGCATGATGTGAAACACGTTGGCGCGGCAGTCGTCCAGTCGCAGCCGGTCATCCAGCGCGCGCGTGTTGAACAGGACGGCATCGGCCGCCTCCGGCTGATCCGCCAGCGCGAGAATCTGATCTGCGTGCAGGTCAAGGATGAAGAGGCGTTGACCCGCGGCGAGCGCTTCCTTGAAGGCCGCGACCAGATCGCCGTCCTTGGTGACGACCACCTTGTTCAGAGTGTAGTTTTGGCCGAGAAACTGCCCCGTGGTCTGGTTCTCGGTGATCGCCTGGCGCGCTCCCATCAGACCTTCATCGGCAAGCAACGTGTCGAGCAACGACAGGGGGATGACCCGGTCTTCTTCCTGGGTCACATAAGTGATCGGGACATCCAGCTTCTGCTGCGCAGCTGTCGTGCCGCTCACACCTAGCAGACCCGTGAGCGCAGCGAATACCCCGAGCGCGAGCCTGCGCAGCCAGTCGAAACGATAACCCGCCGCCATCACACCTCCCGATGTATTTGTTGCAGCCAGCGCCTTGCCGCAGCGACCGTGCTTGGTTAGAGACCATGGCTGCGATTGTCGGGCCGCATCGTCCGCATGATGTCGCGCGACCTTGGTGACATAGGTGAAGCGTTCTCGGCGAGCAAGGCAAGACGAGAGCCAGGGGACGCTGGATAAGCCGACTTTGGCGCGGACAAAAAGACGCCAACCGAACGAGGGAGACCGGGATGAAAAGTGCTGTGGTGTGCTGCTTGCTTGCGGCCGCCGGCATGGCGACGGCCATGCTGACTGCCGCCCAAGCCGGACCTGTGACGACGGAGGACCTGTTGAACGCCCAGAGCAACGCCGGCGAATGGCCGATGTACGGGCGCGACTACCGCAACTGGCGCTACAGCCCACTCGACGAAATCACACCCGAGAACGCGGCCAAGCTGACCCCCGTATGGTCGTTGTCCACCGGCGGCGAGTTTGCCGGCCTCGAGGCCACGCCGCTGTTCCATGACGGCGTGCTCTATTTTTCCGCCGACTACGCGCGCGTCTTTGCTGTCGATGCACGCAGCGGCCGCATTCTCTGGCACTACGAGCCCGAATACGACGAAGCTTTGAGTACGATGCTGTGCTGCGGCCCGATCCACCGCGGCGTCGCGCTGAAAGACAGTCTCGTCTACGTGGCGCGACTCGACGCCAAGCTGGTCGCCCTCAATGCCGCCGACGGCAAGGTGGCGTGGGAGCAGAAGATCGACGAATGGCAGAACGGGGTCACGACCAACGGCGCGCCGCTCGTGGTCAAGGATCATGTGATCGTCGGGGTGTCCGGCGGCGAGTACGGCGTGCGCGGTTATCTGAAATCCTTCAACGCCAAGAGTGGAGCGCTGGAATGGCAGACCTACACGATTCCCGCTCCGGGCGAACCCGGCAGCGAGACCTGGCCGAAGGATGACAGCTGGAAAACCGGGGGAGGCCCGACCTGGCTCACCGGCAGTTATGACGCCGATACGAACACGCTCTATTGGGGCACCGGCAATCCCGGCTCCTGGCAGGCGGAGCAGCACCCCGGCGACAACTTGTGGACCGATTCCACGCTCGCGCTAGACCCGGACACCGGCAAGATCAAGTGGGGTTACCAGTACACGCCGAACGACAGCTGGGACTACGATGGAATGGCGACGCCGATTCTCATCGACACCACGGTCGACGGCAAGCCGACGAAGGTCTGGGCCGTTGCCAACCGTAACGGCTACTTTTACGTGCTCGATCGAGCCAACGGGAAGTTCCTCTATGCCTTGCCGATGGTCGAGGGGATCAACTGGACGAGCGGCCTCGATCCGAAGACCGGCAAGCCCGCGATTAACACGGCGATGAAGCCGAAGCAGGGCGCCGGCACCGTGCAACCGATCGTGCCCGGCCTCGAGGGTGGCACGAACTGGTTCCCGCCGGCCTACGATCCCGACCTCGGGCTGTTCTTCGTCGCTGTCAACCAGTGGGGCATGGGCCTGACGGCTTGGGAAAAGGGAAAGCTCGCGTACAAGCCTGGCGAGGTCTTCATGGGCGTCGACTACCAGATGTATCGCATGGGCGACACGATCGGCCATGTCCGCGCCATCGACGTTGCCGGCAAGAAGATTGCGTGGGACGTGCCCAGCCCGCTGCCGCTGTTCGCGGGCATGCTAGTCACCAAGGGCGGCGTGCTGTTCACCGGCGACCTGCGTGGCCGCGTGCTCGCCTTCGACGCCAAGACCGGCAAGGAGCTGTGGAAGTTCCAGACCGGGTCCGGCATCAACGCCTCGCCGATTACCTATGAGCTGGATGGCAAGCAGTACGTCGCCATCCTCTCCGGTCTCGGCGGTGACCCGAGCTTCTATTATTCGGCACCGAAGGGCGGCATGCTCTGGGTGTTCGCGATCGACGGCAAGGTCGACGAGGGCGACTACTATAACGCCCAGGTAATTGAGAAGATGCTGCCGACGTACAAGCAGTGATGACCCTACCGCCGAAGAAGGCTTGCGTCACGCGGCAGCGGCTCGCGTAGCTGTCCGGGACGCCCTTAGGATGGGTGCGTGGCGTTGCCGCTCGGGACCACGGTCTCGGGCGGCAACGCCGAAGGATGACCCAACCCGAATGTAGCGGCGCAGGCGCGAGAGCGGACGGCAGACGAATTACGGGAGGCCGAGCGCGATGAGATGGTTGGTCCTGTTGGCTGCCGCCCTTCATGAAGCGCTTGCGGCGTCCGCCGCAGGCGCCGCGACGCCGCCGCGGATCGCGGTTTTCGACTTCGAGCTGATCGACACCAGCCTCCAGGGGGAGGTGCAGGGCGTCGATCCCGCGGACGAAGCGCGTCTGCGCATGATCGAGACGGAGCTGCGCCAGCGTCTTGAGGAGTCCGGGCGATTCCAGCTGGTCGATACCGCGCCGGTTGCCGAGCAGATCGCCGCGGCCGGCGTCCTCTGGAGCTGCAACGGCTGCGAGATCGGCATCGCCAAGCGGCTGGACGCCGACCTGGCCCTGGTCGGCTGGGTGCAGAAGGTCAGCAACCTGATGTTGAACTTCAATGTCGTGATCCGCGACACGGCGACCCGCGAGCAGGTGTTCGCCGGCAGCGTCGACATTCGCGGCAATACCGATGAGAGCTGGCGGCACGGCATCGGCTATCTGCTCAAGAACCGCCTGCTCAAGGAGTAGAGCGTCCGCTCCGGGGGCGCCCGCACGCGCCCGCATAAGAAGGTTCTCCAGGTGCGGCACTTGGCCTAGGGTGCGAGGCGGCGTGCTCGACGCGCCGGATGTGTACAATCGGTCCAAGACAGGCGCATGAACGTCCAGGCGGCGGCGACACCACGGCTCGAGCTGCGCGGCATCAGCAAGGCCTACCCCGGCGGCGTGCTCGCCAATGACGACGTCGGAGTCGCGGTGATGCCGGGCGAGATCCATGCCCTGCTCGGCGAGAACGGCGCCGGTAAGAGCACGCTTGTCAAGATCATCTACGGCGTGCTCCAGGCCGATGCGGGCTCGATCCGGTGGAACGGCCGCGAGGTCACGATCGCCAGCCCGAAGGAGGCGCGCCGCCTCGGCATCGGCATGGTGTTTCAGCATTTCTCCCTGTTCGAGGCGATGACCGTGCTCGAGAACATCGCGCTCGGCGTGGATGACGCCGGTGATCTGCGCGCGCTCTCTGCGCGGATCGTCGACGTGTCCGAGGCCTACGGCCTGCCGCTCGACCCGCGCCGTCACGTCCACACGCTCTCCGTCGGCGAGCGCCAGCGCATCGAGATCGTGCGCTGCCTGTTGCAGAACCCGCAGCTTCTGATCATGGACGAGCCGACCTCGGTGCTGACTCCGCAGGAGGTGGAGCGGCTGTTCGCGACCCTGCGCCAGCTCGCCGCCGAAGGCTGCTCGATCCTGTACATCAGCCACAAGCTCGAGGAGATCAAGGCGCTCTGCCAGCGCGCGACCATCCTTCGCCAGGGGCGGGTGGTCGCCGAATGCGACCCGCAGCGGGAGACTGCGCGCAGCATGGCCGAGCTGATGATCGGCAGCCAGCTCGCAGGCGTGTCCCACGAGCGAAAACGCGCCGTGGGCGAGCCGCGCCTCGCGGTCGACGACCTGAGCCTGGCGGCCGATCAACCGTTTGGCACCGACCTGCGGAGCATCGCGTTCGAGGTTGGTGGCGGCGAGATCTTCGGCATCGCCGGCCTCGCCGGTAACGGCCAGACCGAGCTGTTCGCCGCGCTCTCGGGCGAGCGCAGGATGCTGCAGGCGGCGGCCATCCGCATCGACGGCCGTCCGGCCGGGAGCCTGGACGCGAAGGCGCGCCGCGATCTCGGGCTTGCCTGCGTGCCGGAAGAGCGCGACGGTCACGGCGCCGTCGCCGACATGACCCTGGTCGAAAACGCCCTGCTCAGCGGCTACCGGCGCATGAATCTGGTCGCCGGCTGCTTGATCCGCAGCGGGGCCGCGAGCCGCTACGCGGCCGCGATCGTGGAGCGGTTCCGCGTGGTCGCGAGCAGCATCGAGGCAACTGCCTCCAGCCTGTCCGGCGGCAACCTGCAGAAGTTCGTCGTCGGGCGGGAAATCCTGCAGACGCCGGGCGTGCTGGTCGCCGCCCAGCCGACCTGGGGCGTCGATGCCGGCGCCGCTGCGGCGATCCATCAGGCGCTGGTCGATCTCGCAGCGAACGGTACGGCTGTGCTGGTGATCTCGCAGGACCTCGACGAGCTCCTGACCTTGACCGACCGGCTGGCGGTGATCAACGAAGGCGTGCTTTCGCCGGCGCTCGTGACGCACCAGGCCTCGATCGAGGAGATCGGGCTGCTCATGGGCGGCCTACACGGTCTCGAGCAGGAGCCGCCACCTGCCCGGGCGGGCGCCGCCCATGTTGCCTAGGCTCGAGCCGCGGCGCGAGCCGGCGCGCGGCCTCGTCTGGCTGACCCCGCTGATCGCGGTCGCGCTCACGGTGGCGACCGGGTTCGTGCTGTTCACGCTGCTGGGCTATGACCCATTCGCGGCCCTCTACCACTTCTTCGTCTCGCCGGTGTTGTCGATCTACGGCCTGGCCGAGCTCGCGATCAAGGCGACGCCCCTGGTCCTGATCGGCATCGGTCTCGCGATCGGCTTTCGGGCGGGCGTATGGAACATCGGCGCCGAAGGGCAGCTCACCATCGGCGCGATCGCCGGCGGCGGCCTCGCGCTCTGGGCCTGGGAGCAGCAAGGCGGCTGGGTGCTCCCGGCGATGTGCTTCGCCGCCATCCTGGGCGGCATGGCGTATGCCGCGATCCCGGCCTTCCTCAAGACCCGCTTCGAGGTCAACGAGATCCTGACCAGCCTGATGCTGACCTATGTCGCCACCCTGTTCCTCAGCCTGCTGGTCTACGGCCCGTGGAAGGACCCGGACGGCTACGGCTTTCCGGAAAGCCGCATGTTCTCGCCCTCGGCCACGCTGCAGGTGCTGCTGAGCGGCACGCGCCTGCATGTCGGGGCGCTGGTCGCCCTGCTCGTCGTGCTTGCCGGCTGGGTGCTGATGAGCCGTACCATCATCGGCTTTGAGGTCAAGGTAGTCGGCCAGGCCCCGGCGGCGGCGCGGTTTGCCGGGTTCAGCCGCGCCCGCATGATCTGGTTCTGTCTGCTGCTCAGCGGCGGTCTCGCCGGTCTTGCCGGCCTGTTCGAGGTCGCCGGGCCGATCGGCCAGCTCGTCCCGGTGATCTCGCCGGGTTACGGCTTCACCGCGATCATCGTCGCGTTCCTTGGCCGCCTGCATCCCTTGGGCGTGCTGATCGCCGGCTTGGTCATGGCGCTGTCCTATCTCGGCGGGGAGAACGTGCAAATTACGGTCGGGCTGCCACAGGCCGTGACCGGCGTGTTCCAGGGCATGCTCTTGTTTTTCCTGCTCGCGTGCGACGTCCTGGTCCGCTATCGCATCCGCTTCGGCGCGGCCCGGCAGCCTCTTCCGCAGAAGATCCGCGAGGAGGCGCGCGCGACATGAACCTCGATGCCGGCGTGCTGATCCTGGTGACGGTGATCGGCGCCGCGACGCCGCTCCTGCTCGCGGCGCTCGGCGAGCTGGTGGTCGAGAAGTCGGGCGTGCTCAACCTCGGCGTCGAGGGCATGATGCTGGCCGGTGCGGTGACCGCGTTCGCCACCGCGATCACCACCGGCAGCAGCGGGCTCGGCGTCGTCACCGGGGCATTGGCCGGCGCCGCGTTGGCGCTGATCTTCGCCGTGCTGACGATGTCGCTGCTGGCCAACCAGGTAGCGACCGGGCTTGCGCTTACGATCTTCGGCATCGGGCTCAGCGCCCTGATCGGTTCGGGCTTCGTCGGCACGCCGGCCGAGCGGCTGCCGCGTCTTGCGATCCCTGGCCTGAGCGATCTGCCGGTGGTCGGGGCGCTCCTGTTCCGCCACGACTTCCTGGTCTACTTTTCGCTGTTCATGACCGCGGCGGTCGCCTGGTTTCTGACCCGCACCCGGGCAGGCATGATCGTGCGCGCGATCGGCGAATCCCACGAGGCCGCGCATTCGATCGGCTATCCGGTGATCCGGATCCGCTATCTCACGATCCTGTTCGGCGGCCTCATGGGCGGTCTCGGCGGGGCGTTCCTGTCGCTGTCCTACACACCGATGTGGGTCGAGGAAATGACCGCGGGGCGCGGCTGGATCGCGCTCGCGCTGGTCGTGTTCTCGGCCTGGCGACCATGGCGTCTGCTGCTCGGGGCGTACCTGTTCGGCGGCGTCACCATTCTTCAGCTGTACGCGCAGGGCAGCGGCCTGTTCCATCTTCCGGCGCAGCTGCTGTCGATGTTGCCGTATCTGATGACCATTCTGGTCCTGACCGTGATCTCGGTGGGGCCCTGGAAGGGCTGGCTGGCCGCGCCGGCCTGCCTCGGCCGGCCGTTTCACCCCGCCGCCTGAGCGGATCGAGTAAGGTCCGCGCTTCCATCTGTCGCAGATTCGGCATGTACCGTCCGATCGGGGCGGGTCTCACCATGAGCGGATGACTTCCACGGCAGCGCTCACCCCGGGCACTCGCGCCAGCTTGGCGTCCCGCGTCAGCAGCATCGCGCCGAGGACCTCGGCCAAGATCAGATAAAGGGCATCGTAGATCGTGGCATGGTCGCGCAGCTCGAACGCGCGCTGCACCAGCGGCAGGTGGGAATGGCGCTCGATGCGCATCGTCACGAGATCGGCGAGCGCCGCCTCGGCCGCCACCGATGCCAGCTCGCCGCGCAGCACATGCCGACGAACGACGTGCGCGCCTTCGGCAGCCATGAGCTCCGGCGCCGCCCACGGCCAACGCTCGCGCGCCAGCCGATCACGCACCACTTCGCCGTGCGCAGAGGCGTCGATCAAGAAATCCACGACCACGGCGGCATCGACCAACGATCACGTCAGCGGCCGCGCAGCTCCCGGATGATCCGGACGCTGTCTTCGGTGAACGGCTTCAATGGTTTACCGCGCCGCACCCGCTCCATGAGCTCCTCGAGCGTCGGCCGCTCGGCCAGCTGGGCGACCTCCCGCAGCAGGTCCGCCGAAAGCGTCACGCCTTTGCCGCGCGCACCTTGAGGGCGCGGTGAATGTCGATGGGCACGTTGCGGATCTGGATCATCTTGGACATGTGCCAAGCGTGCTCGCATGCCGTAACGCATGTCAAAAAGCTGAGGAATCCGATGACGGGGCTCATCCACCGGCCGACGTGGTCGTGGCGCCAAGTGAGCTTCGTCGGCGGAGCTGGGGCTGAGGCCCGCAGAGCACTCGGCACGCCGCCAAAAAAAGGACGCTGACGAGTGCAACGGCGATGCGCGGTCGCCGCGGCTGTGCGATGGTGCGCTTCGAGGGCGAACACGCGGGAGGCAGGCCATGAGCATCGCGGCGGTGCAGGCGGATCACTATCGGATTCCGTTGCCGGTTGCACTGTCGGACTCCACGCACGGCACCATGGAGGCGTTCGAGCTGATCACGGCGCGCGTGCGCGACGCCGACGGCGCCGAGGGGCTCGGCTATACCTACACAGTCGGGGCCGGCGGCGGCGCGATCCACAACCTGATCGCGCGCGATCTCGGCCCGGCGCTCATGGGCGCCGACGAGACCCAAATCGAGGCGCTCTGGCAAGAGCTGTGGTGGCGGGTGCACTACGTCGGCCGCGGCGGCCTCGCGGTGCACGCGATCTCGGCGCTCGACACGGCGCTCTGGGACCTCATGGCCAGGCGCCGCGGCCTGCCGCTCTGGCGCCTGCTCGGCGGCCACGACCCGCACGTCGTCGCCTATGCCGGCGGCATCGATTTGCAGTTCCCGCTCGATAAGCTGCTGCGCCAGACCGAGGACAACCTCGCCAGGGGCTTCCGCGCGATCAAGATGAAGGTCGGCCGCGACCGGCTCGCCGAGGATGTGACGCGGGTGGCGGCAATGCGCGAGCTGCTCGGGCCGGACCTGCCGCTGATGGTCGATGCCAACATGCGCTGGAGCGCCCATCAGGCGATCCGCGCGGCGCGCGCGTTCGCCGAGCAGGACGTGTACTGGCTCGAGGAGCCGACCATCCCCGACGACGTGCCGGGCCACGCCCGGATCGTGCGCGAGGGCGGCCTCCCGGTCGCGGCCGGCGAGAACCTGCACAGCCTCTACGAGTTTCAGGCGCTGATCGCCGCCGCCGGCGTGACCTTCCCCGAGCCGGATCTGTCCAACTGCGGCGGCGTGTCGGTCTGGCTCAAGGTCGCCCGCCTCGCGGAGGCGGCGAACCTGCCGGTGACCTCGCACGGCGTGCACGACCTGCATGTACACCTGCTCGCGGCCGTGCCGAACGCGTCCTATCTCGAGGTGCACGGCTTCGGCCTGGAGCGGTTCATGGCCGAGCCGCTCGCGATCCGGGACGGCAAGGCGACGGCACCCGAGCGCCCCGGTCACGGCGTGCAGTTGGACTGGGATGAACTCGAGGCATTGCGCGCGTGAGGGACGCGACGCCTCGCCAGCTCCGTCCCACCGCAGCATTGCGTCACCTGGCGGTCCGACGCGTGATGCCTGCCGCAGTACGCACCGGCACGACCGAGATCATGGCGTATCCGGCAGATTTCAAAGCGTCGCGCGGCCGATGACGTGTGTGGCGAGACGCGGCCTCTCTCAGCGTGACGTTCGACCACACGACGCCGGCGACTAACTTATCGCTCCAGCACCCAGCGCACGGCGCGGGCGGCGGCTCGGCGATGTCGGCCTTGGCGGGCCGCGGCGGCTGCGCCGGCCGAACGGTGTTCGCGCCACCCGCGCGCTGTTCTCGAAACGGGGGGACGGGCGCCGGGTCGCAGACTGGAAGGAGGGTAGCCATGGCTTACAAAGACCTGCTGGTCCACCTCGACGACACCCAGGGCTGCGCGGCACGCGTGCAGGCGGCGGTCGACCTCGCGGCCGCCCACGAGGCCCATCTTACCGCAGTCTACCTCACCGCCGATCCGTCGCCCGCGGTGTTCGCTACCGGTCACGTGCCTCCGGAGTTCCTCGACGGGCTGCTGCAGCAGGGGCGTGAGCGCGCTGAGACCGCGCTCGCCCGGTTCGCCAGCATTGCCGGGCGCAGCCAGATCTCGTTCGAGACCCGGGTCGACCGGGTGCTCTACACCGAAGTCACCGACGCGCTCGCCACCCACGCCCGCTACGCCGACCTGGCGATCGTCGGCCAGGCCGATCCCGACCATGCCTTCGGGCCGGCCGACCTGCCCGAGGAGGTGACGCTCGGCTCGGGGCGGCCGAGCCTGGTGATCCCCTACATCGGGCCCGCCGCGACGCTCGGTCAGCGCGTGACGGTCGCCTGGAACGCCGGCCGCGAGGCGGCGCGGGCGGTCAATGACGCACTGCCGATCCTGGCGCGGGCGCAGGCGGTCGACGTGGTCACCGTCAACCCCGGCGAAGCCCCGTTCGGCCACGGCGAGGAGCCGGGGGCTGACGTCGCGCTGCATCTCGCCCGCCACGGCGTCAAGGTCGAGGTGCAGCGTATCGACACGCGCGACCTCGACGTCGCCAACGCGATCCTGTCGCACGTCGCGGACCGCGGCAGCGACCTGCTCGTAATGGGCGCGTACGGTCATTCGCGCCTGCGCGAGCTCGTGCTCGGCGGGGTTACCCGCACCATCCTGCGTGAGATGACCGTGCCGGTGCTGATCGCGCACTGATTCGAGACCGGGGTCCGGCTTACGGAGGAGGCGGCCCGCCCCGGGCTGGCAGCCGGAATCAGCTTTGCCGGGTGCGCCTGGCGGCCCGGCAGAGCCTGCCGGATCCGGCTGTTCGAAGCATGACCCGCCAGCAGCCCACCAGGCTGATGGCCGCAGCCAGCTGCGATCCGGCTGGCGCCCCGTTCAGCGCATCGCCGCCCTGGTCCGACGGGTGAGGGGACGTAAATCGGCTCCTCGCCGGGACCCCGGGCCAAGCGCGGCGCTCGCTCGCTCACATCAGGCCGACTTCCTTGTAATACTTGGCGGCGCCGGGATGCAGGGGCGCCGAGAGCGCCTGGGCGACCATCTCCTGCTTCTGCAGCGCGGCAAACGCGGGGTGGAGCTTCTTGAACTCGTCCAGGTGCTCGAACACCGCTTTGGTCACCTCGTACACCACGTCCTCGGGCACGTCCGCCCGGGTCACCAGCGTCGCCCGGACCCCGAACGTCTCGACGGCCTGATCATTGCCGGGATACATGCCGCCCGGAATCGTCGCCGTGGCGTAATAAGGGTGCTGCGCGACCAGCTGATCGACTTCCGGGCCAGTGACCGGCACCAGCTTGGCGGCGCACGAGGTGGTCGCCTCCTGGATCGAGCCGGACGGGTGGCCGACCGTGAACACCATGGCGTCGATCTTGCCGTCGCACAGCGCCTGCGCCTGCTCGGCCGACTTCAGCTCGGAAACGAGGGCGAAGTCCTTCATGGTCCAGCCCTTGGCAGCCATCAGCACCTCCATGGTCGAGCGCTGGCCCGAGCCGGGGTTGCCGACGTTCACCCGCTTCCCCTTGAGGTCGTCGAAGGCCGCGATCCCGGAGTCGGCGCGCGCAACCACGGTGAACGGCTCGGCGTGCACCGAGAACAGCGCGCGCAGGCCATCGAACGCGCCTTGGTCGTGAAAATCCTCGCCCTCGCCCTTGAACGCCTTGTACTGCAGGTCGCTCTGCACGATCGCCATGTCGAGTTCGCCGGCACGCATGGTTTCGACATTGTACACCGACCCGCCGGTGCTCTCGACCGAGCAGCGGATGCCGTGCCGCTCCCGCTCCCTGCTGACCAGGCGGCAGATCGCGCCGCCGGTCGGGTAGTAGACCCCGGTGATGCCCCCGGTGCCGATCGTGATGAACTTCTGGTCCTGGGCGGGCGCGGGCTGTCCGGCGGCCAGGGTCGCCCCGGCCAGCAGAGCCAGTGCGACGCCATGAAGCCATCGAAGGCGCACCCGACTTCCCCCGGCTGTGATGGCGGCGACCTTAGCCAGCGCGCGAGGGTCGGGTCAAGGCGTGGTAAGCCCGCGCAGCGCCTCAGCGCGGCTGCGTGCAACTTGCGTCCAGAATTGGCCAAGTCGAGAGACAGAAACCGCTTCCATGCCATTCCTGCCAATGGTTTAACGTTGCGACCGTAGTCAAGATCGTCTAAGTATCATGCTCGAAGTGTCGGGTCTCAAGGGAGGAGAATCAGGCGATGGAAGCGCTGAGCAAAAACTGGGGATGGCTTCTGGCGCTCGGCATCCTCATGATCATCTTGGGCGTATTCGCGATCGGCACGCCGGTGATGGCGACCATCGCGTTCCAGGTGGTGCTCGGCTGGCTCTTGGTGATCGGCGGCATCGCCGAAGCCATTCATGCCTTCATGGCCCAGAGCTGGCGCGGTTTTCTGTTCGAGCTCCTGAGCGCCATTCTGTACGTGGTTGTCGGCGTGTTGCTGCTGGTCAATCCGCTACTCGGTGCGGCCGCGCTCACGCTGCTCCTCGCGGTGTTCCTGGTCGTCGAGGGCATCTTCAAGATCGTCATGGCGCTGCGCGTGCGCGATCACCGCGGCTGGGGCTGGCTGCTCGCGAGCGGCATTCTGTCGTTGATCCTGGGCGCGATGATCTGGGCGCAATGGCCCGCCTCGGGCCTGTGGGTGATCGGCCTCTTGGTCGGCATCCAGCTGCTGTTCACAGGCTGGTCGCTGGTCATGCTCGCGCTCGCCGCGCGCGCCCACCGCCAGGCGAGGGTGCCGGCGGTCTGACCTCGCGGGGTGGTCGACGCGCGAGCCATCGCGCGCAACCACGGGTCTGCGACATTACTCAGAGTGTATTCCACTCTAAGGTGCTCTCGACGGCATCATGGACAGTCGGGAGAGGGTCCGGCCAGGGCATCAGGATCCAATTTGACCCTTCCGGTGTTCCGGCGTAGGGACAACCTGAACGCAAACATGAGGCTCGGCTGAGCTACGTCAAGTTGTCCCTTGTCCCGGCTCTAGCGCTGCGAGATCGTGACTGCCCTGTGACGTCGGCGTGGCGACCTTAGGTCCTTACGCCGGCAACTCGGCTAACGCAAACAAGGTCGCTGATCGTCCCTTTTTCGCGCCCCCTCCTCTTTGCTTAAGGTTAGCAATGCTCCCGCGTGTTACACTTCTTACGGAAATCCCGCGCAAGGGCCGCGTGTTCTTCTCCTTTTACCACCAGCAGGACATCTGGCGGGTGAACCAGGTCCGTCAATCCTGGCGCTATCGCCACGAAAGCGAACGTGAAGCCGAAGGGTTTTATGATGGTAGCATCTGGGAGAGAAGCAAGGCGGCAGGTGACGAGTGGCTCAAGGCGCTCATCCGGGAGGGTATCATGAACACCTCGGTCACCTGTGTGCTCGCCGGCATCCATACCTATCGGCGACGATGGGTGCGCTAGGAAATCGCGCGGAGCATGGTCAAGGGAAATGGATTGCTCACGGTAAATATACACAAGCTCAAGGATCGTTCGGAGGGTCCGAACCCGCTGGACTATATGGGTGTCTATCGAGTGTCTGATGGACGAATTCTTCTGGCGGATCGTGACGACAGAGGCCAATGGCTTGCCTATGCCGATTACACGCAGGCGGTCGGGCTACCGGCAGGATGGGAACAGCCCGGAGGCACGACGGTCCTTCCTTTATCGCGCTACGGCCGCGTCTATGAGTATGTCGCGCACATCGGAGCTTCCAACTTCGCAAGCTGGGTGGCAACGGCGGCTCAGGAGGCGGCCCGTTAAAGCCCCCTCCACCTGAACCTCAGGCGACCTCGAGAACCTCTTCCGGCGGCGTGAACGGCAGACCGAGATCGCGCGCGACGGCGGGGTGGGTGATGCGCCCGCGGTGCACGTTCAGTCCGGCCATCAGGTGCGGGTCGTCGACACAGGCCTGCCGATAGCCCTTGTCGGCGATCGCGCACACGTACGGCAGGGTGACGTTGTTCAGCGCGAAGGTCGAGGTATTGGCGACCGCGCCCGGCATGTTGGCCACGCAATAGTGGACTACGCCGCCTTCCACGTAGGTCGGAGCGGCATGGGTGGTCGGGCGCGAGGTCTCGGCGCAGCCGCCCTGATCGATCGCCACGTCGACGATGACCGAGCCCCGCTTCATCGCGGCCAGGTGTGCGCGCTTGATCAGCTTGGGCGCGGCGGCGCCCGGGATCAGGGTCGCGCCGATCACGAGATCGGCCTCGCGCAGCTCTTCGTCCAGGATCACTGGGGTGGAGTAGCGGGTGACCAGCCGCAACCCGAACTCGCTGTCCAGCTCGTTGATGCGACGCACCGAGCGCTCGAGCAGCACCACGCGTGCGCCGATGCCGAGCGCGACCATCGCCGCATTGGTGCCGACCACACCGCCGCCGATGATCAGGACCTTGCCGGGCGCCACCCCGGGCACCCCGGGCAACAGCACGCCCGAGCCGCCCTGCGCCAGCTCGAGCGAGTGGGCGCCGGCCTGGATCGACATCCGGCCGGCGACGGCGCTCATCGGCGCCAGCAGCGGCAGGCCGCCACGCGCGTCGGTCACCGTCTCGTAGGCGATCGCGACGCAGCCCGAAGCGATCAGATCCGCGACCTGCTCGGGGTCCGGAGCGAGATGCAGGTAGGTGAACAGGACCTGCCCTGGGCGCAGACGCGTCCGCTCCTCTGGCTGCGGCTCCTTCACCTTGACGATCAGCTCGGCGGCGGCGAACACCTCGTCGGCATCGGTCGCGATGCGCGCCCCAGCGCTTTCGTACATGGCATCGACGAGCCCGATCGCGTCGCCGGCGTCGGTTTCAACCAAGACCTCATGACCGTGCTCGGCCAGCTCGCGCACCGACGCCGGGGTCAGGCCGACCCGGTACTCGTGCGTCTTGATCTCCTTCGGTACGCCAATCCGCATCACGCCACCTCTTGCAGCGACCACAATCTAGACGCCCGCGCACTTGGCCACCACGCATCGCCTGCGGCGACCGGCCCGTCGGGCATTCTGGCCGGACAGCCACTGGGGAGCGACGACACGCTCTTCAGCATCCCGGCCTAGAGAGCGTCCGCCGGCCGCTCCCTGGACGCAGCGAGTCTCTCCTGCTTGCCCGCGACGATCACTGCCATGACCAGAGCGGCGAGCCCGATCAGGCAGGAATAGGCAAAGAACACCGCATACCCCGCGCCTAGCGCCGCGGCGGGCAGGCCGAGGTCGGCCGCGCTGGCGAACGAAGCGGGGGGCAGATCGGCGAACAGGTAAGCCAATCCCGCTAGCGGGCCGCCCGGCGCGGCCATCCGCGCGCTCGCCTCGACGATCACCCCCGACTGCGCCGCGATCAGCTTGCCGGGCAGCGAATACAGTGAGGAGAAGAGGGCGTACTGGGTCGCGGTGAATCCCACGCTGGTGAGGCTCGACATGTAGGCGATCAAAACCGTCCCGGCGTAGCCGGCGGACACGTTGTCGACCATGACCGCGAGCGCGAACGCGCGCAGATCCGGCCCCTGCATGGCGAGCCAGGCGAACATCAGATTCGAGACCGGCCCCGCGAGCGCGCCGATGATCAGGGACCGCATCAACCCGAAGCGCGCGATGGACCAGCCACCCATGCCCACGCCCAACATCAGCATGGCGACGCCGACGCCCTTGCGCACCTCGGCGATGGTCGCAAGATCGAAGCCGAGATCGAGATAGAACGGGTTCATGATGTTGAGGACGAAATCGCTGAGGCGATAGCAGCAGATCATCGCCAGAATGAGCCCCGCTATCCCGGAAAACCGGGTGAAGAAATCGCGCAAGGGGTCGCCGTAGGAGCGGACGAAGTACGTGCTTGGGCGAGTCCTGACGCCGGGAACGGGCAACGCCGCGCCGACGATCAACAGCAGCCCCAGACAGGCGAGCCCGATCTGGACGAACACGCCGAGCGGCTGCCGCGCCCAGAGCGCGCGCAGGTCGGTGAGCGCCTCCGGGGTCGCGCCGAGCGCGGCGGCCGGCCATTCGATCATCGCGAACTGCCCGGTGAAGCCGACGCCGAAGGCGTAAGCGCCGACCAACAGCAACGAGAGCCGCGCGATTGATTCGAGGGCTTCCGCGGCGGGTCGCGCAGGTAGTTCGGGCGGGAGCAACGGAGGCATGACCGGGCGCGCCTGCTCCCGTGGGGCGGCGAGCACCGCCGCGATCCCGATCGCCATCAGCGCCGCCATAGTCGCGTAGGCGAAACTCCAGTCGATCCGCTGCGCCAGCACCAGGGGCGCGATGCCCGCGGTGAGAATGGCGATGCGGTAGCCCCATTGGTACATCGCCGCCATGGCGCCCTGACGCTCTTCGCCCGCCGCCTCGATGCGCCAGGCATCGATCACGACGTCCTGGGTCGCCGACGCGAACGCCACCAGGACCGCGAAGGCGGCGACCAGCCACAGGTGGGCCGCCGGATCGGCGCCAGAGACCAGCCACAAGCCCAAAATGATGACCGCCTGCGCCGTCAGCATCCAGGCGCGACGATCGCCGAGGAGCGGTGTGAGCAGAGGGATCGCCGTGCGATCGACCAACGGCGTCCACAGGAACTTGAGCGAGTAGGCGAGGGTCGCAAGGCTGAAGAAGCCGATCGTGCGCAGCGGCACGTTCACCTGCCGCAACCAGGCCGAGAGCGTATCGAAGATCAGCAGGTTGGGCAGTCCCGCCGCGAATCCGAGGGCGAGCATGACCAGCATGCGCCGCTCGAAGAAGACGGCGAGCGCAGCTTTGCTCGATGCCGATCCAGGCGCTCGGCTGCCGCCGCCGTACGATCTCGGGCGGACGGCCCGGACTCCCGCGAGCATCCGCAGGCGCCCGGCGAGCCATGGCGCCGCCTGTCCGGGCTCGGGCATACGACTCAGGCGGGGCCGCGCCCGTCCGGGCTCACGCCCCGGTCACGCCCGCATCGCCTCAGAAGAACCGCTCCTGGACCTCGATGATGTCTCCGGGCAGAACCTTGGTGTCGAGGGCGGCCTCGATCTCGGGTCCGCTCGATCCGCCCCGGCTGATCACGATGTCGTCCTGATCGGCGCGGTAGGTGAAGCCGCCGGCGAGCGCGACGGCGTTGATCACGGTCATGCCGTTCACGTACGAGAAGCTGCCGGGGTTATTCACTTCGCCGATGATGTAGAACGGCCGGTAGTTGAGAACCTCGATGCTGACCTGGGGATCGACCAGGTAGCCCCCCGACTTGAGCGCAACCTCCACCTCGTCCTCCAGCTCTCTTGAGGTCCGCCCGCCAGCCAGAATCTCGCCCACGAGCGGCATGGCGAAATAGCCCTCGCCGTCGAGGGTAAACTGACCGGACAGGTCCTCGTGCCGGAACACCGTCACCCGCAGGGCATCCCCGGGGCCGAGCTTGTAAGAAGAAATGTCGGAAATCGCCTCGCCCTGGGCAGCGGCGCTGGCCGCCGCGGCGGCTTCCGGCGAGGGCAACCGCGAGGACGAACATCCGCCGATCAGTCCCACAGCCAGGACGAGCCCCACCAGCATCGCGGTCCGTCGATGCCCGGCCATTATGGTTCTCCCCGTAACTCCACTGAACGACATCGCCCGGCTGCCAGCGTCGGTCGACCTTCAATTGGCGAGCCTGGCATCACGACCGCTCAATTATGCGTCAAGGCGCTGTTCCTTTCCAGGGGCCGCCCGCTAAAGCTGCGCTGTGATCCGCAAGGTGATCACGTTGCGCGTGAACTCCTCTTCATTGTCGTCCGAGTCCTGCTTCGTGAAGACGTAGCCAGCTCCGACCGACAGGTGACGGTTGATGAGGTAGGTGATGTCCGGGCCCACGTCGTAGCGGTTGTCGACGCGGCCGCTGCTGTCCTGGAAGTCGTCGCGCGTGTAGGAGACCTCGCCGCCGATCAGGACATTCCGCAGCAGCTCATGGTCGACCCTGAGTCCGATCTGACTGCTCAGGTTCGAAGAGCCGACGTCACTTGGCTCGTAGCCGCCGGAGCCGTCGAGCCTGACGCTGGTCAGTTGGGTGGGATTCCAGGTCAGGTTCACGCCATAGGCGAGGCCGTTGTCGCCTTCGAAGGTCGAATCGTCGAACTCCTGCACCGCCCAGCCGACGTTGGCTTCGCCGAACAGCAACCCGGTAAAGTCGATCGCCGTGCCGACGCCGGCGGTGTAGACGGTGTTGTCCCGTTGACTCGCGTTGCTGGCGTCGCGCTGCTCTCGCTGGACGCCGCCTTGCAGGAAGGCATTGATCCGCGGCGAGATGAAGTAACCGGTGCGCAGCCTTCCGCCGAAGAGATTGGTATCGCGCAAGTCCTCGTCAGCGTCTTCCTCCTCGTAGTCGTTCCGCTCGAAATTGCCCAACAGGCCGAAATTGAAACGGTTGAAGTCCTGCTCGAAGCCGAGCGAGCCGGCATAGACCCAGTACTTGACCGGCTCGCGGCTCACGTCGGCGCCGGGGTCGTCTGGGTCGTCGCGCGCCTCGTGCTCGCGCCCGGCGTTGACCGCTGCGGTCAGGCGATTGTTGCGCGTGATGTCCAGGCGACCCCCAAGCGTGGCGCCGAAATCCCAAAAGTCTTCATCCGTGTGATCCACGTATCGTCCGATGTCGCTCTGCACGGAGAAGCCGAGGCTGTGGCGCGGGAAGTTGGAGCGGACGGCAATCTGGGGGCTGACTGTAAAGATGAAGTCGTCCTCTTCGTCATTGTTGGTCGCGAGAATGTTGTCGTTGTACGACCCAGCGGTCGAGAGGCTCGGGAAGATCAGAAAGCCGCCGGCCCGAATGCCCAGCGGATCGTAATCAGGGCGCGCGCGCGCGGTTACCGGCACGTTCGGATCGGGCTCCTGGCCGTCCGCCCCGTACGCCACCAAGGAGGCGACCGCACCGGTCACCACGGCGAGCAGGCGAGGCATGTGACAAGTATTCACTGGGCGTCTCCTAAGCGTGGTTATTGGAACGGCAGCCTTGCGCGTCATTGATGCGACGCGATCAGACTGAGCGAATTCGCCAAGGCCAGGCTGTGGAGCACGGGCGCTGCGGCGTGGATCGGGGCCTCAGGGCCGTGGGGTTTGCCGGGCGCCGCCTCGGCCTTGCCAAAGCCGATCGAAGGGGCGACGTTAGCAGCGTGCCGCGCGCGCCCGCAACCTGCTTCACGCCGGCATCGGTCGTGGACGAGGAGCATGTCGGAAAACCGAACCTTTCCAAACAACTGCGCCGAGATGCTCAGGACTAGCTCGGTCTGGACATCTTGGCAACCCTCGGCGTAATCTCGGGCGAGAAATTCATCCCATGGTCGAGGCCCCGAGTGCGACCAGCCGCCTTGCCCTGATCGGGTAGTCTCTTGCTGCGCAGCCTGTTCCGCCGGAAGCCGGACGAACTTGCCGCCGCTCCCGTGGTCGGAGGCCAGCCGGCGCGGGTGCCGCCCGGCGTCTGCGTCTACGCGGTCGGCGACATTCACGGGCGAGTCGACCTGTTGCGGGAGATGCATCGCCTCATCGCCCAGGATGCTGCCTCGCTGACCCCCGGCACCAACAAGGTCGTGGTCTATCTCGGCGATTACGTCGACCGCGGGCTGGACAGTCGACAGGTGATCGATCTCCTGATCCGAAATCGCCTGCCGGAGTGCCACACGGTGCACCTGCTCGGCAACCACGATGCCTGGCTGCTGAGCTTTCTCGTCGACCCCGCGATCGGGCCGACCTGGCTACGCTACGGCGGCGACGCCACGATCCTCAGCTACGGCGTGCGCCTCGACGGTCCCCAGGACGACCTGCGCTCCTACGCCAAGGTCCAGAGCAGTTTGCGCGAGCGGATCCCGCGCCGCCATGTCGAGTTTCTGCAAAGCCTGGAGCTGAGCTTCGAGAGCGGCGACTATCTGTTCGTGCACGCGGGCGTCAACCCCGCGTGCCAGCTGGATCAGCAGATCGCGGATGATCTGCTTTGGATCCGCGAACCCTTCCTGAGCTGCAGGCACGATCTGGGGCGCGTCGTGGTGCACGGGCATACGGTGGAAGCCGAACCGGTCGTGCGGGCCAATCGGATCGGCATCGACACCGGCGCCTGCTGGACCGGCCGCCTGACCTGCCTTGTGCTCGAGGAGGGAATGTTCCGCTTCCTCGGGACGGGCGGCAAGGCGTATGGCGAGTGGCTGGGCGATACCCCGTGAACGCCGCGTCGCGCCTGGCCGAAGCGTCGCCGTGACCTCACGCCGCCCGGTTCTCGTCACCGGTGGCGCCGGCTACATCGGCAGCCACGTGGTACGTCTGTTGCACGCCGCCGGGTATCCAGTGGTGGCCTACGACGACCTGTCCACCGGCCATGCTTGGGCGGTGCCCGATGCCGAACTGGTGGTCGGCGACTTGGCCGAGCACTCCCGCCTCGCCGCCCTGATCGAGCAACGCCGATTCGCCGCCGTGCTCCATTTCGCCGCGCACATCTCGGTCGAGGAATCGGTGCGCGAGCCGGCTAGGTACTACCGCAACAATACCGTCAACGCGCTCGGCCTGTTCGAGCTGGCCGCACGGCACGGTGTGGCCAGCGTGGTGTTTTCGTCGACCGCGGCGGTCTATGGCGAACCGCACACGGCCTGCATCGACGAGTCCTCGGGACTCGCGCCGATCAATCCTTACGGCGCGTCGAAGATGATGGCCGAGCGCATGCTCCAGGACGTCGCCCGAAACGCGGGGATGCGCTACGTCATTCTGCGCTATTTCAACGTCGCCGGCGCCGAGCCCGAGGCACGAATCGGGCAAGCGACGCCGGGCAGCAATCATCTGATCAAGGTCGCGTGCGCGACCGCGCTCGGGCAGCGCACGCACATGTTGATCTACGGCACGGACTATCCCACGCCGGATGGCACCTGCGTGCGCGACTACATCCACGTCGACGACCTCGCCCAGGCCCATCTCCACGCGCTCGACTACCTGGAGCGCGGCGGCGGCGCCACCGTGCTCAACTGCGGCTATGGCCACGGCCATAGCGTGCGCGAGGTGATCCAGGCGGTGCGCAGGGAGAGCGGGGTGGATTTCCGGGTCGAGGAGGGGCCGCGCCGGCCCGGCGATCCGGCAGCGCTGGTCGCGAATACTCGCAGGATCGGAGAGGTGCTGGGCTGGCGCCCCCGGCACGACCACCTCGCGTACATTGTGCGCACGGCGTGGCGCTGGGAGCAAAAATTGCAGACGCACGGCGGGCCGGAAGGATTCGACGGCGCCCGCGCCGCGCGCCCGCGGGCGGGGAAGGGCTGACGCAAGCCGTCCGAGCGCCACGGCAGTCGCTGCCGACGCGTTTCGGCGAACAGGCGCGCGGGCACCGTCCCTGCGGCGCATTTCGGCCCCATTGTCATCGAGGTCGACACCAGACCACCGTCCGCGCAAAGTGCGCGGCGACATTCCTGCGGATCGGGCTGACCCGCACCATGACCCGAGTGAGCCGGCGGGTTGCGACCTGCCTCCCGTAGCTGCCGGTTCTTTGGGTGTCCTCCGATGAGTCAGCTCAGCCGACGCTTCCATGTTCGAGCGGGCCCGATCGCCCTCGTCGTGCTGCTCATCAGCGGTTCCGTGGCCGACGCGCAATGGCTGCCGGGCGTGCCTGGCGGCAGCGTCCAGGCGATTGAGCCCGCGTCCCCGGCGGCGATGGACGAGGCGCAGCTGCGCCGTCTGATCGGCAAGAGCCTCGGGCGTGAAGCCCAGGAAGTGATTATGGAAGGAGTTGCATGCGTCGCGAGTGTCGCGCGCCACGTGAGGCCATCAAAGGGCAGATGCGCCTTGACGAAGCGGGCGGTGGTCCTGGGCTTCGATCCGGGCCAGGGAGTAACTCGATCGAGCCCGGAAAGCGCCGGCCGATCCATGGTGAAATTTCCATGATCGGCCTCGGCTCCGGGGTCTTGAACCAGCAGGATAACGATCCGCTGCATCCAGGTGGCGCCGCGCTTCGGATAGGTCGCAATGACGACGATGTCCGTGGGGCGGGGCCGGTAATCCTGCCAGCGCCTGCTGTCGACAATTGAGGTGCGTAGACTCGTTGGTCGAGCTCGATCAGCCGGAGCCATCACTCGAGCAATACAGGCAAGTGGGCGTTGGGCGACGCCAGTGCCGGTGCGGTCGACGTCGAGCGGGTGACCACGCGCATGCGGGGTCGGGCACGGAACGCGCCGACCAAGAGGGACAAGGTGCGCGGACCGTGTGAGGTCCCGTCTGCGCATCGGCGCAGTCGCGCTTCACCGCGCGCGTAGATTGGCAGCGGCCGTCCACCCGACGTATTTGATCGTCCTGGTGATTCCGCCGCGCGGCTGGGGAATGCCTGCTTCGGCTCCTGTCGCGCCGCGCTCATAGTCCTCGAGGACGAATGACACCCGCGCCTTGTCGCCGCTCCGATCGGTCACGGCAACGAAGGGAGCCATGACGTCCGCGAGACGCTCCGTTGTCATGCGGATGCACCGATCGCGCAGCTCGACCTCGAGCGCCTGCGGATCTTGTCCCTTGCGCTCTGACGCGATCGCCTCGTCATGCGCTTCCGGCGTGGCGCACACCCAGGAGCCGTCGGCCAACGTCTGTGGTTCGGCGGCGTGCGCAGCCACACCGAGGCAGACGCCCAGCAACGTCATCAACAAGCGCACGGGTGATCCCTCCGCCAATCGCTACCAGAATTAGCCGTGCAGCGCCCGTCCGCGGTGGCAGCATGACCCGGTCGTGCTGCCCGCATCCGCCGCGATCGCCTCGCTGCGAGGGTCTCGTTCTCCGGGCCAGAACCGCCGGCTCTTCCACCGAGAACCGTCGGCATTCGCCAAGTGATCTCAGCGCAGGACCCGCCTTAGCATCTCGAGCGCGGCGTCGATACCGGCGCGATCGACGTCGAGGTGGGTGACGGCGCGCATGCGGATCGGGCTGAAGGCGCCGATCAGGACGCCCCGCTCCTTGAGCGCCGCGCCGAGCTCGACCGCGCTCATCCGCGCCCGCACGTCGAACCACACGATGTTGGTCTCGACCGTCGCCGGATCGAGCTCGATGCCGGATATCTCGGCCAGCCCCTCGGCCAGATAGCGCGCGTTGGCGTGGTCCTCGGCCAAGCGCTCGACGTGATGGTCCAGAGCGTAGAGGCACGCGGCGGCGATGATCCCGGCCTGGCGCATGGCGCCGCCGATCTGCTGCTTGATCCGCCACGCCTCGTGCATGAACTCGCGCGAGCCGGCGAGCACGGCGCCGACCGGCGCGCCGAGGCCCTTCGAGAAGTCGATCCAGACCGAATCGAACGGCGCCGCGTAGTCGGCGGCCGGCGTGCCGCTCGCTACCACGGCGTTCATGAGGCGCGCGCCATCCATGTGGCAGGCTAGGCCGTGCTCTCGGGCGACCGCGGTGACCTCGTGAATCGCCGCCAGCGGCCATATTGCGCCGCCGCCGAGATTGCTCGTGTTCTCGACCTCCAGAAGACGCGAGCGCGGGGCATGGCGAAAACTCGCGGGCCGGACCGCGGCCTGCACCTGCTCGGCCGTGAACATGCCGCGCTCGCCCTGGATCGACCGCATCATGACCCCCGCCAGGGCCGCCGGGCCGCCCGATTCGGCGTGGAACGGATGCGCGCTCGCGTCGAGGATCACCTCGTCGCCCTGGCGGCATTGCACCCGCACCGCGATCTGGTTGCACATCGTGCCGGACGGCAGGTAGACCGCGGCCTCCTTGCCGAGCAGCGCCGCGACCCGCTCGCACAAGCGGTTTACGGTCGGGTCGAGGAACATCTGCTCGTCGCCGACCTCGGCCTCGGCCATCGCCCGGCGCATGCCTGGCGTCGGCGTGGTATGTGTGTCGCTGTACAGATCGATCATGCCGGCACGAGCTCGGCCGCCGCGGCAGGTACCTTCCTCGCCACCGGTTCCTTGCGCAGCCACACCGCCGTGTCGTGGAACACCGCGCCGCCGTTGGGCGGCGCGGCCTCGGCGCTGATGAGGGCGTTGATCCCGATGCCTTCCTCGAAGGCGGCATTCGGCCAGATGCTCTCGACCACGAGCACACCCGGCTGCTGCCCCTCGCGAATCTCGGCATGGAGGCGCACCGAGCCGCGCGCGTTGCCCAGGCGCACCGGGTCACCGGCACGAATGCCCAGCCGCTTCGCATCCTCGGGGGTGATCAGCACGGTCGGCCGCCCTTCCTTGCGAATCGAGGTCGGCGTCTCGGTGAAGCTGGTGTTCAGGTAATTGCGCGCGGGCGCGGCCACCATGCGGAACGGGCGCTCGTCGTCCGCCTCGTCGATGATCGCGAAGTGATCCGGCAGCTTCGGCATGCGCGCGTGGTCGGGGCCGAACTTCGCCCAGTCCGGCTTGAACTGGAACCGCCCCGTCGGCGTGGGATAGCCGTTCAGGTGATGGGACATCGCGTAGTCCGGCATGGCGTCGTAGCCGCCCGCCCGCCAGATCGTCTCGGCGTCGGGCCAGCCGGAGCGCGCGAGCAGATCGTCGATCAGCTGCCACTCGGTCATCGCGAAGCCCGGATGGCTCGCGCCGAGACGCCGCGCGAGCTCGCAGATAACGTAGTGGTTGGTCCGGCACTCGGCGTAAGGCTCGAACAGCTTGCGTGCGATCTGGATGCGCGTGTGCCCGGAGGCCTGGTAGATGTCGTCGTGCTCGAGGAACTGCGTGGCCGGCAGCACGACATCCGCCATCCTGGCCGTGTCGGTCATGAACTGCTCGTGCACGCACACGAACAGGTCGTCGCGGGCGAAGCCCTCGTGCACCTTGTCGAGCTCCGGCGCGACGCACATCGGATTGGTGTTCTGGATCAAGAGCGCGGTGACCGGCGGCCCGGCGCCGATGTCCTGGCGATCGCCGACCAGGATCGGCCCGATGCGCGACTGATCGAGCAGACGAATCGCCGGGTCGAGCACGTCGAGGCCTTCGATGTTGGTCTTGTCCCAGTGGTACAGGTCGCCCTGGTTGTAGAGGGCGCCGCCGCCTTCGTACTGCCAGGCGCCGGTCACCACGGGCAGGCAGGACGCCGCGTGCATGTTGGCGGCGCCGTTGCGCGTGCGGGTGAAGCCGAAGCCGAGCCGCAGGTACGAGCGCCTGGTCGAGCCGTAGAGGCGGGCGAAGTCCTCGATCTCCTTGACCGGCAGCCCGGTGATGCGCGCCGCCCATTCCGGCGTCCGCGTCCGCAGGTGCGACTCGAGCTCGCGCCAGTCGTCGGCGTACTGCTCCAGGTAGGCGCGATCGGCATGGCCGTCGCGGAACAGCACGTGCATCACGGCGCAGGCAAGGGCGCCATCGGTACCGGGGCGTGACGCCAGATGCACGTCCGCCTGTTCCGCCGTGCCGGTGCGATAGGGGTCCACGACGACCAGCTTCGCGCCGCGCGCCTTTTTCGCTCGCGCCACGTGGGTCATGACGTTGACCTGCGTGTTCACCGGGTTGGTGCCCCAGATCACGATCAGGTCCGAGTGCGCCATCTCCTCGCCGATCACGCCCCAGCGCCGGCCGTAGCCCGCGCGCCAGCCGATG
This sequence comes from Pseudomonadota bacterium, assembly GCA_046732855.1. Classification (GTDB taxonomy): domain Bacteria; phylum Pseudomonadota; class Alphaproteobacteria; order Geminicoccales; family Geminicoccaceae; genus JBKPNX01. Next base: position 37,896 of record JBKPNX010000110.1, read on the forward strand.
TCCGAAAGGGTCACGCAGATCGTGGTGTGCCAGCCCGAATAGCGCATGACATGACGCAGACGGTTGATGCCGTCGCGCTGCACGAGACCCATGGTGCCGGCGTAGAAGTACGGCCAGACGGTCTCTGAGCCGTGCTGCTGCGCCTTGCGCACGAACGCTTCGGCCACCTCGTCCAGCGCGTCGTCCCAGGCGACCGGCGCGAACGCGCCCGAGCCCTTCGGGCCGATCCGGCGCAGCGGCTGCGCGAGGCGATCCGGATGGTGAAAGCGCTCGGCGTAGCGCGCGACCTTGGCGCAGACCACGCCCGCGGTGTACGGGTTGCGCTGCGAGCCCCTAACCTTGCCCAGGCGCCCGTCGTCCAGCCGCTCGATCTCAAGCGCGCACACCGACGGGCAGTCGTGCGGACACACGGATGGCAGCAGTTCGGTCGACATCGGCACTTCCTCGCGGCCCTGGCTGGCTGCATCATACCCGCCCTGGCGAACATGACCAGTGGCGGCGCTCCTGACATGTTCGGCTGACGGAGAGTACGAACGCGGGACGCAGCCGGCTCACGCCGCACGACTTGGCGAGACACGGGGTTGCTTGGCAGGCCGGCGCAGCTCGGGGAAGGCTGGGATTCAGCATGCAGGTTCACAGCTTCCCCCCGATCGCGAGCGGGACGGCGCGGGTGCTGATCCTCGGGACCATGCCCGGAAAGGTGTCGCTGCACGAACGCCAGTACTATGCGCATCCGCAGAATGCATTCTGGCGGATCGTCGGCGGGATTCTCGGGTTCGATCCGGCGATCCCCTACGAGGCGCGCGTCGCTGCGGTGCAGTCGGCAGGCATCGCGGTCTGGGACGTCCTGAAGTCCTGCATCCGCCCGAGCAGCATGGACTCGGCCATCGATGCTGCCTCCGCCGTGCCGAATGACTTCGCGACTTTCCTCGTGGAGCATCCGCAGATCCGGCGGATCTGCTTCAACGGGGCCACGGCCCAGGCCCTATTTATGAAACGCGTCCAGCCTGTTCTCGCCTCCGATCACGACATCGAGTACCTGCGGCTGCCATCCACGAGCCCGGCCAACGCCTCGGTACCCCTCTCGGAAAAGATACGGTCGTGGCAGGCCATCGTCCTGTGAGATGGATTTGACGTTTCGATCGAATGGGTCTTCCGGGGGAGGGTATCGGCCGTCGAGCAATCCCGGTACGTTTACGCGGAACGCCATTGCGGTGGCCTCCCTACGTTCGATTCGACACCGTGCTCGACCGGTTGATGCGTGGCGCGCTCTACCCTGGTAATGTCATGCGCTATAGTTGAATCGCATTTGGGAGGGCCTGGGCCATGACGACTTGCCGCGTTTGCCTCTTGGTCGTGTTCGGTCTGCTGTTCGCCATTACGTCTGTCGCCCACGCCGAGGTGCTGATCGGTCTGTCGGTGCCGTTGACCGGCCCTGTGGCATGGGCAGGAGGATCATCCCAGGTTGGCGCCGAAAGCGCGGTGGGGGATATCAACGCCAAGGGCGGCGTGCTTGGCCAGCGGCTCGAGCTGATCGCGGCGGATGACTTTTGCGACCGAAACCAGGGCCTGGCGGCGGCGAGAAAGCTGGTCGAGGCCGGCGTGGTCGCCGTGTTCGGCCTGCCCTGCTCGGACGTGGCGATTCCGGCGTCGAGAGCATACGCCGAGGCGGGTGTCCTGATGATCTCGCACGGAGCAAGCAACCCGAAGCTTACCAAGCAGGGGTTCCAGACCCTGTTCCGCCTGTTCGGGCGCGACGACGTTCAGGGCAGAATGGGTGGCGATCTCCTGGCCGATCGATTCGGCGCCAAGCCGATCGCCATCCTACATGACGGCCGGGTCTTTGGCCAAGGCATTGCGGCGGAGGCAAAGAGACGACTGAACCAGCGCGGCATTGCCGAAGCCATGTTTGAGGCGATTCAGTTTGCCCAAGCCGACTACTCGGACGTTATCGCGAAGATGCAAGCTAGGGGCATTGAAGTTCTGTATTACGGCGGCCTCAGGCAGGACGCAGGGCTGATTCTTCGTCAGGCGCATGACAGGGGCTACAAGCTCCAGATGGTCGCGGGGGACGGCATTGGCGGCGAAGATTTCGCTCTCATCGCGGGACCGGCTGCGGACGGAACGCTGTTCACTCATGCCCCCATACCGATGGCCGATTCTGAAGCCTCGCGATTGGCCCAGCGGTTCGCCTCAAAGGGTTTCGCTGGATTGCCTGGCACGTTTCGCGCCTATGCCGTAATCCAGGTGTGGGCTCAGGCAGTCGAGCGGGCCGGCACGTTCAAGGCGGGCGTAGTCGCCGAAACCCTCAGGGAATCTCCATTCGATACCGTTCTTGGCCGCATCGGCTTCGACTCAAAGGGCGATGTGACCGGCGCCAACACGTTCGTCTGGTACGTCTGGAAGGGCAGTCAGCCCGTGCCGCTCGACGAAGTGCCCGCAATCCACTGATCGGCGTGCGTGGCCCTGGCGACGCTGCCCGCCGCGTACCGCCGGCTTCAGTCGATCAACAGGCCAACGATGATGCCGAGCGCGAAGAACAGCCAGTGCTCGGGTGAGCGGGTCCGCAGATAGGTGAGCAGGCTGCTGAAAAATTGCGCCACCTGCTGGCCGAGATCGCTGCCGCTGCGGTAGTCCATTTGACGGCTCCTTGCCGTGTGCGCCCCTTGGTCGCCGCCGCCTCAGACCAGTCGCGCCATCACCTCGTCGGCCAGGGCGGCGACCTCCTGGCCCGCGGCACTTTTCGGCGCCGTCTCCGCGACGCCGCGTCCTTCGCCGACCGAGGCCGCATACGCCTGCCGGTTACCGAGCAGCGCACCGGCCAGCGGCCAGCGCTGCGCCGCGATCTCGTCGCGCATCTGCTCGGCGGCGCGGCCGCGCGGCGGCACGCGGTTGAGCACCAGCAGCGCGTCCGTGCTCGATCCCTGCGCCAGCTCGAGCGTCGGCGCCGACGCCCAGACATCGAGCGCGTTGGGCTGGCACGGCACCAGCACCAGATCCGCCTCGCGCACCGCCGCGCGCGCATCGCTCTCGGCATGCGGCGGGCTGTCGACTAGGATCAGGTCGAACTCGCCGCGCAACCGGCGCAACTCGCTGCCGAGCCGCCAGCCCGACAACCCCTGGACGAGGAGACCGTCTTCAGCGTCGCCGAACCGCCTGCGCCGTACGTTGAACCAGGTGAACAGGCTGGCCTGGGGGTCGATGTCGAGCATCGCCACGCGCCGCCCTGCGCGCAACCATGCCACGCCCAGCTGCACCGCTACGGTGGTCTTGCCGGCGCCGCCCTTCTGTTGCGCGATGCTAACGATGGCGCCGGCCATGGCGTTCGACCCTTCGTTGCAACGCAGCATGGTTAGCCCGGCGCTGACGTGCTGGCAAGGCCGGCTTGGCGCACCCCACGTTCCTCGCTATTGCCATCAGCATGCGGCCGCCCGTGCCGACAACGGCCGTCGTGTACCGGCAAACCTGTGCGGAGAAGCGCCGTTGACCTGGCAGCCCGAGTGCTATCTGGCCTTCGCCGACCAGCGCACGCGGCCGGCGCGCGATCTCCTGGCGCGGGTGCCCTTGGCGAACCCGGGGCGCGTCGTCGATCTCGGCTGCGGGCCCGGCAATTCGACCGCACTGCTGGCCGAGCGCTGGCCCAAGGCGGCGATCATCGGGGTCGACAGTTCGCCGGAGATGCTGGCGCAGGCGCGCGCGAGCGGCGTGCGGGCGAGCTGGGTCGAGGCCGATATCGGCCCATGGGCGCCGGACCGCCCGCTCGATCTGATCTATTCCAATGCGGCGCTGCAGTTGCTGGGTGAGCACGCGACGCTGTTGCCGCGGTTGCTCGATCGGTTGGCCGCGGACGGGGTGCTCGCGGTGCAGATGCCGCGCAACTTCGGGGCGCCATCGCACGTGCTGATGAGCGAGACGGCCCGGAGCGGGCCATGGGCGGACCGTCTCGCAGGAATTCTGGATCGGCCATCGGTCGCCGCGCCCGCGTGGTACCACGACCTGCTGGCGCCGCCCGCCGCGGCGCTCGACATCTGGGAAACGGAGTACCTGCACGTGCTCGCGGGCGACGATCCGGTGCTGAACTGGGTCCGCGGAACAGCACTTGGCCCGGTCATGCACGCGCTGGACAGAGACCAGTTCGCCGCGTTCGAGGCCGCCTACGCTGAGCGCCTGCGCGCGGCCTATCCCAGACGCGCCGACGGCGGCACGCTGTTTCCCTTCCGGCGCCTCTTCATCGTCGCGCAGAGGTCATGAGGAGGCCAGTCCTGGTCGTGCATGCCGACTGGAGCGTGCATCCCGGTAAACGCTGGATGGCCCGTGCGGTGCGGCGACCGGGAGGCGGATACCTCGCGCTGCCGCCGGCGCCGGTCGCCGCGCTCGAGGACTTCTGGCTCAGGCTCGGGCAAGGCGGCGGGAGCGGACCGATCCTGGTCGGCTTCGATTTTCCGATCGGCCTGCCGGCCGCCTACGCCGCACGGGCCGGCATCGAGGATTTCGCCACGGCTCTGGCGGGCTTCGGCGAGGGACGCTGGCGCGATTTCTACGAAGTCGCGTGGGAGCCCGAGCAGATCGCGCTGACCCGCCCGTTCTACCCGAACCGGCCCGGCGGACGCACGCGTCGGCAACTGCTGGACGGCCTCGGGCTCGAGAACTGGCAGGGCCTGCACCGCCGCTGCGATCGGGGGACCGCCAGCCGTCCGGCCGCCTGCCCCATGTTCTGGACGCTCGGCGGCAACCAGGTCGGCAAGGCCATGATCGTGGGCTGGCGCCAGCTCCTGGCTCCGGCGCACCGCACCGGCGTCGACGTCGCGATCTGGCCGTTCGACGGGACGCTCGCCGACCTGCTGCGTCGCCATCGCTTTGTCGTTGCCGAAGCCTATCCGGGCGAAGTCTACGGCCACCTCGGCCTGTCGTTGCGCGCCTGCGGCGGCAAGCGCAGTCAGGCCGCCCGAAGCGTAAGCGCGCCGCTCCTCCTGGACTGGGCGGGGCGGGCGAACGTCGTTCTGGCGCCCGAGCTGTGCGCCGAGATCGCCGCCGGCTTCGGCGGCGCGCCGGGCGCCGACGACCGTTTCGATGCCGTGGTCGGCCTGTTCGGGCTGCTCGACGTCGTCCGTGGCGCCCGCCCGAGCGGCGAGCCGGACGACCCGGTCGTGCGCCGGATCGAGGGCTGGATTCTGGGTCAGGACGGGGCGAGCCCCCGGGCGGCCTCCGGCGGCGCGAGGCCTGCTCGCTACGCCTGCGGCACGGCCCTCACGCATCCCGTGCGAACGGGGAGACATCCTCGTGCGGACCGTGTTATGGACTCTTCATGTCCGAGCTGCCTCAACTGGATCTCGCCGCCATCGAGGCGCGCCTGCGGGCGCGGCGCGAGGAGCTCCTGCGCCTGACCGCAGCGCATGAGGAGGAGAGCCAGCCGGTCGAGCTCGACCTGAGCAGCGCGGGTCGGCTGACGCGCATGGATGCGCTGCAGAGCCAGGCGATGGCGGCGGAAGTCGAACGGCGTCGCATCGCCGAGGTGGCCCGCATCGCGAGCGCGCTCGAGCGCCTCGAGCAGGGTGAGTACGGCTACTGCGTGACCTGCGGCGAGCCGATTGCCCCCAAACGGCTGGAACTCGATCCGGCGACGCCTTTGTGTGTCAATTGCGCCGGACGTTCGGGCTGAGCCCCGCTGGCCCGGCCGCGGCTTCACGGCCGCGCAAGTCCGCCAAGATTTCCCGACCCTCTGGGTGTTTGGCTGCCTCCTGTAGGCAAGTTCCTGCACGCCGGAATCGAACTGCGGTGATTCCAGTCGGTCGATGGCGCGATCTGTCGCTCAGCTCGCCGCGAGCGAGACCCGGTTGCCAGGGTGGCGCTCCAGCCGGCCGTCGAGCTCCAGCTCGAGCAACGCGCGCTGCACCTCGGCGGTGCTCGCTTGGCATTGCCGGATCAGCTCGTCGACCAGCAGCGGTTCCGGCCCGAGGCGCTCGCACAGGCGTCCGACGAGATCGGCCCCGTTGCCCTCGGGCTCAAGCGGCAAGCGCGGCGCGGCCGGCGTGTCGCGCCGGGCGGCCGGCCGGGGTGCCTCGGCCTTCCCGCTGACTGCCGGCCGGACTTTCGGTCGCTGCCGATCCGGAGCGAGCGGCCCGAGCGCGGCGATCACGTCGGCGGCGGATTCGACCAGGGTCGCGCCATCGCGCAGCAGCTGGTTGGTGCCGCGGTGGCGCGGATCGAGCGGGCTGCCCGGCACCGCCATCACCTCGCGCCCCTGCTCGGCGGCGAGGCGCGCGGTGATCAGCGAACCGGACTGCGGCGCCGCCTCGACCACGACGATGCCGAGGCAGAGGCCCGAGATCAGCCGGTTGCGGCGGGGAAAGTGGCGCGCCTGGGGCACCGCTCCGAGCGGCCGCTCGGAGACTATCGCGCCTGTCGCGGCGATCCGCTCCATCAGCTCCGCATGCTCGCTCGGATAGGCGACGTCCACGCCCGAGGCGATCACCGCGATCGTCGGCGCGCCGGCCGCGAGCGCGCCCTCGTGCGCTGCGCCGTCGATGCCACGCGCCAGCCCCGAGACGACGAGAAGATCGTGCGCTGCCAACTCGCGCGCGAGGCTGTGCGCGAACAGGCGGCCGTTCGCGCTGGCGTTGCGCGCGCCGACCAGGGCGACCGCCGGCGCGGCGAGCAGGTCGGCGCGGCCGCGCACGACCAGGAGCGGCGGCGGGTCAGCGATCTCGGCGAGGCGGTGCGGGTAGCCCGGCTCGCCGTGTGCGATCAGCGCGCAGCCGAGCTCGACAATCGCCGCGAGCTCGGCCTCGGCCTCGTCGCGCGGGCAGCGCCGCCAGCGTTCCTCGCCGCCCGCCTCGCGGGCCAGCCGGGGCAGCTCCTTGAGCCCGCGGTCTGCGCTGCCGAAGCGGCGCAGCAGCTTGAAGAAGGTCTGCGGCCCGACGCCGCCCGAGCGGCAGAGCTGCAACCAGTCGATTTTCTGGTCACGTGACAGGCTCCGCACCATGACGCGCGAAAATGGATAACGACCGGCATTTCGTCAACTGAAGAGCGAGAAAGGTTCACGCCGAATCGGGTGAGCGGCGCAGTTCCAGTCTGGCCTCGGTGCCCCGTGCGAGGCGGCGGAGATTGGCGGCGTGCTTGGCCAGGATAATCAGTGCGAGCAGCAGGTACAGCTCCGCCGCCTGGACATAGCCGATGACGTACGCGGCCGGCGCCGCAGCCAACGCGCCCGAAAGCGAGCCGAGCGAGACGTAGCGGCTGGCGAGAACGACCAGGACGAACACGCCGATCGCGACCGCAGCGACGGTCGGGGTGAGCGCGAGCACCACGCCGGCGGCGGTCGCGACCCCTTTGCCGCCGCGGAACTTCAGCCATACCGGAAAGCAGTGGCCGAGCACCGCGCCGAGGCCGGCGATCACCGCCATGTCCTGGCCGAGATAACGGAACGCGAGCCAGACGGGGATGACGCCCTTGAGCACGTCGAGGGCCAGAGTGGCGATCGCCAGGCCCTTGCGCCCGGTGCGCAGGACATTGGTCGCGCCGATGTTCCCCGAGCCGATCTTGCGCACATCGCCGGCGCCGGCGAGCCGGGTCAGGATCAGGCCGAACGGCACTGAACCGATCAGGTACGCGATCGCGAAGCCGGCGACGAACGGCCACCAGTAGGCCGGGCCGCCCAGGGGATCGATCATCAGGCCCTCGCGTTGCTGCCAGCCAGCGCCATCATGGTGGCCGTGGCATGGCGGCGCAACCGCGGCTGCGCGACCGGACGCCGGCCCGACGCGACTGGACGCCGGCGCCAGGCCCGCCGGTCGCTCCGGCTCCGACCAGCTTAACGCCGCGCTGCTCGCGCTGCTGCTCGGCCGCCGCTCCGTCAGCCCAAGTCGGACGTGCGCAGCTCGCGCGCCCCCGCCCGGTCGTAGCCCTTGCTGCTGTCCAGCAACTGGCGCGCATAGGGATGCGCGAGCGCGCAGGTCGCGAGCGCCGCGGTCGACACCTCCTCGACGATATGGCCGCGGTTCATCACGGCGAGCCGCCCGCACATATGGGCGATCACGGCCAGATTGTGGGACACGAACAGATAGGTGAGGCCGCGCGCCGCGCGCAGGTCGCTGAGCAGGTTGAGGATCTCGGCCTGGACCGACACATCGAGCGAGCTGGTCGGCTCGTCCAGCAGCAGCACCTTGGGCTCGAGCATCAGGGCGCGCGCGATCGCGACCCGCTGCCGTTGCCCACCCGAGAGCTGGTGCGGATAACGGTAGCGGAAGCCCGGGCCGAGGCCGACCGCCTCCAGCATGCGTGCGATCCGCGCGCCCGGGTCGCCCAGCCGGTGGATCAGGACCGGCTCGGCCAGGGTGCGATCGACTGTATGGCGCGGGTGCAAGGAGCCGTAAGGGTCCTGAAACACCATTTGCACCTTGCGGCAGAACGCCTTGGAGCGCCGGTGCCCGAGCGGCTCGTCGTCGAGCACGATGCGCCCGCGCCAGTCGGTCACGAGACCCGCGAGCGCCTTCAGCACCGTCGTCTTGCCGGAGCCCGACTCGCCGACCAGGCCGAACGCCTCGCCCGCGGCCACCCGGAACGATACGTCCTGCACCGCCTGAAACTCGCCGAAACGGACGCTGAGGCGCTCGATGTCGATCATGTCCTGCTGCCTGGGCCCGTGCCGCAGGAAGCCCGCAGTGGCCTCGTCCGGTCAAGCGTTCAGCAGACGACGCTGCCCGCCCGTCCGCCTCCCAGAGCAATCGCCCGACGGGATAGGAAATTCGCGCGGAAGGCAAACTTCATCTTGACTCCCATTGATGCTCGCCGCATCATAACGATGTCCGACAGTTCTCCCTAACGATGCCTCCCTGATCAACCCCCGAAGCGCTGGCGTTTCGGGGGTTTTTTCGAGCGCGAGCCGGTGCGGCTGAACGGTGGCGATCCGTCCGCCCTCATAGGCCGCGATCAAAAAACTCGGCGGGGCCGAGACCCAAACCTGCTGACCCCGCGCGCCGGACGGTCGGCGGCGAGGGGCGGCGGCTTAACGCTGCGATTCCAGTGCTTGCCACGCATGTGGCGCGAGCGCGCAATTGCCTTAGGATGGGGCGCAGATGGAGCTGCGCTGAGACCGTGTGCCGAGCGAGCCGCGATGCCCGAACTGCCCGACGTCGAGCTGTATAGGCGATATCTGGACCAGCACGCGCTGCGCCAGACGGTCGAGCGGGTGGCGGTGAATGACGCCCGGATCCTGGGTCAGCTGTCCGCGCGCGCATTCAGCGCGCGGCTGACCGGCAACCGGTTCGAGGATACGCGCCGGCACGGCAAGCATCTTCTGGTCCGCCTGCAGCGGGGCGGCTGGCTGACCCTGCACTTCGGGATGACCGGCGATCTCGTTTACTTCCAGCACGAGGCCGACGATCCGCCGTACGACCGAATACGCTTCGACTTCACGGGCGGCGGTCATCTCGCCTACGTCAATCGGCGCATGCTCGGCCGCGTCGGCCTCGCCGACGACGCCGAGGCCTTCATCCGGGGCGAGGAGCTTGGGCCCGACGCCCTCGATCCGGCGTTCGACCTGGCAGCGTTCGCCAAGGCCATCGAAGGCCGCCGGCGCGACGTCAAGTCGGTGCTGATGGACCAGGCGCTGATCGCCGGCGTGGGCAACATCTACGCCGATGAGATTCTGTTCCAGGCGCGCCTGCACCCGCACACGCCGGTGACCTCGCTGGATGAGCGGCAGCGGGCCGAGCTGTTCCGTCAGCTGCGACAGGTGCTCGAAAAGGCGATCGCCTGCGGCGCCGGCGCCGAGCAGGCCGTCGAGCGCCTCCCCGACGACTTCCTCCTTCCGCACCGCGAGAAACAAGGCAAATGCCCCCGCTGCGGCGGTTCGATCGCGACCCTCAAGGCGGCCGGGCGGACCAGCTATTACTGTCCGCGCTGCCAGCGCCCGCCGGGCTGAGTCGCGCCTTCCGGGGGATCCGGGCCGTGTCCCCCTGAAGGGTGTGGTGATCCGGGCGCGGCCGGCACCGCGCTCCAACGGGGTGCCGCCCCGGCTCAATTCCGCCAGAAGGCCCGGCTGAACAGGACCAGCACTGTAAACAGCTCGAGGCGGCCGAGCAGCATGGCCGCGGACAACAGCCACTTGGCGCTTTCCGGCACGGTCGAGAAGTTGCCGGCGGGGCCGATGACCTCGCCGAGTCCCGGGCCGACGTTGGCGAGCGCGGTGACCGACGCGGACATCGCGGTCAGGTAGTCGAGGCCGAGCATGGCCAGGAGCAAGGCGAACGCCGCGAACGACAGGCCGAACACCGCGACGAACGCCATGACTGCGATCGCTGCGGCGTCGGACACCGGGCGGCCATTGAAGGTCGGCACGAACACGCCATGCGGGCGCACGAGGCGCGCGATCTGGTTCCTGGCGATCGCGTGCAGCACGATAAAGCGGAAGATCTTGATACCGCCGGCAGTCGACCCGGTGCAGCCGCCGATGCACATCAAGAAGAACAGAGCCGTCACCGGGAACGGGCCCCAGAGCGAGTAGTCGACCGAGACGAACCCCGTGCTGCTGATCAGCGAGACGACGTTGAACGCGGCGTGCCGGAACGCCTCGACCGGCGCGATGCCCTCCACGATGACGAGCCAGGCAGTGAGCGCGACGACGAAGATGATGGTGACGCCCATGAACCAGCGCACCTGCGCGTCCGTGAACAACGGTCGCCACTGGCCATTGGTCGCCTGGATGTACAGGACGAAAGGCAGGCTGCCGAGGATCATGAACACGATCGCCACGACTTCGATGGGGGGGCTCGCGAACGCGCCGATCGAGGTGTCGCGGGTCGAGTCGCCGCCGGTCGAGAGGGTCGCCATAGCGTGCGCCGCGGCATCGAAAACAGTCATGCCGGCGACGTAAAAAAATATCGCACAGATGACGGTCAGCCCGAGATAGATCAGGCCGATCGCGGCTGCCACCTGGGCAGCGCGCGGCAGGATCTTCTCCGAGAGATCCGAGGATTCGGTGCGCACCAGCTGCATGCCGCCGACCCGCAGCATCGGCAGGATCGCGACCGCCATGACGATGAAGCCGATGCCGCCGAGCCAGTGGAGGATGGCGCGCCAAAGCAGGATGCCGGGCGGCGCGCCGTCCAGGCCGACGATCACCGTCGCGCCGGTCGTCGTGATCCCCGAGACCGATTCGAACACGGCATCCGCCGGGCTCAGGTCGAGCTCGCAGAACGCGAGCGGCAGCGCGGCGAACGCCCCGACCACGACCCAGACCGAGCTGGTCAGGAGAAACGCCTGGCGGCCGGTCAGCTCCGCATCTCCGTAGCCCTGGTTCATGAGGACCAGGGTCACCCCGGCGAACAAGGTGGTCGCGCCCGCAGCTAGGAACACCTGCCAGTCGGGATGGCCGACCGCCATGTCGGCGACCATCGGGGGCGCCATGAACAGGGCCAGAATGACCAACAGGGTGCCGATGACGACCAGGATCGGTCGCAGGTCGAGCGTGATCCGCCTGTCGACGGACAGCGGTGCGGCAGCGGCCACCAGACGAGCGTCTAGTGCAGACGGGTGCGATTGCCCGGAGCGTCGAGCGAGAAGGCCGGGATGGCGACCTCGAACTGCTCGCCCGCGTTGGTCACCATGCGATAGCTGCCCACCATGATGCCGGTCGGCGTCGGCAGGGGCGTGCCGCTGGTGTATTCGAAGCTCTCGCCGGGGCGCAGCACCGGTTGCTTGCCGACCACGCCCGCGCCGCGCACCTCCATGGTGCGGCCGAGGCCATCGGTAATCAGCCACTGCCGGCTGAGCAGCTGCACGGTCTCGGAGCCCTGGTTGGCGATCTGGATGCGGTAGCCGAACACGAAACGGTTCTGCTCGGGGCTCGACTGGTCGTCGACGTAGAACGGTTCGACCGAGATCTGGATCGAGCGGGTGCGCTCCTGATACATGACCGGGTCCGCGATGACTGAGACACGGCAGGGTTGCCGCGAGGCGCTGCTGATTGATGCCCAACTATGGGGGGGAGACCGAGACCTGTCCAGGGTCTCCGGGGGGCTCAGCCGGGGCAGGGCGCATTGCATCGTTCAACCGTTGCGTGTGCGCCAGCCCAAGTTGCATCAAGCGGGCGCGTCAGGCGCGGCGGACGCCGAAGAAGCGCCGCAACAGCTCCGCCGCCCGGCATTCGCCGATCCCGCCGTAGACCTCGGGCCGATGATGGCAGGAGGACGTCGTGAAAATGCGTGGCCCGTGCTCGACCCCGCCCCCCTTCGGGTCGGCCGCGCCGTAGTAAAGGCGCCGAATGCGCGCGAAGCTGATCGCCTGGGCGCACATCGGGCACGGCTCGAGGGTGACATAAAGGTCGCATTCGGCAAGTCGGGGCCGGCCGAGCTTCTGCGCGGCGGCGCGGATCGCCAGGATTTCGGCGTGCGCGGTCGGATCGGCCAGCTCCTCGGTGCGATTGCCGGAGACTGCGGCGACCTCACCCGCGGCGTCGAGCAGCGCTGCGCCGACCGGCACCTCGCCACGCGCGGCCGCCGCCTCGGCCGCGGCGAGCGCCAGCTCCATGGGAGTCGGCGGAGCTCGGCTCATGACCGGACCTACCGCCCGACGCGCTCGTGCGCGCAGGGGTGCAGCTGCAGCGCGAACAGCGCTTCTGCCGGACCCGGCCACCCCCTATATTGAGCATTCCGTCCAGCCGCTGGCGAACGATGTCGACGATGACCGCCCTGTCCCAGGCCATAGCCCAGCCGCCCGTCCGGCGCCCGGACTGGGCGATCCGCGTGGCGCGGGCGGACGATCTCGATCACCTGCTCGCGCTCGAGAATCGCTGCTTCGACTTCGACCGGCTGTCGCGGCGCAGCTTTCGCCGCTTTTTGGCGAGCGACACCGCGACCTGCCTGGTCGCGGAGCGCGCCAGCGAGCTCCTCGGCTATGCGCTCGTCCTGTTCCACGGGCGTACGGCGCTTGCCCGCCTGTACTCCATGGCGGTGGCGCCGGAGCATCAGGGGCAGGGGCTCGGCCGCGCCCTGCTCACGGCGGCCGAGGCGGCGGCGCTGGACAGCGGCACCGCGGTCATGCGCCTCGAGGTCCACCCCAACAACGCCGCCGCGATCGAGCTGTACCGCAGCGCGGGCTACGTCGAGTTCGGCGTCTACCGCGGCTTCTACGAGGACGACAGTGACGCCCTGCGTATGCAGCACGCCCTGGTGCCGCACCTGCAGCCGGACGTGTCGGGCGTGCCGCATTACCGCCAGACGCTGGAATTCACCTGCGGGCCGGCGGTGCTGATGATGGCGATGAAGGCGCTGAACCGGCGTCTCAGGCTCGACCGCCGGCTCGAGCTCAGCCTGTGGCGCGAGTCGACCACGATCTTCATGACCTCGGGCCACGGCGGGTGCAGCCCCCACGGCATGGCGCTCGCCGCCTGGCGGCGCGGGTTTGCGGTCGAGCTGTTCGTCAACGACGAGGGCCCGCCGTTCCTCGACACCGTGCGCACCCCAGACAAAAAGGAGGTGATGCGGCTGGTCCACCAGGAGTTCCTGGACGAGATTCGGCGCACCGACATCACGGTGCACCGGCATCCTTTGTCGGCGGACGAGCTGAGCACGCGCGTGGCCGCCGGGGCGATCCCCGTGGTGCTGATCAGCCAGTACCGGATCTACGGCGACAAAGAGCCTCACTGGATCATTGTCTCGGGGTGCGATCAACGATTTATCTACGCTCATGACCCATATATATCGGAAGCGCACGTGACCACGACCGACCGCGTGAGCATACCGATCCTACGTCGCGAATTCGAACTGATGGCACGCTATGGCCGATCCAGACTGCAAGCGGCGATCATCGTGAGCAAGCGGGACGACGCCCGCTGATGCAGATCGTGCTGAGTGAACAACCGCCGTCTGCGTTCCCCGAAGCGCTCGCCGAGCTGGTCTGGCTGCCGCGCATCTACATCACGCGGCCGGAGCGGTTCCGCGCCCGCTCGGTGCGCGTGATCAACCTCAGCCATGACTGCGAGTACCTGGGCACCGGCTACTATGCCTCGCTGCTCGCCGAGGCGCGCGGCCACAAGGTCATCCCCTCGGTGCAGACGATCCTCGATCTGGGCCGCCGCTCGCTTTATCGGTTCGCGCTGCCCGAGCTGAACGCGATCCTCGCCAAGAGCCTGTCGAAATTGACCGAGCCGGTGCGGGAATCCGTCTCCCTGCTGATCGCGTTCGGCAACGTCGCAGACGGCCGCTTTCGCAGCTTCACGCGGGCGGTGTTCGACCGCTTTCGCCATCCGCTGCTGCGTCTGGTGATCGCGCCCGCCCGCGAGGGCGGCTGCGTTGTCAAGTCGGTCGAACCGTTGTCTCCGGCCGATCTCACGTTCGACGAGACGACCTGGTTCTATCGCGAGCTGGCGGCGCATCTCAAAGTGCCGTGGCGCGCGACGCGGACGCAGCCGGTGCCGGGCTACAGCATCGCCATGCTGCACGATCCGGACGAGACCCTGCCGCCCTCACGCCAGCCGACGCTCGACAAGTTCGTTCGGGTCGGTGCGCAAATGGGCATCGAGGTCGAGCCGATCCGCAAGCAGGACCTGCATCGTCTCGCCGAATTCGACGGGCTGTTCATCCGCGAGACCACCGCGATCACCAACCACACCTATCGCTTCGCGCGCCGTGCCGAGAGGGAGGGGCTCGCGGTGATCGACGATCCGACCTCGATCGTGCGCTGCACCAACAAGGTCTACCTGGCCGAGCTGCTCGCGGCGAACGGGGTGCCGACGCCGAGCACCGTCGTCCTCGACCGGCGCCATCTCAAGGCCGTGGGCGCGAAGCTCGCCTTTCCGCTGGTCCTGAAGGTGCCGGACGGCTCGTTCTCGCGCGGCGTGTTCAAGGTCAACGACGAGGCGGAGCTGCACCGCCGGGCGAGCGAGCTGCTCGAGGACTCCGACCTGATCCTGGCGCAGGAATACGTGCCCACCAACTTCGACTGGCGTGTCGGCGTGCTCAACCGGGCGCCGCTCTATGTCTGTCAGTACTTCATGTCCAAGAACCACTGGCAGATCGTGAAGCACGAAGCGGACGGCCGGTTCGAGGAGGGCACGTTCAAGACCCATTCGGTCGAGCAGGCGCCGCGCGAGGTGGTCGACCTCGCCCTGCGCGCGGCCGGGCTGATTGGCGACGGCCTCTATGGCGTTGACATCAAGCAGACCGAATCGGGCCCTGTGGTGATCGAGATCAACGACAATCCGAATCTCGAGGTCGGCATCGAGGACGCGGTCCTCAAGGACGAGCTTTATCGCCGGGTGCTCGGGGATCTGGTACGGCGGATCGAGGTGCGCCGCCGACAGGTTTCGACCGCGGGCGAGCGCCGGAACGGCGTGCCGGAGCCCGCGCCCGAGGCGGCGGCGCATGAGCGACCGGCGCTCCAAACTGCGGGGGCCGGCGGCAAATCTAGCTGAGCTGGCCCGTCCGCCGTCGTCGCGCCGCGAGCCAGATTTCATCTGCGGTGGACTACGACAACAGCCGCCTCGCGCCCCCGCGGGAGACCGTGCCGCAACCCCTGCAAAGCAGACTGACTGACCTCCTTCGCGACAACATCTAGTCACGCTCGGCGACGCGACCTGCTGAAATAGCGAGTCCGCGGCGGTCATACGCGATCGGCTGCAGCCGCACGGATGGCGACCGGCCGCTCCTTCATCGGCGCCGACCTTGCCGACCGGACCCCTCCATCGCGCTGGACCAAGCCGTGGCGAGACGCCACACTGACGCGCGGGAATTGATCAGCGCACCCCCGAGGATGCGAGCAGGCAATGGGGTCTGGATGAACTGCCCGACGTGCGGTGAGCCACTGGCCGGCCAGGATCAGTTCTGTACCCGTTGCGGCGCGACCCTCGTCGCGTGCTGTCCCGCCTGCGGCGGCGACAATCTGCCCGGCGCGGCGTTCTGCGGCCGCTGTGGCAGCCGGCTCGAGGCAGCGGTGATCCAGGACCGCACCTCGCCCGGTTTCGCCGGGCCGGCCTCGCTTCGCAGCGAGGCGGGACGCCGCCAGCTGACCGTGCTGTTTGCGGATCTGGTCGGTTCCACCGCGCTCTCGGAACGGCTCGATCCCGAAGACATGCGCGCCGTGATCGGTGCCTACCAAAGGACCTGCGCGACGGTGGTCGAACGCTACGATGGCCATGTCGCCAAATACATGGGCGACGGTGTTCTGGCGTACTTCGGCTATCCGCAGGCGCACGAGGAGGATCCAGAGCGGGCGGTGCGCGCCGCGCTCGACCTCGTGCAGGCGGTGCACGAGCTGACGCCCCGCCCCGAGCTCGCACTGCAGGTGCGGGTCGGCATCGCCACCGGCCTCGTCGTGGTCGGCGACCTGATCGGCGAGGGCGCCGCCAAGGAGCAGGCCGTGGTCGGCAACACGCCGAACCTCGCCGCCCGCTTGCAGGAACTGGCGAGGCCCGGCGACGTGATGATCAGCGCCGCAACACGCCGCCTGGTCGGCAACCTGTTCGAGTGTGACGACCTGGAAGCGCAGCAGCTCAAGGGATTCGCCGAGCCGGTGCTGATCAGCAAGGTGCGCGGCGTGCGCACGGTCGACCGCTTTGCCGCCCTGCACACCAGCCTCGGCCCGCTGATCGGCCGCGAGCAGGAGAGCGCGCTCCTGATCGAGCGCTGGCGTCGGGCGGCCGAGGGCGAGGGCCACGTCGTCGTGCTGTCCGGCGAACCCGGGGTCGGCAAGTCACGCGTCGTGCTAGCTCTTCAAGAGCAGCTCTCCGGGGAGAGCCACGGCGTGGTCCGCTACCAGTGCCTACCGTATCACCGCAACAGCAGGCTCCAGGCGGTGATCGAGGAGCTCGAGCACACCGCTGGAATCGGCCGCGACGATGATCAGGCGGCCAAGCGTGCCAAGCTCGAGGCGCACCTCGCTGAACTCGACCCGAGCGGCACGATGACCCCGTTGCTGGCCACGCTCCTGTCGATTCCGACCGAGCAGCGCCAGGGCGCGGTTCCGCTCGGGCCAGAGCGGCGCAAGGCCAAGACGCTGGATGCGCTCGTGCAGCGGCTGAGGGCGCTCGCCGCGCGCCGGCCGCTCCTGGTCGTGTTCGAGGACGTGCACTGGATCGATCCGACGTCAAAGGAGCTGCTCGAGCGCGTGGTCGACGGCATGCGCGATGCGCCGGTGCTCGTGCTGATCACGCGGCGCCCCGAGGCCCTGCCGATCAGCTTCGGCCAGGCTAACGTGACCGCGCTGACCCTGAGCCGACTGAGCCGGCGCCAGTCGGCGAAGCTGATCGCCGGGCTTACCGGGAGCAAGCCGCTCCCGGCCGAGCTGGTCGAGCGGATCGTCGCCCAGACCGACGGCGTACCGCTGTTCATCGAGGAGCTGACGAGGGCGGTCCTTGAGGGCGGCCTGGTTGCCGATCGCGGCGATCGCTATGTCCTTGCCGGGCCGCTCACCGAGCTCGCGATCCCCGATACCCTGCACGACTCACTGACCGCCCGCCTGGATCGCCTCGGCCCGGTCAAGGAGGTGGCGCAGATCGCTGCGGTGATCGGCCGCGAGTTCTCCTACGAGCTGCTGGCGGCGGTGGCAGGCCTGACAGAGACCGAGCTGCAAGCCGCCCTGCGCCAGCTGAGCGCCGCGGAGCTGGTGTTCGGGCGCGGCGAGCCGCCGGATGCGGTGTACGCGTTCAAGCACGTCCTCGTGCAGGAGACCGCGTACAACGCCGTGCTGCGCGAGCGCCGCGCCGAGCTGCACGGGCGGATCGCGCGCACACTCGCCGCTGATTTCCCCGAGGTCCTGGAAAATCGGCCGGAACTGATCGCGCAGCACTGCAGCGAAGCCGGCCTGGACGAGGAGGCCGTCGAATTCTGGCGCGAGGCGGGTGAGCTCGCGATCGCCCGCTCGGCCTCACACGAGGCGGTCGCGCACCTGCAGAGCGCGCTCGAGATCCTGGCCCGGTTCCCTGAAAGCCGCCATCGCGACAAGACCGAGCTCGGCCTGCAGACCGGTCTTGGCGGCGCGCTGATTGCGGCCAGGGGCTTCGCCGCGCCCGAGACCGGCCACGCGTTCGCCCGCGCGTGGGAGCTCTGCCAGCGCCTCGGCGACGGGGACCGCCTCGGCCCGGTGCTGTACGGGCGCTGGATCTACCACATATCGCGCGCGGAGCTCGAACCGAGCCTCGCGATGGCCGGTGATCTGCTGCGGCTCGCCGAGGAGCAGGCCGATCCCGTCGGGCGGGTTATCGCCCATCGGGCGCTCGCCAACAGCCAGTTCTTCGTCGGCGATCTGGTCGCGACGCGCACGCACGCGGAGCAGGCGCTCGCCGGCTATCAGGCGGCGCAACGGCCCGAGCTCGCGATCCGTTACGCCGCCGACCCGTTCGTGCTGTCGGCCTATTTTCTTGCCCACGCGCTGCTCCGCCTGGGTTACCCGGACACAGCCCGCAGCCATGCTGCCAAGGCCCTGGCGCGGGCGCGCGAGCTCGGGCATGTCCTGACCATGGCGCAGGCGCTGCACCACGACTGCCTGTTTCATCTGCTCGCCCGCGAGGCGAGCGTCGTGCGCCGGCAGGCGGATGCGCTGATCAGCCTCGCCGACGAGCACCGTCTGCCGTTCTGGCAGGCACTCGGCCGGATCTTTTGCGGCCGCGCCCTCGTCGAGTCCGGCCAGGCCACGCGCGGGCGCGACGAGCTGCGCGCGGGACTGGCCGCGTATCGCGCGACCCAGGGCACGCTCTATCTGCCGTACGCCCTGGCGCTTTGGGGGGACACCTGCCGGTCGCTCGGCGAGCTGGAGGAAGGGCTGCAGGCGATCGCCGAAGCCAGGCGGGTGATCGAGGCGACGGGCACCCGCGGCTTCGAAGCCCATGTCGAGCGGGTCGAAGGCGAGCTGCACCGCGCCAACGGCGACCCGGACGCGGCTGTGGACTGCCTGCAGCGCGCCATGGCGACCGCGCGCCGCCAGCAGGCGCGGCTGTCGGAGCTGCGCGCAGCGGTTAGCCTCGCCGAGCTGTGGCGCGAACGGGGCAAGCAGAACGAAGCGTATGATCTGGTGGCGCCGCTCTATGGCTGGTTCACGGAAGGCCTGCAGAGCGCTGACCTCCGCGCCGCGGCCGATCTTCTCGACCAGCTGGCACGCACGCCGGCCTGACTTGACCCTGCCCCTCGCGCCATTCGGTCATGCCGGATGCCCCGCCTGATCGTCTCCGGCCATGGGCGGCGGCGCGACGGGTCAGGTCGATCGCCCGCGGGATCCGCCCCTACGGCCCCCCACGTCCGACCGGCATGCGTTCGGGCCAAGCTCGCCTCGACACGCCCAAGCCGATGCTCGTGCTACGTCATCGCTCGGCAGCGCTGAACGGCCCTCTCTCAGGCCCTGACCTCGAGGCGATGAATGATCGCGCCCTCGACCGCCGGCCAGTCGATGCGGATGCCGAGCCCGGCCGCCTCGGGCACCCGAACATTGCCCTCGGCATCGGGCCGGATCACATCCAGCGAGCCGTATTCGAACGCGGGATAAGGTGCTGGCTGCTCGAAGTAACGACAGTTCGCATAGGCGAGCATCACGTGAAGGTTGGCGGCCTGGGTCAGGGTGTAGCCCCAGCACTGCAGCTCGCACGTGGTATTGTGCGCCTCGGCGAGCGCCATGATCTTGCGCGCGGCCGTGACGCCGCCGGCAATGGTGGCGTCGATCCGCGCGGCGCTCCAGGCGCCGATCGCGAGGCCGCGCTCCACGCCCGCGAGATCGAGGACGGTGTTCCCGGCGGGGAGGATCGGGATCGCCGTGTGCCGGCGCAGCTCGCAGTAGCCTTCAAGGTCGGTGTCGAGCAAGGGCGCCTCGAACCAAGTGAGTCCCAGCGGTTCGAGCCGCTTTGCCGCCACGAGCGCCTGATCGCGCGTGTAGCGCTGCTCGACGTCGAGCATCAGGGCGAGACCCTTGTCCGCCATGGCGCCGTGCACCGCCTCGACCATGGGAACGTCGCGCGAGGGCTCGCACCAGCAATGGAACTTGACCGCGCTGAAGCCCTCCTCCAGCCGAGCCGCGCAGTAGTCGACGTACGCCTTTGCATCGGCGAGGAGCGGCGTGCTGGCGTAGGCCGGGACGCGGTCGCGCGCGCCGCCGAGCAGCCGATAGAGCGGCAGCCCGGCGAGCTTGCCGGCCATGTCCCAGAGCGCGATGTCGATCAGCGACGCGGCCTGCGGCACGAGTGGGGTATTGAGCGAGCGCAGCCGGTACCACAGCGCCTCGCGCTCCAGCGCCGTCCGGCCCATGATCTCGGGTAGCAAATAGCGCAGCGTCTCGGCGATCGAGCGGTCGAACGTGTGCGAGGAGCACATCGCGGCCCCGGCAACGCCCTCGAGGCCGCCAGCCGTGGTCAGCTTCAGGATCGTGTTGCTCATGAATTGGTCGGGCATCTCCAGCGCCCAGGCGTAGCGCTCGGTCTCCGGGCCCACGACCCACACTTCAGCGCGGTCGATCGCGAGATCGCGCATCGCTCGATCCTCCGGTTCAGGCCAGCTCCGCCACGGCGCTCTCGCCGTGCCAGCCGAGATGGCTCAGGAACTCGCGGGTGCGGGGCACGCGGGGATCCTCGAAGATCACCGCGGGCGTGCCCTCCTCGATGATCCTACCCCGATCGAACACCGCCACCCGATCGGCAACCCGCCGGGCGAAGTCCATCTCGTGGGTCACCACGACCATGGTCATGCCTTCGTCGGCGAGCGCCTTCATCACCGCCAGCACCTCGCCGATGGTCTCTGGGTCGAGCGCCGAGGTCGGCTCGTCGAACAGCATGAGATCGGGCTGCATGGCGAGCGCACGGGCGATCGCGACCCGCTGCTGTTGGCCGCCCGAGAGTTGTGCCGGGTGCTTCGCGGCGTGGTCGGCGAGGCCGACCTTGATCAGCAGCGCCATCGCGCGGGCCTTCGCTGCGGCGTCTTTAAGCCGGAGCACCATGCGCGGCCCGATCGCGACGTTGCGCAGGGCGGAGAGGTGCGGGAACAGCTCGAAGTTCTGGAACACCATGCCCATGCGGCGGCGGATCGCGCGCACGTCCCGCCGCTCGGGCCGCACTTCCGTCCCGTCGAACACGATCCGGCCGGCGTCCGGACGCTCCAGCGCGTTGAGACAGCGGAGGAATGTCGATTTGCCGGAGCCCGATGGGCCGATCAGGCAGACCACCTCGCCACGGGCGACGCTCAAGGACAAGCCATCCAGGGCGACATGCGGGCCGAACCGCTTGACCACCCCCTCGGCTGCGAGGATCGGAGCTGGCCGGTTCATTCAACCACCCGGAAGCGGCGGTGAATCCAGTCGACCAGCTTGGCCTGGGGATAGCCCATCAGCCAGTAGAGCGCCGCCATCGCGGTCAGGATCTCGAGAATGCGGTAGGTCTCGGCGCGCAACTTGAGCGCGACGTACGACAGATCGGCCACGGCGATCACCGAGACCAGCGACGTGTCCTTGAACAGGGAGACCCAGGTCGAGGCGAGCGCGGGGAGCACCCGCATTACGGCCTGGGGCAGGACGATGCGGAAGAACACCTGCGCGGAGCTCATGCCAAGCGCGAGGCCGGCATTCCACTGGCCCTGCCGGATCGAGGTGATGCCCGCGCGGAACGTCTCGGAATTGAACGACGAGATGTTGCAGACGAGGCCGACCAGCGCCGTCGTCCACTCCGAGAAGCGGACGTCGAAGAACGCCGGCAGGACGTAAAAGGCCCAGTACAGCTGGAGGATCAGGGGCGTCGCCCGAAAGAATTCGACGAAGGCCGTGGCGGCGAGCCGGAGCGGGGCGAGCGGCGCCATGCGCAGCGCGGCGAGCACGAGCCCGCCGGGGATCGCCAGCACCATCGTGACGACGGTCAGGATCACGGTGGTCGCCGCGCCGTGCAGGAGCAACGGCAGGCTGCTCCAGACGACCAGCCAGTCGAAGGTCACGACGAGCCCAGGTGGGCGACGCGCCGGTACAGGCGATCGACCCCGCGCGCGAGCGGATAGCAGAGCGCGAAATAGACCAGCATCGCGCAGGTGTAGATCTCGAACGGCCGGAACGTCTGGCCGGCCAGGATCTGCGACTGGCGCATCAGTTCCGGCACGGCGATGACCGAGGCAATCGCGCTGTCCTTGATCGCGATGATGAGGAGCGAGCCGAGCGCCGGGAGCATGCGGATCAGGGCCTGCGGCAGGATGATCGAGCGGACCGCCTGCGCGGGGCTCATGCCGAGCGCCAGCGCCGCGCGCATCTGGCCGGGCCGGACCGAGGTGAGGCCGGCGCGGATCACCTCAGCGACGTACGCAGCGAGGTGCAGGCCAAGCGCCGTGACGCCGGCGGTCACCGCGTTCAGCGAATGACCGATCAGCAGCGGAAAGGAGAAGTAGGTCCAGACCAGGACGACCAGGACCGGCACCGCGCGCATGGTATCGACGTAGAAACCGAGAATCAGGTTGAGAGCGCGGCCGCCATAGACCCGCCCCGCGCCCACGAGAAGACCAAGCGCGAGGCCTACGAGCATCGAGGCGAGGCTGACGAACACCGTCGCCCCGAGCGCCTTGGCGAGAAACGGCCACGCCCCGGCGATCGGCGAGAGATCGATGGTCATGGCACCGCAACTCGAGGCACGGCCGCATTCGACCGCGCCTCAGGCGGCCCTGGCCGGCGCCCGTCGGGGAACGATCAGGTGCCCTTCAGCAGCTCGAGCTCCGCTGCCGTGACCTTGTCCTTCACTTCGTCATAGACGGCCTGCAGCCAGTCGCGGAACACCGTGTCCTTCTTGTCCACGGCGAGGCCGACGCCGGTCGCCATCTCGTTACTTTGCAGGCAGTCGTCGCCTGACGGGAAAACGACCAGGCCCGGCACCTGCTTGGCGAGGTGCGGCCAAGCGACGTTGTCGATCGAGGCGAAGTCGGCGCGCTTCGACATCACCTCCTCGACCGGCGCGTTGGCGCCGGAGCCGGCAACTCCGCGGAACTTGACCTTCGGGAACCGCGTCGGCGCCCACGCCTCGGGCGGCGTGCCGGTGAAATAGGCCATGGTCAGGTCTTCGCGGTTCAGATCGTCGACGGTTTTGACGCCCTGAAGCTTGGGATTGCTCGCGAGGCCGAAAAAGCAGAGCGAGGAGCGCGAGTAGACCACGAAGTTGACGACCTCCTGGCGCTGCGGCGTGACCGCGAGCGGCGCAATCGAGATGTCGGCGTCGCCGGTCGCGAGGATCGGCACCTTGGTTTCGTGGCTGACCGGCACGACCTCTAGAGGCACGCCCAGTCGTTTGGCGTATTCCTCGGCGAGCACCCAGGCCGGGCCCGAGAACTGCGGGCCGCTGCCGGAGGTGTTCTCGGGGAGCCACGGGAACTCGCCGATCGCCGCCACGCGCAGGCTGCCGCGTTGCTTGATGGCGTCAATTTTCGGGCTCTGGCCCGGCGTCGGCACATCGGTTGAGGCGGCATGGCCGGGTGGCGTCAGGAGCATGCTCGCGAGCGTCGCAACGAGCAGCCCGGCGCCACGGCGGGTCAGGTGAAGCATCGCAGTCCTCCCTGGAAGCCAGTCCGGCAATTGATAGGGACGACGGTGGGAGGCGGCAAGAAGGCTGTAAACGTGGGCGCGAGGGGCGGGAGGGGCATGGCATCTGGTCCGGCCCCGCCTGGTGGCCCTGATCCTGATGCTGCTGCCCCGCTGAAGCCGCGATCCGTCCGTCAGGCTCCGAGCTGCCACTGCCTGATCGCTTCGAACGGGTAGATCAGCATGATGATGTTGAGCGTGAAATTGTCCCGGATCACGTAAGCGAGAATTCCTTCGAGCGCGATTGTAAGAGCGACAGTCGCCCAGACCGGCAGGCGAGCGGCCAGGCAAAACCTATGATGAAGGCAAGGACATCGACCTCCGAATTGATCGCGCTGTCGCCGTAGTAGCCGCGGGCGGCCGTATCACGGTAGCGCTCGATCACGAAATCGGTGTTCTCGAAAGTCTCCCACGCCACCTCGATCAGCAGCGCGAGCAGGAAGCGCAGCTCGAGCGACCACCTTCGCCCGATCAGCCAGAGAATGCCATAAAGGCCAAAGCCGTGGATGACGTGCGTAAAGGTGTACCAGTCGGCGATGTGCTGCGAGTTCTCCGAGTTCGTCGGGTCGCCGTGCCAGATCTTGACGTAGCCGCACTCGCACCACGGCGGGCGACCCATCAGCAGCAGCGCGATCATCAATAACGCGAGGAGCCCTGCTCCGCCGAGGACGCAGGCCCAGATAGGAATGCGGCCGGAGGCTGGCCGCGAGAGCTCGCGATCTTCTCCTGGCCGGCCTGCGGCGGGATCATCCATCCGGCGGGACTACCTCACGTCCAGCTCACGTCCAAGCCCCACAAGCTGTGCCACGAGTGTTCCTCCCTGCCGACCGGCGCCACAAGCAACCCGAAGCGCAGTCGGGCACCGCGGGGCTGGTGTTGACGTGGCCGGCCGCTCCTGGGACACCTTGGTGCGCAGGCGGGAGCGCTTGCCAGCCGAGAGGGAGCTGTGATGGCCAAGCCGGAAGTCCTCGAGCTGATCGACGTCCACGCCGGGACCACGGCCCGACTGGACGATGCATATGGGCTGCATCGTCTGTGGCAGGCGGGCGATCAGAAGAGGTTCATCGCGGAGATCGCGCCGGGCGTGCGCGCAGCGGTGACCAACGGGATCGTCGGGATGAAGGGCGAATTGATCGAAGCGCTGCCCGCGCTCGAGATCATCGGCGTGTTCGGGGTCGGCGTGGACGCGGTCGATCTGGCCATGGCCAAGGCGCGCGGCGTGCGTGTGACCAACACCCCCGAGGTACTGACCGAGGGCGTCGCCGAGCTCGCGATCGCGCTGCTGCTCGCGGTCGCGCGGCGCATCCCGTTCAACGACCGGTTCGTGCGCGCTGGCCGCTGGCCGAAGGAGGGCGATCCGGCGCTCTCGAACTCGCTTGCGGGCAGGCGTCTCGGTATTGTCGGCCTCGGCCGCATCGGCCGCAGGGTCGCCGAGCTGGCGGATGCCTTCGGCATGGACGTCTGGTACACCGGCCCGCGGCGCAAGGACGACGTATTTTGGCGCTACTACGGCGACCTGGTCGAGCTGGCGCGCGAGGCCGACTGCCTGATCCTGACCTGCAAGGGCGGGCCGGACACCGCCCGCCTGATCGGCCGCGACGTAATCGAGGCGCTCGGGCCCGAGGGCTGGCTGATCAACGTGTCGCGCGGATCGGTGGTGGACGAGCCGGCCCTGATCGACGCCCTGGTGAACGGCCACCTCGGCGCCGCCGGTCTCGATGTGTTCGCGAGCGAGCCGCAGGTGCCCGAGGCTCTCCTCGGCCTCGATAATGTGGTGCTGCAGCCGCATCAGGGCAGCGCGAGCGAGGAGACGCGCTCGGCCATGGGCAGACTGGTGCTCGACAACCTCGCGGCCCACTTCGCCGGTCGCCCGCTGCTCACCCCGGTGGTGTGAACGGCGCGGCGGAGGACAGCAGGTGACTGCGCCGCTCGACTTCGATCCCGATCGCCTCAAGGGCTATCTCAAGGCCCGCCTGCCCGAGCTCGACGGCGGTATGACGGCCGAGCGGATCGGCGGCGGGCAGTCGAACCCGACCTATCGGCTGAAGTTCGCAGCGCGCGACGTGATCCTGCGCAAGCAGCCGAGCGGCAACCTCCTGCCCTCGGCGCACGCGGTCGATCGCGAATTCCGGGTACAGCACGCCCTCACGGCGACTGACGTGCCGGTGCCGCGCATGCTGCATCTGTGCGAGGACCGCGCCGTCATCGGCACGCTGTTCTACGTCATGGAAGCCCTCGACGGACGGGTGGTGCAGGATTCCAGCATTCCGGGTGTGACGCCTGCGCAGCGTGCGGCGATGTACGACGCGATGAACGATGTGCTGGCGCGGCTGCACACGGTCGACTGGCGCGCGATCGGCCTCGACGGCTTCGGCAAGCCCGGCAACTATTTCGCCCGCCAGATCGCGCGCTGGAGTCGCGCCTGGCACGCGTCCAGGACGCGCGAAATCCCGGAGCTGGACCGCCTGGCCGACTGGCTGCCGGCGCATGTTCCGGCGGACGACGAGACGACGATCGTGCATGGCGACTTCCGCCTCGGCAATCTGATGTTTCACTTGACCGAGCCGCGCGTGATCGCGCTGCTCGACTGGGAGCTGTCGACGCTCGGCCACCCGCTTGCCGATCTCGCCTTCAACTGTCTGCTCTGGCACTCGACACCGGCGATGTACGTCGGCATCGAGGGGCTGGACCACGCGGCGCTCGGCATCCCTTCGCAGGACGAATACGTCGCGCGCTACTGCGCACGCACCGGCCGCGCCGAGGGCATCAGCAACTTTCACCTGGCGTTCGCCTGCTTTCGCTTCGCGGTGATTTTCGAGGGCATCGCCAAGCGCGCCGAGATCGGCACGGCCGCCGGCGCCGACGCCGAGCAGGTAGGCCGGCTCAGCGTCGACTACGCGCGACGCGGCTGGGCGCTGGCCCGGGCGTGATCGCGAGGATCGCGGGCCGGAAACCTGCTGCAGCGCACATCTGTGAGGATACGGCGAGCCGGCTAGCCGAGGCCCTCGAACGGCACGATCGTGGACTTGACCGTGCGCATGGCCATCGCCGCCCCGATCGCCTCGGCGAGCCCGGCTTCGCTGAACGGGAACAGTGTCTGCATCTCGTACCAGGGATAGCGGTCGCGCGCGCGGTCGAGCATCGAGACGCCCAGCGGCAGGTCGTTCGCGGTGAACGCCCAGGAGCCGAGCACGTTCAGGTCCTTGGTGCAGATGCGGTGCCAGTTGGTGTCGACCGAGCCGGCGTCGGTGAACTGGCCCATCTCGACATAGGTGCCGCCGTCACGCAGCATTTCGATGCCTTCCGGCCCGGCCGACGGATGGCCGGAGCAGTCCATCACGAGATCGGCGCCGAAGCCGCCGACGATCTCGCGCACCGCGCCCATGCGCGTCTCTGTCGTCGAGCATTCTTCTATGTCCACCGTCGCTTCGGCACCGAACTTGCGACACAGTGCGAGGCGCGGCTGCTCCGGTGCGCCGATCACGATCACGCGGCCGGCGCCCATCTCCTGGGCCGCGGCGACCGCGAGCACGCCGATCGGACCCGAGCCCTGGATCACCACGGTGTCGCCCACGCGAAAGCCGCCGATGCGCTGCGCCCGGGACAGCGCGCGGATGCCCGAGGTGAGCGGCTCCGAGAGCGCGCCGAGCCTGAGCGGCATGTCATCGGGCAGCTTGTAGATCTTGGTGCCGGGCAGCTCGCCCAGGTCGACATAGACCATCTCGGCGAACCCGCCCCACAGGTGCGGCGGCCGCTCGAAGCCGAGATAGCGCCCGTAATAGACCGGCGTCACACACTTGTTCGCGGTCTCGGGGTAGTGAGTGCACCAATAGCAGGTGCCGCACGGCATCAGCGGCGGCAGCATCACCTTGGCGCCGACCGCGAGCGGCTGGCCGGTCCAGTCGTGGGTCAGCTCCGGGCCGATCTCGACGATCACCCCGGCGAGCTCGTGGCCGAGCGTGAACGGCCAGGGCAGGGGCTTTGGCCAGTGGCCCTTCAGGATGTGCAGATCGGTGCCACACACGCCGCACGCGCCGATCTGGATCAGCGCCGCCTTCGCGGGCACCCGAGGTCTCGCCACCGTGCGGATCACTGGCGGCGCGCCGGGTCCGGCAAACGTCGCGACGCGAACACTGGTCATCGCCGACCTCTCAGGATCAATGCAGTGGCTCGAAAGGATTTAGATAGTTCACCCCAGTCCGCGCGATGTGCTTGATGTTGCGGGTCACCAACGTGAGCCCGTGACGCAAGGCCGTCGCGGCGAGGAGGCTGTCGACTACCGAGAGCCTGCTGGGCGCATTCAGACGGCCCCAGAGGTCGGCGACATCTTGGTCGATATCGAAAATCCGCCCCCGGAACGCATGGCGCACGCGATCGAGCCATCGCTCCAGCGCTGTCGCCTGAACGGGATGGTGTCGACGCAGACGCTCGGCGCCGGATCGGATCTCCCCGAGGACAAGCACGCTGAGGAACAGCTCTTCCATGGAAACTGTCGAATACCAAGAATCGACGTTCGAATTACGTGTCTGCCCTTTGCGAAGCTCCGAAATCACGTTCGTGTCTATGAGGTACATCAGAAATCGATCTCGCGGCCATAATCCTCCGGTCTATCCAGATCCACTCCCTCGAGCGGGGCTGAAGCCAGGAGCTCCTTCAGATCGACCGGGGGCTTTCGCAACTCGTGAAACTCCTTGGCGGAAACGATCACCACGACCTCCTTGCCATGTCGCGTCACGGTCTGTGGCCCTTCTTCGATCGCCTTCTGCACGAGCTCGCTGAATCTTGCCTTGGCGTCCTGCAACTGCCACGTCATGGGCGCCTCGATAAACTGACCAGGCTGGTCAGATTAGGATGAGGCAGCTCCATGTCAAGGACTCAGAGGGGAATGTTGCCGTGCTTCTTCCAGGGGTTCTCGAGGCGCTTGGTGCGCAGCCAGCGCAGCGCATGGCAGATGCGCCGCCGGCTGTCGCGGGGCATGATCACGTCGTCGATGAAGCCGCGCGAGGCGGCGACGAACGGATTGGCGAAGCGGCTGCGGTACTCCTCGGTGCGCGCCTCCAGCTTGGCCGGATCGCCGGCATCCGCACGAAAGATGATCTCGACCGCGCCCTTCGGCCCCATGACCGCAATCTCGGCCGTGGGCCAGGCGTAATTGACGTCGCCGCGCAGGTGCTTGCTGCTCATGACGTCGTAAGCGCCGCCGTAGGCCTTGCGGGTGATCAGGGTGACCTTGGGCACCGTCGCCTCGGCAAACGCATACAGCAGCTTGGAACCGTGGGTAATGATGCCGTCGTACTCCTGCCCGGTGCCCGGCAGGAACCCCGGCACGTCGACGAACGTCACGATCGGGATGTTGAAGCAGTCACAAAAACGCACGAACCGGGCCGCCTTGCGCGAGCTGTCGATATCCAGGCAGCCCGCGAGCACCATGGGCTGGTTGGCGACGATGCCGACGGTCGTCCCTTCCATGCGCGCGAAGCCGACGATGACGTTGCGGGCGTAATCGGGCTTGAGCTCGAAGAAGTCGCGCTCATCGACCACCTTCTCGATCAGCTCCCGCATGTCATAGGGTTTGTTCGGATTCGCCGGCACCAGGCTGTCGAGCGAGGGAATGCCGCGCTCGGCCGGATCGGCGCTCGGTCGCACCGGCGGCTGATCGCGATTGCTCGCCGGCAGGAAATCCAGAAAGCGGCGCGCCTCATGCATAGCCTGCACGTCGTTGTCGAACGCCAGATCGGCGACGCCGGAGCGCCGGGTGTGGGTTGACGCCCCGCCCAGCTCCTCATGGGTCACGGTTTCCTGAGTGACCGTCTTGACCACGTCGGGGCCGGTGACGAACAGATACGAGCTGTCCCGCACCATGAAGATGAAGTCGGTCATCGCCGGAGAGTAGACCGCGCCCCCGGCGCACGGCCCCATGATCACGCTGACCTGGGGGATGACCCCTGAGGCGAGCACGTTGCGCTGGAATACGTCGGCGTAGCCGGCCAGGCTCGCCACGCCTTCCTGGATCCGTGCCCCGCCCGAATCGTTGAGGCCGATCACCGGCGCGCCGACCCGGATGGCATGGTCCATGATCTTGCAGATCTTTTCCGCATGCGCCTCCGAGAGCGAGCCGCCGAACACCGTGAAATCCTGGCTGAACACGAACGTCAAGCGGCCGTTGATGGTGCCGGAGCCGGTCACCACGCCATCCCCGGGAATGCGCTGCTCGGCCATGCCGAAGTCGGTGCAGCGGTGCTCGACGAACACGTCGATCTCTTCGAACGAGCCGGGGTCGAGCAGCAGCTCGAGACGTTCGCGGGCAGACAGCTTGCCGCGTTTGTGCTGCGCCGCGATCCGCTTCGCCCCGCCGCCAGCCCGGGCGGCCTGCCGCTTGGCATCGAGCTGGTCTAGGATCTCCTGCACGGGCGCGCCTTTCGCAGCTCACATGCGCGGCAGTCCATAGCATCGCGCCGGACCGCGAGCAAATGCGCGGCTCGCGCCGGGCCCGGCAGCTCAGCGCTTCCGGTGGGATCGGCGGCAGGACTGGCCTCCAACGTCTGCTTTATGGCAGAACCTTGCAAGCTAGGCGGCAACAGACCCGGGGGGCGTGCGGAGCAATGAATGGCCAAGGTGAAAGAGTGGCTTGAGAACATCGGCCTTGGCCGATACGCCGAGCTGTTCGCGGAGCAGCGCATCGATTTCGACGTGCTCGCCGACCTGACCGAGTCCGATCTCGCCCAGCTCGGCGTCAGCCTCGGCGACCGCAAGCGGCTGATACGGGCGATCACCCGGGTGACCGCGGGCGCGAGCGCGCCCGCCGATACGCCGGCGCAGCCCGCAGCCAGTTCCGCCGCCCGCGCGGGTCGCGAGGCCGAACGTCGGCAGCTGACCGTGATGTTCTGCGACATGGTGGGCTCCACCGCGCTGTCCGCGCGCCTGGACCCGGAAGACCTGCACGAAGTGATCCGCCGCTACCAGGGGGCTTGCGCCGAGGTCATCGGCCGGTTCGACGGCCATATTGGCCATTACGTCGGCGATGGCATTCTCGTCTACTTCGGCTTTCCGCGCGCCCACGAGGACGATCCCCGGCGCGCGGTCCAGGCGGGTTTGGAGATCGTCGAGGCGGTGCAGGCGCTGAACGCCGAGAGCGGCCAGCCCGGTGTGGAGATCGCCGTCCGCGTCGGTATCAACACCGGGCTCGTGGTCGCCGGCGACATCGGCACCGGCGAGTTTCGCGACGAGATGGCGGTAGTCGGCGAGACCCCGAACATAGCCGCCCGCATCCAGGGCTTGGCCGAACCTGGCACCGTGCTGGTCGGGGAGAGCACGCACCGCCTGGTCGAAGGCCTGTTCGTCTTCGACGAGCTCGGGGCGCGCAGCGTGAAAGGAATCGACAAGCCGGTCACTATGTTCCGCGTGCGCGGGGCAAGCCGGGCGCGCAGCCGGTTCGAGGCCACCGCCGTGCGCGGCCTGACGCCGCTGGTGGGCCGCGACCAGGAGCTGAACCTGCAGCTGTCCCGTTGGAGCGAGGCGCTTGGCGGCGATGGCCAGGTGGTGCTGCTGACCGGTGAGCCGGGAATCGGCAAATCGCGCCTGATCCAGGCTTTTCGCGAGCAGATCCGCGGCGACGAGGTGACCGTACTGCGCTACTTCTGCTCGCCGTTTTACGTCCATAGCGCCCTGCATCCGATCCTCGACCAGCTGGAGCGCGCCGCGCAGCTGAAGAATAGCGATCCGCCCGAGGTCAAGCTGGACAAGCTGGAGGCGCTGCTCAGCCAGGGCACAAGCCAGGTCGCCCGGGCTGCCGCCCTGCTCGCGCCGCTGCTGTCGATCCCCACCGGCGAGCGCTATCCCGAGCTCGACATCGCGCCCGAGCGCAAGAAGACCCTCGCGCTGGAAGCCCTCCTCGAACAGCTCGCGGCGCTGGCGGCCCGGCCGGTGTTGATAATCCTCGAGGATGCGCACTGGATCGACGCCAGCTCGGCCGAGCTGTTTCAACTGATCATCCACCGCATCCAACGCATCCCGGTGATGGCACTTATCGCCCATCGACCCGGTTTCACGCCGCCCTGGGTGGGTTTTCCCCATCTGACCTCGCTGTCGCTCGCGCATCTCAGTCATCGTCAGGCGGTCGCCCTGGTCGAGAAGGTGACGCGCGGGCGCAAGCTGCCGCCGGAGGTGGTCGACCATATCGTCACCCGCACCGACGGCGTGCCTCTGTATGCCGAGGAGCTGACCAAGACGCTGCTCGATTCGGACGCGCTCGAGCTCGTCGGCGACGCCTTCCGTCTGACCAAGCCGCTGCCGTCCCTCTCGATTCCCGAATCGCTGCACGATTCCCTCATGGCCCGCCTGGATCGCC
Source organism: Pseudomonadota bacterium (assembly GCA_046732855.1). Classification (GTDB taxonomy): domain Bacteria; phylum Pseudomonadota; class Alphaproteobacteria; order Geminicoccales; family Geminicoccaceae; genus JBKPNX01. The sequence continues at coordinate 69,754 of JBKPNX010000110.1, forward strand.
TGTCCGACGTCAAGGACGTCGCTCATCTCGCATCGACGCTGGGCCGGATGTTCCATCACGACCTGCTCGCGGCGGTCTCCCTGCTGGACGAAGTTGCGCTCCGACACGCTCTGGACCAGCTCGTTGAGGCCGAGCTGATCTACCGGCGCGGCGAACCGCCCGAAGCGATCTATGAATTCAAGCACGCGCTGGTTCAGGACGCGGCTTACAACAGCCTCCTGCGCAGCAAGCGCCTCCAATACCACAAGCGCATCGGGGAGACCCTCGAAAGCCGCTTCCCCGAGACGGTGGCGACCAAGCCGGAGCTGCTCGCCCATCACTTTCGCGAGGCGGCTCTCCCGGCCAAGGCGTTCCCCTATGCCATGCGCGCGGGCGAGGCGGCGGCTACGCGCTACGCCCCGACCGAGGCGCGGGCGCGCTTCCAGGAAGCGCTCGATCTGGCGCACTCGCTGCCGCCCTCGGAGAACGCCTCACGCGCCCAGATCGAGGCCACCCTGAAGCTGGCCAGCGTCGCGCAGAACCGCACCCATTACGAAGCGGATCTGAAGAATCTCGAGCAGGCGCGCACCCTGGCCGAAGGACTGAACGATCGCGGCTCGCTGTGCCAGATCCAATACTGGATTGGCCGCATCAGCTACGTTTTCGGACGCTTTGATCAGGCGGTCGACTGCGCCGGCAAGGCCCTGCTGATCGCCGAGGGTCTGGGTGGCGGCGACAAGTTCACGGCCGATCCGGTCAACCTGCTCGGCCGCACCCACTGTCTGCGCGGCGAGCCGCCTGAGGCGATCGCCTATACCGCGCGCAACGTGCAGCAGATGCGCCGGCTCGGCAATCGGATCGAGGAAGCTGCCATGTCGGGCGTGCTGGCGTTCGCCTACGGCATGCATGGCGAGTTCGACGCGGCGTTCCAGGCGGCGAGCCACGGGATCGAACTCGGCCATCAGATCGAGCATCTGCCGACCCAGGCGGCGTGCGTGTTCTTCTCCGGCGTTGTTCGGGGCTGGCACGGCGATCTGGAGATCGCGGTCCCGCAATTCGATGAGGCCCTGGCGATCTGTGACAAGTCGGGCGATGTGTTCCGCAAGTACTTGGCGCACGGCTGGCGCGGGCAAGGCTACCTGTTAGCCGGCCGGCGCGCCGCGGCCGCTGCCGATCTGAAACAATGCCTGGAGCTGGGCGATCAGATCGGCACCACCTTTCACCGCGGCGCCTTTCAGGCGTTTCGCGCCAAGTTGCATTTGCTGAATGGCGAGGTCCAGGAGGCGTTGCGGGACAGCGCCGAGGCGTTGGAGGTCGCGAGCGACACCGCCCAGGCGTGGAGCCGATCGATCGCGCTGCGGATTCACGCCGAGACGCTGCTCGCGCTCGAGCCGCCGCGGATCGACCAGGCGGAGGAGGAGGTGCGGACCGCGATCGACATTCAGGCGCGGCGGGAATGCACTTTCGACCTTGCCTGGTCCCGCCTGGCGCTCGGGTTCGTGTACGCCGCCAGAGGGGAGCGGGAGCGGGCGACGGAAGCGTACGGTACGGCAGTTCGCATGTTCGCGGAGATGGGCGTCGGTCCGGGGCAGAACTGCGCCAAAGCTGCGCTCGCGACCTTGCGCGAGCTGACTTGACGGAGTTGATCCCGTGTAGGTTGCCGCTACCCGCCCTCTAAAGCATCTTGCGGGTTGTGGTTCGCTCTGCCATGGTGGCCGTAGTGTGATTGCGGGAGATTTGAGCGATGGCGGTAGCATTGGTGTTGAGCGGCGGCGCCCCGGTCTTGACCTTTATGGCGGGCGCCCTGGTCGCGTTGGATGAGCGCGATGTCAAGTTCGACGTCATCTCGGCGTCCGGCGCGGGCATGCTGGTCGGCCTTCTTTACGCGGCTCCCCCGGGCGGCCCCGGCAAGCGCCGGGAGGCTCTCAAGAACACCATCTCCATGGGCGTAGCGGACGAGATCTACGACCGCTTCCCGATAAACTTCAAAGTGTTTCACAAGCCCGGGCTTCTCGCCGATGCGTATCGGCAATGGCTCAGGTTGTTTACACCGCTCCGGTTCGCCGATCCTCACGTTCAGCGCTACGTGACCGATTGGTGGACGCTGGCCTTCGCCACCCTCAGCCCGAGCAGTCTCGACCCGAGCAGCCTCGGGCTGTGCGCCCATGCACCCTGGGTCGAAGAGGTTGTCGATTTCGCGCGCCTGAAGAACTTCGAGGGCGACTTCTTCATCAATGCCTACAATCTGACCGTCAACAAGATGGAGATCTTTCACAAAGAACAGATCACTGCCGATCACTTTCGCGCCGCTCTGGCGTTCCCGTTCATCTATCCGCCGTATGAGCTCAACGGCAATTTTTACATCGAAGGTTCCGCGATCGATCCGATGAATTTTGAGGGATTGGTGAAACACATGGGGACCAAGAAGCGGCACGCCGTTCTGGTATTTGACATGATGGGCGCCAAGAAGCTGATGATTCGCAAGCCGCGCAACCTTTATGACGCCTGGGTGCAGGCGATCATGGTGCCTCTTGCCGAGATCTCCAAGGATGACCTCGAGGTGTTCCAGCACAAGTACCAGCCCAAAACAAACATGGACCTGGTGCACATCTCCTTAACCAAGCACGTGCCGGAGAACCATTGGCCCTACGTGCTCGATTGGTCTTACAGCAATCTCGCCTCGCTGTACGAATTTGGCTATCGGGCCGGCGTCGCGTGCTACAAGGAAAACCCGAAGCTGTTCACCGAGGGCGCTGAGGCGCATCATCAGGCGAAGGAGGCGGCGAAGTCGGAGGCTGCGGCCTGAATGCGACTGTGGCTGTCGCCTCGAATTGGCGATAGCGCGCGTTTGAGGCCCGACTTCTGCGGATAGAGCAGCTCAGCTAGATCCAGGTGTCGCTTTCGGCCCTTCCGCTCGCTGCAGGACCGCGAGGCCGATCGGCCGACCGCCGAACTCGACCATGGCATCGAGCAGACAGTTCCACATGTAACTGGCCGAGGCCGAGTCGCCGAGCAGGTGGAAGGCCGGCAGCTCGCCGAGATCGCCCCGGATGACCACGCAGTTGCTGCGCGCGACCGGGGTCTGCGCGATGCTGAGGTCGGCAAAACGGCTCAGGCGGAGGTCGACCCCGCAGAGCTTCGCCAGTGTCGCGCTCGCATGCTCACCCGTCAGGGCGAACCAGAAGTGGCTGTCCTGGCGCGGCGCCAGATAGCAGCCATCCGCCTGATCGAGGGACCAGGCGCGCTCGAGCCCATGGATCTGGCCGGCGTCGTCGCGCAACGGCGCGAGGATCAGGACCTCGGTCAGGGCGAGGACCGCGGCGATCCCGCCGTCGGCCTGACGGATCGCCTGGTTCGGCACGGTCAGCTCCACCCCCTGCGCCTCGAGCGCCGGGATCACCTTGCGCCCCTTGAAGCCGCTCCGGGGCAGGACGCAGAGGTCGGCGAGCCCGAGGCGGGCGGCAGCCGCGCTCTCGTCGAACTCGCCGTACTGAAGCGCGACCAGCCCGCCGTTGATCTCCACAAAGCGCGCGCCGTGCGACAGCAGCTGCCGATGGACGAAGCTGCGCCGCGGCAGACCAGTCGGTGGAGGGGTCATGCTCATGACTGATTTGCGCGCGGGGCACGGGCAGCGTCAACGCTCGCCGCGCGGTACTTCCCCCGTGGGCGCTTCGCGTCAGCTCCCGGCAGCGTCGCGAGCAGAGGCTGGACGCCCGCGCGTCCCGCAGCGATGATCGCGCGCCGGAGCGAGGCGACCGGGCGACGTTCGCATCGGCGGGCGTCGTCGTGGCGCCGGGTATTGTCGGGGGGGAGCGATGGGCGAGCGCAACATCTTCTACGAACGGCTGACCTGGCCGCAGATCCGCGCCGCGGCGCGGGACGACAAGGTGATCATCATCCCGTTCGCCTCGATCGAGCAGCACGGCCCGCATCTGCCGGTCGACGTCGACCTGCGGCTGGCGCGCGAGGTCTGCGAGCGCGCAGCTCGGCGTAACCCGAACTGTCTCGTGATGACGCCGATGGCGTTCGGCTTCGAGCCTCATCATATGGCCTGGTCCGGTACGATCGACATCGACTGGGACGTGCTGATCCGCTACGGCGTGTGCGTCGTGTCCTCGCTCGCGCGCCACGGCTTCAAGCGCATCCTGCTCATCAACGGCCACGGTTCGAACCGGCCGATCATGGAAATGATGGTGCGTCTCGCCCAGGTGCGCCATCCCGAAATCCTTTGCGCCGGCCAGTCCTGGTTCGCGCTCGGCGCGGTCGCCGCGGCGTTCCAGCCCCTCCAGGAAAGCAACCACACGAGCCACGCCTGCGAGCTCGAGACCTCCGCCTATCTCGCGCTCGAGCCCGACCTGGTCGACATGAGCCAGGCCGTGGCGGACCATTCGTTCCGCCGCAGCCCGCACTTCTGGGCCGATCTCACCGGCAGGAAGCCCGATCCGGACTCGACAGTCCCGCTGGTCGCAATGGAGTATTTCGCGACGGGCTCGTACACCGGGGTGCGCGGCGATCCCTCCAAGGCAAGCGCGGCCAAGGGCGAAGCGGCGCTCGATGCCGCGGCCGACGAGGTGGCGGCGATCGTCGAGGAGCTGCGGGCGCGTGAGATCATCCCGCCGCCCGATCACCACGAGGCCGACGTCAAGACGCTGCAGCGGCTCGCGGCCGCGGCCAGTGGGCGCTGAACACGAGATCCGTGCGGAGCGCACACGATGATCCGGCCAGCGGGGCCCGGGGCCACGCGCTCGAATGGTGCCAGAATCGTGAGTTGGTGCGCCGCACTTTCGTCATCGCGAGACCGCGCAGCGGTCGCGGCGATCCAGACTGCTCGCGTTTTGCTGGATCGCTTCGCGCCCTTCCGGCGCTCGCGATGACAGCCATTATCACGCACCTTATTGCCGATGCTGACCTCTAGGTGGCGGGTCCCGTTCGGGCCGCGAGCCGGCGACGCCGGGGGCACCGACCGGCCCGACAGCGCGTACGCCTGGTGGCGCCTGCTCGCCTCGCTCGCGCTCAGCACCATGGGCGGCATCGGCCTGTGGTCCGTAGTCGTGTCCCTGCCCGCGATCCAGGCCGAGTTCGGGGTCGACCGCGCCGACGCTTCGCTCCCCTACACCGCGACCATGGTCGGCTTCGCGATCGGCGGCGTGCTGATGGGCCGCCTTGCCGACCGCTTCGGGATCGTCGTGCCCGCCGTGCTCGGCGGGCTCATGCTCGGCGTCGGCTACGTCGCTGCGGCGAGCGCGACCGCGCTCTGGCAGTTCATGCTCGCGCAGGCGCTCCTGATCGGCATGCTCGGCAGCTCGGCCACCTTCGGCCCGCTGGTCGCCGACGTGTCGCTCTGGTTCGTCCGGCGCCGCGGCATCGCGGTCGCGATCGTCGCGAGCGGCAACTATCTCGCCGGGACGCTCTGGCCGCCGCTGCTGCAAGCCGCGATCGAGGCAGTTGGATGGCGTCAGGCGCACCTCGGCATCGGCGTGCTGTGCGTTTTGACCATGCTGCCGCTGGCACTCGCCCTGCGCCGGCGGCCTCCGGTCGAGGATGCCGGCGTGCCGCTCAGCGCCCGCGCCCTGACAGATACCTTGCGCATGTCGCCGGCGACGCTCCAGGCGCTGCTCGTGGTCGCTGGCCTCTCGTGCTGCATCGCCATGTCGATGCCGCAGGTGCACATCGTCGCCTACTGCGCCGACCTGGGCTACGGGCCGGCGCGCGGCGCCGAGATGCTCTCGCTCATGCTGGGTTTCGGGGTGGTCAGCCGCCTCGCCTCGGGCCTGATCGCGGACAAGATCGGCGGCGTCGGCACGCTCATCCTCGGCTCTACGTTGCAGTGCCTCTCGCTTCTTTTCTACCTGCCGTTCGACGGCCTCACCTCGCTCTACGTCGTGTCCGCGCTGTTCGGGCTGTCCCAGGGCGGGATCGTGCCGAGCTACGCGCTGATCGTGCGCGACTACTTCCCGGCGCGCGAGGCGGGCGCGCGGGTCAGCCTGGTGCTTATGGCGACCGTCGCCGGCATGGCGCTCGGCGGCTGGATGTCGGGCGCGATCTTCGACCTGACCGGCTCGTATCGGGCGGCGTTCATGAACGGCATCGCCTGGAACCTGCTCAACATGTCGATCGCGTTCTGGCTGCTCCTCGGCCGCCTCCGCCCGTGCCCGGCGCCGGCCTGACACGACGGAGCGCAATCCCCGCTCGGCAAGCCCCGGGGTGCGCCGGCGCGTTCGGAAGGGGGCTGGACACCTGGCGGTCTGCAGATCACGCTGAAAACCAATCGACGGGGAGCGCTGATGAGCTGGCGTCGGATAGGGCTCGGCATTCCGGCGGTGCTTGCGGGGTGCGCTGCCCAGCCGCCGCCGGAGCCGCTCTACCTGTGGGAGGGGCACGTGGGCGGCGTGTGGTGCTATCATACCATCGCCGACCCGGACTGCTACTGGGCGCCGCTGCCCGATGAAGCGCATCGGCTGATCGCGAGCGCCCCCAACATCTACTTCGGCTGGCGGCCCCATCCGGCTCTCGAACCTGTGCCGGCACCGGTCGAGCCGACCCACGACTGAGCACGGCACCGACAATCAGTCCGGCCTGCCTCGACCGGGGCGACGTGGTCTCGATGTACCGGCATGGCTCCAGGTTGTAGGCCGCGCGCTCAGCTGAAACGCATCAGCAGGCGGACGAGCTTCCTGGTCCGCTCGCCGAACAGCTTCGGCGTGTAGTAGGCGCCGGCGGCGCGCTTCGAGGCCTCGCCAAAGGTCGGGTAGGGCGCGATGACCTGGGCCAGCGCGCCGATCTTGATGCCGTTCGCGATCGCCAGCACCCAGGGCTGGATCAACTCGCCGGCGCGTTCGCCGACGATGGTCGCGCCGTGAATGCGGCCGCGTCGGTCGACCAGCGCCTTGGCGAAGCCAGCAGTCTCCCGTTCAGCCTGCGCGCGATCGTTGTCGTCGAAATCCCAGCGAAGAGGTTCGACCGCGATGCCGCGCTCCTTCGCCCGTGCCTCGGTCAGGCCGACCTGGGCCAGCTCCGGATCGGTGTAGGTGACCCACGGCACGGCATGGTTCTCGACCTTGGCCGGCAGCCGGAAGAGGACGTTCTTGATCACCACGCTGGCGTGGTGCGCCGCCATGTGGGTGAACTGCAGGCCGCCCGTAACGTCGCCGATCGCGTAGACCCGCCTGTTGCTGGTGCGCAGGCGCGCGTCCACCTTGATGCCCGCTGCGCCGTACTCGATGCCGCCAGCCTCGAGGTCGAGACCCTCGACGTTGGCGCGCCGGCCGGCGGCCACCAACACATGGCTGCCGGTAATGCGCTGTTCGGCCTCGTTGTCCTCGATCATAAGCGCGATGCCGTTGCCGTCCCGCGCGACGCTGCGCACCCCGACCCGCTCGCGCAGGTCGATGCCCTCGGCGCGCAGCTGATCGTGCACCACCCGCACCGCGTCGGCATCGTCCTTGGGCAGGATCGACAAGAGCTCGAGGATGGTCACCCGCGCGCCCAGGCGCCGATAGGCCTGAGCCAGCTCGCAGCCGACCGGACCGCCGCCGATCACGACCATGTGCTCCGGCCGCTCAGTCAGCTCGAACACCGTCTCGTTGGTCAGGTGGGGTATTTCGGCGAGACCCGCGATAGGCGGCACGGCCGGGGACGAGCCGGTCGCGACCACGATCCGGCGCGCCCGAATGCGCCGGCCGTCCGCCTCGACCTCCTGCGGGCCGACGAAGCGGGCATGAGCGCGGATCACGTTCACGCCGAGCTTCTCGAAGCGCTCCTTGGAGTCGTGCGGCGCGATCGCCGCGATCACCGCTTTGACGTGGTCATGCACGCCGGGGAAGTCGATTGCCGGCTCATGGCCGTTGACGCCGAAGCGCCCGGCGGTGCGAATCGCGTGCGCGGCACGGCCCGCCGCGATCAGCGACTTCGATGGCACGCAGCCGTAGTTCAGGCAGTCGCCGCCCATCTTGCCCCGCTCGATCAGCACGACCCTGGCGCCCATCTGGACCGCGCCGGCAGCGACCGCGAGCCCGCCCGAGCCCGCGCCGATCACGCACAGATCGGTCCGTATCGGTTCAGCCATGCCCTTCTCCTGAGGAACCGTGCGCGGCAGATGCAGAAACGAGACCGCAATCCCCGCGATCGATCGCCCAGGCTGCCTCGCACAGCACACCCGAGACATATTCCACTGCAGAAACGCTGCAACTGGCTGTCGGCTCCAGGTTCGATGTCCTCGGTCTGGCCTTGCCCTCGGCCGCAGGGTGACTCACGTCCTCCTCTCGGCCGCGTGACCAAGCGGCGTCATGGCGCTGCGCACGGGCGGCTGTCTGCGGACGTCAAAGAATCCTGCCGCGCGACCGAGCGGTCCGAGGCGGGCGAATCCCCGTCATCCGGTGTAGATCGCCAGAGTCGAGCCGGACCATGCCGGCTCCTGTTCCGCCAATCGCCTGTGCTCGGCTGATACTTCGCAGTGAACCGCCGCTCGCGCCGGCACTGCGAACCATCACGATGTCGCAACGGTGCGCTGCCGCGCCGCCGGATGGCCCTGCAACGCGCGTTACTCCCGGGGTACGCGCAACGAGATTCGCTCGAATGGCGCCTCGCCCGGTCGGCCGTCGGCGAACTTCATGATCGGCAAGCCTACCTCTGGCAGCGCGATAAGGCAGCTGCTGAGGGTGCCGTAAGGGCCGTCGGTGACCACGGTCATCGCGCCACTCGGGGCGCCGTCCTCGGTCTCGCGCGCCGCCAGGAGCGCGATCCAGGCGTCCCAGTCATCGCGCGCCGGGTCAGGCGGCGGTGCGCTCCGAAACCGCGCCAGATAGCGTCGGATGCGCGCCGAGCTCAGGTCGTTGAGATCGCGCGCCGTGATCATCGACACGCCGGCCGGGAGCGGATGGCATTCGATCGCCGCTTCCCGAGCGGGACCGCCGATCGTGGCGCCCGGCAGCTGATGCGCAGCGGCCTCGCGCCACTCGCCGGTCGCGGTGCGAAAGGCGAACCCCGGCAGGTGGCCGGCGTGGCGGAGCCAGAATGCGTCCCGGTGGTCGGCGATGACCAGGTTGAATGGCCGGTAGGCGTGCGGGTCGAGGTCGCTCAGCGCCTGCGCGGCCGCCGCCGCATCGGCGTGATCGAGCGCCTCCAGCACCAGCTCGCCGCGCGAGCGCTTGCCCGCCACCGGTCCGAGCGTGCCGGTCCGGTTCAGCACGCCGGCGATCACGCCATAATCGTTGATGCCGAGCCAGCTGCCGCCGGCCTGCACGTCCAGGCCGGCCACGACCTCGGCGCGATCGGGCCAATGCCGCGCGGGCGGACGGGCCGGGCGGCTCGCCAGCTCGTCGCGGTTGGCGGCGAGCACCAGGGGCCACGCCGCGCCGGGCCGCCTCAGGAGGACGAGAGTACACATCGAGGCGCGCGAACCTCCCCGCGCTGGTCTGTCCGCCGTCGCACCATTATATTGGTGATGAGACGATCGGAACGACCACGTCACCGCGAAGGGGCCGGCATGACCACATTCAATGACCGCGAACGCCAGGAGGAGACCCGCTTCAAGCATCAGCAGGAGCTGGCTTTCAAGGCGCGCAACCGGGGCAACAAGATGTTCGGCTTGTGGGTCGCGCAGCAGCTGGGCCTGAGTGGCGAGGCGGCCGACAGTTACGCCAAGGACGTGGTCGTCGCGGATTTCGACCTGCCCGGCGACGAGGACATCCTCACCAAGGTGAGGGCGGATCTCGAGGGCAAGTCGATTGAGATCAGTAATCACCTTCTGCAAAAGCACCTGCGGGAATGTCGCGAGATTGCGGCGCAACAGATCAAGACCGGATAGCGCCCGCGTGGCCCCGGGCTCCAGCCACGAGCCCCGCCAGCCTTACCGCGCCTGACCAGGAGCCGGCGACCACCGCCGTGGGTCCTCCACCGAACCTCCAGCTCAAGCGCCCGATGCAGCCCGCCGTGCCCGAAGTGGGTGGACCCAAGGGACCCGAGCCGACCCGCTACGGCGACTGGGAACGCGGCGGCCGATGCACCGACTTCTGATCCCGCCCGCGCTCGCGTGATGAGCGCCGCCGAGCCCGGGGCCGGCACAGGAGGCCGCCGGCCGGCGGCCGCTTCAATCGAAACCACCTCGCGGCCGGACGCCGGCGGGTCGCTCGCGCCGGCGGGCATCGTCCTCCTGGTCGCCCTCACCATCACCTGGGGCGTCAACTGGCCGATGATGAAGCTGGCGCTCCTCGAGGTACCGCCCTGGACTTTCCGCAGCCTCTGCCTCATGGTCGGCGGCGGCGCTCTGCTCATCCTCGCGCGTGCCGCCGGCACGCCGATGGGCGTGCCCTGGCGCCTCCTCCCTGCGCTGGCGCTGGTCTCGCTGTTCAACATCACCGGCTGGCATCTGTTCTCGGCGTACGCGCTCCTCCACACTGGATCGGGGCGGGCCGCGATCATCGGCTACACCATGCCGCTCTGGGCCTCGTTGCTCAGCATCTGGGTGCTCGACATCCGCCCGACCGCGCGTCAGCTCGCGGCGCTCCTGCTCGGCATGGCGGCTCTCGCGCTGCTGATGTTCAAGGATTTCGGCGTGCTCGGCGCCGCGCCAGTCGGGGCGCTGCTGATGCTCGGCGCCGCGCTCTGCTGGGCGATCGGCACGGTGCTGGTCAAGAAGTTCGCCTGGGGTGGCCTGGAGATCACCGCGCTCACCGCTTGGCAGCAGCTGATCGGCGGCGTGCCGATCGTGCTCGGCTGGTGGCTGCTCGAGCCGATGCCCGATCTGCGCACGCTCAGCCTGCCGTCCGCGCTCGGCCTCGCCTATGCCGTCTTGATCGCCTCGATCTTCTGCCAGACGGCGTTTTTCAAGCTGCTGAGCCTGCTCCCGGCGCACGTCGCGGGGATCAGTGTGCTGCCGGTTCCGGTAGTCGGCGTGATCAGTTCCGCCCTGATCCTGGCCGAGCCTGTGGGTCCCGCCGAGATCGCGGCGCTCGCGCTGGTGGTCGGCGGCCTGTTCCTGTTGGTCCGTCCGGCGGATCGCTGAGCCATCCGGCACTCGGCCCTCTGTGCTGCACGAGGCACGGCGCGCGCGTTCACCGCCCCTCTAGCTCGAGCAAAGCCCAGGAGGCGTGGCAATACCGTGCGAGACCCACGCTCGGCACGTGGGTCGGTTTGCCACTCCCGCAGGATCGGAGCCTGGCTTGGTCCAGATGGCAACTGACCCACGACCCCGAATTGGAGCCGCTCTCGACCGCATTGCCGCTTCGGCTCGGCGGGCTTACTGTCCAAGGCAAACGCGCCTTCGCCCGAACGTCCGGCGCGCGCCGCTGGGCGCGCCGGCCGGAGGAGCAGCGGGCAAGAGGCTTATCATGACCATCGCATCGACCGTACAGCGTTACCTCGTCGGGCAGGGCATCCAGTACGCGATTCTGAGCCATCCGATCACCGCGTCGTCTTCGGCGACCGCCCAGTCGGCCCACATCTCCGGCGATTCCATTGCCAAGACGGTGGTGCTGCGCGACGGCGACGTCGGCTATGTGCTCGCGGTGGTCCCGGCCTCGCACCACCTCGATCTCGACCTGGTTCGGAAATCCCTCGGCCGATCCGTTGCGCTCGCCTCCGAGCAGGAAATCGGCCGGTTGTTCCCCGATTGCGATCTGGGCGCGATCCCGCCGCTTGGTCAGGCGTACGGCCTCGACGTGATCCTCGACGACGGCTTGGCAGAGCTCGAGGAAGTTTGTTTCGAGGGCGGTGATCACCGGACCCTGGTCAAGGTTGGCGGCGAGCAGTTCATCGAGATGATGTCTGGTGCGAGGCACGGCCGCTTCAGCAGCCACGACTGATTGCGGGCGCAAAAGTGCCCGACGGCGATTCACATTACGTTGGATCCGGCCGCGTCCCTGCCCCTGGCTGGCGAGGCCGCTCAGGCGGACCGCCGGCGCGTCCGCCCGTCAGTGCACGTGGTCGGGCACGAGCTCCCCGACGCTGCGCGCGACCGGCGGCGGCATCGGCTCGCCCAGGACGTAGGCCCGCGCGCCGGGGTGCAGCGCGATCGGGCTCGCCTTCGGATCGGCGAAACGGGCGCCGGGGATCAGCGCCGCGTTCCCCCCGAGCGTCCGGGCCACCTGATAAGCATGGTGGGCGGGGAAGTCCGGACGACTCACCAGCAGATAATCGCCGAACGCGAACAGCGCGTTCAACTCCGTAGGCCCGAATGCCGCAAACGGTGCGCGGCCGTCGCGCAGCGCGGCGACGTCGACCAACGACAGCAGAGCCACCTCGAGCTGACCGGTGGTCAGGAGGCTGGCGAGGCGCCAGGGATCGGGCCCGCGGGTGACCCGGGCGCTGCTCTCCGGAAGCTCGGTCGCGAGCAACTCGGCGATCTTCTGGCCGAGCGGGTAGGTCGGCGCGTCGGCCTTGCTGGTGCCGATCAGCAGATGTCGCCGCCGGTAGACCTGCCACTGCCGATAGGGCGTATGCGCGCCCGCCACGAACCAGGCGGTCGCGATCAGGCCGGATTGCAGCAAATTCCGACGCAGCATGCGAGCGAGACCAGACCCGGGCCAAAGAAGCACGAGATCTAGCGGAGTTCTGTGCCGACGTACAACCCCGCGCTTATCGCGCCGTGACCTCGTCACCTCATCGGTTGGCGCAGCTGCGCCAGAGAGATCCCGTCTCGCGCCGGATTGACTTCAATGTCGGGGAGACAGACCGCTCCCGACCCACCTGTCCGAACGAGGTCGCAGCATCCCGCTCCCTGCGCGATCTTTCGGGCGAGCGTTGGCCACGGTTCCTGGATCGGCGCTGGCCTGAGCTTCCCTCGAGCCCCCGTGCTGCAGTCAGGTAGCGGGAATCAATGCTCCCTGGCATACTGAGCAGGTCGGGGCCGAAGGAAGGGCTCTGATCTGATTCGAGAACGCGAGCTTCGAACTCGCGCGAGCGCTTCTGAGGGTTGACCGGGGCATGCGCCGCAAAGCCTGGTGGACCGCTGTTCTCGTGATCCTGCTGCTGCTCGGTGCAGGCGCCGCGGGACTGGTGGTCGCGCTCGGCTACCCCTACCAGCTGCTGCTGTCCACGAGGCTCGAGGAGCCCGGTCGGGCCACCTTCGATCTGACCTCGTCAGATGGTGTCGTGTTCGCCGTGCGCGGCGGGGCCCGAGGGCGGGCGGTCGAGCTGGAGCGGATCCCGGGGCACCTGATCGACGCCGTGCTGGCGATGGAGGACCGGCGGTTCTTCGAGCACGGCGGAATGGATCTGCGAAGCGTGGTCCGGGCCGCATTCGCGAACCTCGATGCCGGCGGCACGGTTCAAGGCGGCAGCACGATCACGCAGCAGCTGGCGAAGAACCTGTTCCTCACCTCCGAGCGCACCTGGGCGCGCAAGCTCCAGGAGTTGCTGCTCGCGCTCTGGCTCGAGCGGCGGCTTTCCAAAAAAGAGATCCTGGCCCGGTACCTCAATACCGTCTATCTCGGCGCCGGCGCCTACGGAGTCGAGGCCGCCAGCCAGCGCTATTTCGGCGCTCCGGTCGAGCAGCTGACCCTGGCGCAATCCGCCATGCTCGCCGGCCTGATCCAGGCGCCTTCGCGCTTCGCCCCGACGCGATCGCTCGATGAGGCGCACGGGCGCGCCCGGATCGTCCTCGATGCCATGGTAGATGCCGGTTTCATCGACGCCGCGGCGGCCGAGGAGGCGAAGGCGCACCCCGCGAAGCTCGCCGCGCTGCCGGTCGAGCAGTTGGCCTACGGCTACGCCGCCGACTTCGCGGCCGCCGAAACGCACGCCCTGCTCGGGGAGGTCGGCGGCCACTTCGTCGTCGCGACCACGATCGATCGCCGCCTGCAGATGCTGGCGGAGCGCACAGTCGACGACTGGCTCGGGCGCGAGGGGGAGAAGCTGGCTGTTCATCAGGCGGCGCTCGTGGTCATGGCGCCCGATGGTGCGGTCCTGGCGATGGTGGGCGGTCGCGACTACGGGCAGAGCCAGTTCAATCGCGCCGTGCAGGCGCTGCGCCAGCCGGGCTCGCTGTTCAAGCTGTTCGTCTATCTCGCCGCGCTGCGCGCGGGCATGGCGCCGGACAGCCCGGTCGAGGACGCTCCCATGCAGATCGCCGACTGGCAGCCGCAGGACTACGCCGACCACTATCTCGGCGTGACCGACCTGCGCACGGCCTTCGCCCAGTCGCTCAATACCGCGGCCGTCCGACTGCAGGAGCAGGTCGGGCGCGAGCAGGTGATCGCGCTCGCCAGGGAGATGGGGATCGAATCCCCACTGCCGCCGCACCCGAGCCTCGCGCTCGGCAGCGCCGAGGCCACCCTGCTCGAGCTCACCGCCGCCTACGCCGCCGTGCTCGCGGATGTCCGCCGGGTCGAGCCGTACGCGGTGCGCGCCGCGCGGGCGCCGGGCGGCGCGAGCTTCCGAAGGCGCCCGACCGCAGCCCCGCGACCGGACTGGCCACGGCCCGCGATCATGGAGCTTCTGTTCGAGGCGGTGCGCTCCGGTACCGGCAGCGCCGCCGGCCTGGAGGTGCCGGTGTTCGGCAAGACGGGGACCACGCAGGACCATCGGGACGCTTGGTTCATCGGCTTCACTCACGATCTCGTGGTCGGCGTGTGGGTCGGCAACGACGACCATGCTCCGATGAACGGCGTGACCGGCGGTGGCCTGCCGGCGCAGATCTGGCGCAGTTTCGTGGCGGAGGCGCAGAAGCCCGCCGGCGGGGCGGACGTGGTCGCCGCGGCACGCGACATCCCCAATGCCGCGAACCTCGGCGAGGTGGTCATCGGCAGCCCAGTGTTCCTCGACAGCGCGACCCTGCGCATCGCCGGCCGCATCGTCCAGCTCGACGGCGTGATGGGCATCGGCGCCGCATACGTCCGCGAGGTCGAGAGGTATATCGGCGATCGCGAGATCGCCTGTCGCCCGACCATGGCTGCGCGCTACCGCTGCCAGGTCGATGGCTATGATCTGTCCGAGATCGTGCTCCTCAACGGCCGCGGTCGGGCTGCCCCGGATGCCGCGCCCGACCTGGTCGAGGCGGAACACCAGGCGCGCAGCGACGGCCGCGGCGTGTGGGCCACGCCGGTCCTGATCCGCGGGCGCTGAGTGATTCTCGACCCGTTATGGCAATGGCAAGGCGCGCAGCAGACGCTCTGCCTCGGCGAGGTCCTCGGGCCGGTTGGTATTGAAGAACGGGTCGATCGGATCGGTCGCGAACGGCACCTGCACGAGGCGATGGCGTGCAGTCCAGAAGTCGACCTTGCGCACGCCTCCGTCGATCATGGCCGAGCGCAGGTCATCCGCGAGGCGCACCGGCCACAGCCCGAACACCGGGTGAGCCCGGCCGCCGGATGCCGCGCAGGCGAGATCCGCCCCCTCATTGTCGATCGCGCCGAGCATGCGCTCGACCAGGTCGGTCGGGAAGAACGGGGTGTCGGTCGCGATGGTTGCGATCCGGGGGCAGTCGGGGCGGTGGGCCAGGACCCACTCCATGCCGGTCAGTACCCCGGCGAGTGGCCCCGCGAAGTCAGCGATGACATCGGCGACGACCGGCAGGCCGAACGGCGCGAAGCGGGCCGGATCGCCGTTGGCGTTCAGCACCAGCGCCGCGACCTGCGGGCGCGCGCGCTCGATCACGTAGGCGAGGACACTCCGTCCGCCGAGCGGGCGCAGGCATTTGTCGCCGCCACCCATGCGCCGGGCCTGACCGCCGGCGAGCAGCACGCCGACCACGGGCCGCGCTGCCGCCGCAGGCGATGCCGCCATGAGTCCTCCCGCCGTTTTGGCACGATCGGAGGATACATGGCGTATCAGGTACGGCTTGGCTACGCTCCGGCCGGCTGCCGGCTGGCGCGGCTCCACCCCACGGCGTCCTCGACGTCGCGCAGGAGCAGCTCGGGCCCGAGCGCGTAGCCGTTCTTGAGCGGGAGATCATGGCTCTCGGCGAACTGCCGCGGCCGGTATGCGCTCGGCAGCGGGCCGCCATGCGCGACATCGTCCAAAAGCCCGAGGCGCTGATAGGCCTCCGCCACCAGCTCGGCGTCGGTCGGGTCGCCGAGCTTGTCGCGCCTACCGCCGAGCCAGCCGTCGTCGGCCGCGCCCATCAGATCGAGCAGACCCGGCGCCCGGGAACGCTCGGCCATTTCCCGCTGCAGGGTTTCCAGACGCCGGCACTGCGCACTCGCCAGCGGCCGGTTCAGGCAGCGCGCACTCATTCTGCCGCGAAACTCCGCCATGCGCACCGCGAGACGCACCACGCGCGTGCCGCGCCGCGGGCCTTCGCGATCAGCTTCCCAAAGCTGCGGCTCGGCATCATTCGGCTCGCGCAATACCAGGGCGACGTGGGTCCAGGCAGAGCGGCCGAGCCATTGCCACAGGTTCGAGATCAGACCGCGGCCAGTGAACAGCACGAGGTCGCCGGTCTTGAGCTCGCTCAACAGAGCGCCGGCATCCGCGCTCGTCATCGCCCATCTCCCACCCGGCGCGATGCCAGCCGCACCTCTGCGGCGATTGTCGCGGCATCACGCAACGGTGCTTCTGGGCGGTATTATGCGGGTTCAAGATGAGCGCGCAGTGAACGGGCTCACACTTTCTTTACCCGGCCCGCGTTTTTTCCGCGATTTCAGGCGGCGTCGTCCTCGAGCGAAGCCTTGCGCTGGGTGCGGCGGGCTGGAACATTTCTCGCGAAGCGGCCTGCCGCGCGGTCCCGCCGCGGCCGCAGGCTACCCTTTCCACTGGGTCTTAAAGCCAAGCTCGCGATTCATCCCGAACGGGTTGATGCACCGCACGCCGAAATCACTACAGACATCAGGAACTTTCCGGTTCTGCCGCTGCTTGGCGGGGCTGGATACTTCCGTGGTCACGACAGTGCGATCGGTGTGAGCCATTGCGTAAGCTATGAGGAACGGGTCCGCACCAAGCACCTCAAACTCTTGGTCTGTGAGATCGCGCGCATAGCCCTCTTCCAGCACACGCTGAACAAGAGCTTGGTCAACCTCCTCGGCCAGCAGCAGTGCCTCGATGGTCGCGTTGTCCTTTCGCCACTGATAAAATAAATTTTGCTTGTCGGGGCCGGGGCTTATTTCGTCAAGGATCTCAGACGGTATTTTTATGTTGCCGGCCTTCCCTTGGTGAACGAGCCATTCCCAAAATTCCGGGACTTGGTCAATGGCATAATAGCTATCCTTTGCTGTGATTATGACATTTGCATCAAGAAGGTGGAGCATCGGCAGAAGCGTCACTCAGGCGAGCTCAGGATGCAGCAAAGCACGAACGGAAACCGGTTTCACGGCAAGAAGCTGAGCAGCCTTCGTAGGAGTTAGCGCACCGCCGTCAAGTGACCGCCTTGCCAGGTTTAGTAACGCTGGGCCAAGGCGGTGACGTCGAACAACGTAGTAGTTGGGGCCGCTGCTGTTGTCGCGCGCCGCATCGGGCGCTTTCTCTTTGCTTTTCAACCAATCATCGTGAAGGCGTTCGCACACTTCCTTGTAGCGGCCTTCGCCAATACTGTTTGCCCGAAGCAGCTGGTAAGCAACCAAACGACGACTCACATTTCGTTCTGCCGCGAAGGGCGAAATGCGGTTAATCACTTCATCAATAGACAATCCCATCAAATCTCTGAGTTCTTGTATTTCAGCGCGTGCCAACAGGATCTGCCCCGCGACGTTGTTACAGAATACTTCGATGGCGGCTTCATGCGATGGGCCACTGATCCCAGTCTGCCCAAGCCACAGATGGGCCGCCTCGTGCAGAGCGGTGAATGACCAAGCAGCATGCGCGTCGTTGTCGTTGATAACGATAAAGGGCGCTATAACGTCGGCAATTGCGTAACCACGGAATGTCGTTGCTGGAATATTGGAGTGATGACTCCCGAGATTTCCGACAAGAAGAACGAAGATTCCTTGCCTTTCCATGCAACTGCGTAGGTAGCTGAAAGCTGCTTCAACATCACGAGCGCTTCGGAATTCTCCGACGTCAAAGTCGATGGTTGCTCGGATGCTCTCGGCGACGGCCGGTGCGCCCTGCTGCATCGTGTGCGAGTTGACAAAGTCCAGCGGAGGAGCTTCCTCGTCTTCAAGAAGGGATCTGGCCAGGTCGTGGCGCGCACGCACATTTCGGACCAGCGCATCAAGCTGAGGGTCATAGTCAAGCGGCGGTGCGTTGGGCGCGCGCCGGAAGTCCTCGCCTCGATTGCCTTTATCCGGAGGTCTCCTTGAATAAAACACAATCAACGGGCGGCGATACTTCTCAGCCATACGGCGAAGAAGAGCCCGCGACGGCTCCCATTGGTGGTTCTCTAAAGCTTCAAGACGCTCTGCGCCACTGAGCCCCCTCGCCGCGCCCAGCTGAATAGCGTCAGCCGCTTTTTCAAGGGAGAGACCGGCTGTCTCGCGCGCCCAAGCGAGGATTTTCGGATTGACAGCAGGCACGTACCACAACCTCCCAATGTGGCGCGGACGTGGGTAGTAGGTTCTAAGCAATCTTGCCCATATGTTGACGTGAGCCAAGCCCTTGGGCGCGAACGGGTTCACACTTTCTTCACGCGGCGTCGTCTTCGGGCGAAGCCTTGCGCTGGAGATGGCGGGGCTCCTCGGCGATGCGGTGGACGTCCGCATCGAACACGATGCGCTCCTCCCCCGAGAGGGCGATGAAGCGCTTGCCCTTGGCCCGGCCGATCAGGGTGAGATTCGCCTGGCGCGCGAGCTCGACCCCCCAAGCGGTGAAGCCCGAGCGCGAGATCAGGATCGGGATGTGCATCTGCACCGTCTTGATCACCATCTCGCTGGTCAGGCGGCCGGTGGTGTAGAAAATCTTCCCCGAGGGCGCGATGTCGTTCAGGAACATGTAGCCGGCGATCTTGTCGACCGCGTTGTGCCGGCCGACGTCCTCCATGTAGAGCAGCGGCCGGTCCTCCTCGCACAGCACGCAGCCATGGATCGCGCCGGCCTTGAGGTACAGGCTCGGCGAGGTGTTGATCTTCTTGGTCAGCGCATACAGCCACGACGTCTTGAGGATTGCGTCCGCGGGTAGCCGGACCTGCTCGAACTGCTCCATGACGTCGCCGAAGACGGTGCCCTGGGCGCATCCCGAGGTACGTACCTTCTTCTTGAGCTTCGCTTCGTAGTCGGTGGCGCGCTCGGTACGCACCACGACCACCTCGAGTTCCTCGTCGTAGTCGACGCCGGCGATGACGTCGCCGGCGCGCAGCATGTTCTGATTGAGCAGATAGCCGACCGCCAAGTAGTCCGGATAATCGCCGATGGTCATCATCGTGACGATTTCCTGATCGTTCAGGAACAGGGTCAGCGGCCGCTCGTGCACGACCGCGGTCTCGATCGGTCGGCCTTCATGATCGATCCCGCGCACCATTTGCGTGAGGCGCGGATCCTCGGGATCGGGGCGCAGCAGGAATTCGTCCATGGTCAAGTAATTTGCGCCCGCGCCGGACGCGGTCAAGCGACTCGGACGGGCGTCGATCCGCCCCGCGCGGCTCACGAAGGACGGACGGCGTCTCCCTCAACCGCCTGAGCGGGCGGCGATCACGTCGAGCGCCTTGAGCAGCTCCTGGACCCTGACCTCGAGAGTCGCGGCGTACTGGTCGAGCTGGTTCAGCACCGCGGCCTGCCGCTTTGCGACCGCCTGGTCCAGGCCCTGCCAGCCGGCGATAAGGCGATCACGGGTCTGCCCGAGCTCGTCCCGGGTCGTCGATGCCAAGGTCGTCAGGTCGGCGAGCTGCGACCGATGCTTCTTGCTCAAGGCGTCAAGCGCCTGGGCGGTGGCCGTCTCGAGCTGCTGCCGCGCCGCCGCCTCGGCTTGCTTTACGTTATCTTCGCTGCGCTGGGCAGCCTGACCCGCCTTGCCGGCCAGCTCCGACACCACGGCGTCGATCCCCTCCTGCATCGCCTGCTGCACCGCGCGACCGTCGATCTCGACCGTCTGCGGCTCGCTTCGCGCCTGGCCGGACAGGCGTTCCGCTTCGCCGCTCCCGGACTTGACCTGCGCCAGGCT
This sequence comes from Pseudomonadota bacterium, assembly GCA_046732855.1. Classification (GTDB taxonomy): domain Bacteria; phylum Pseudomonadota; class Alphaproteobacteria; order Geminicoccales; family Geminicoccaceae; genus JBKPNX01. The sequence continues at coordinate 89,695 of JBKPNX010000110.1, forward strand.
CTGCTCGAGCGAGCCCTCCAGGGCCGCGAGCTGGCCGCGCGAGTCGTCGAGCGAGCGCCGCAGGGTGCCGATTTCGGCGGCAAGCTCGCCCATGCTCTTGCGCCGCGCTTCGAGTTCCTGCGTCAAGGCCTGACGCTGTCCCTGGAGCCGAAGCGCGAGCTCGGGCGCCTGTGCCTCGATGGTCGCAATCTGTTTTTCAACGCGTCCGATACCCGCCGTGCTGGTCTCGAGACGCTCCGCCAGCCGCTTCGCACCCCGGTCCAGCTCCGGCAGGCGCCCCGCCAGCACGCCGAGGCTGTCGGCGACCTGGACCAGCTGGTGCTCGAGGCCGGCGGCGCGCTCACGCAGCGCCTTCAAGGCCTCGCCGAGGTCGCCGTCCTCACCGCGCAGCTGGCGCTCGAGCTCGGGCTTCGCGCCGGCACCAAGGGCGGTCATGGATTGCAACGCCGCGCTGAGCAGCCGGTTGAACTCGTCGACGTTGGCCCTGAGCTCGGCCTGCACCGCACCGAACGTCTGCTGCCGGGCCTCGGCGGATTTGATCTGCCCTTCGAGCGCGGCGCGCTGGGTCGCCGCCTGCTCGATCAGCCGTTGCTGCAGCGCGGTCAGATCTGCCTTCATGCGCGAGCTCATGCGCAGCTGGTGATAGTACGTCGCGCCGAGGAGCGCGCCGCACAGCGTGATCACGCCGAAAATCAGGGCGGCGAGCCAGAACCCGATCCGCGGCTGGCTGCGGCGTGCGGATGGCGGCGGCGCCTGCTCCGAGCGCTCATAGCTACCCGTGCTCTCCTCCCGGATCGCCTGGTCGGCCAAGCCGATCAGGCGCATGATGTCCGCCTCGAGCTGCGCCATGCGCGTCGAGTCGCGATACGACCCCGGGCCTGCCCGCTCCAGCTCCTGGAGCGCGGCGACGTCCTGGCGATACTGCACGAGCAGCCGCGATTGCGCCGGGAGCGCCGCGCGCAGGCCGTCTTCGACCGCTGCCAACCAAAGGTTGCGCGGCCAGTCGCTGCCCCGCTTCACGACCCGCTCGTAAAACCGCTGCCACGTCTCGAGCGTGATCGGGTCCATGGCACTCTCCCGCAGGCAGCCGCCGAGCCGGAGGGACGCTCGCCTGGTCGGCAGGTCGCACGTCGCGCAAAACTTCTACGACAATGCACCTCAATGCCACGGATCCCCTGCGCTGGCAATTTGCCCGCGCCTGCAGCGAAGCTTGGCGACACCGCTCCACGCCACGACCTCGACCGGCCGCCTCGGTCTTGATGAGGTCCCCGGGCCGTGGCAACCCCGGCTGCACTTAGTCGATCGAGCGCAGACGAGATGGCCTCCACCCGCCAAGAAGGCGCCGCCCCTGGTTCCTGGCACGCGTCACCCGCGCCCCTGGCTCACATTTTAAGGCTGGTCCTCTGCGTGCTGCTGCGCGTTCTCGCCTATCTCGCCCACCCGCGAACATCGGCAAAAGGACGCGGCTGCTTATGGCCTCGGCCTTGCAGCTGTCGCTTTCCCTGGCGCGGTTCGGATCGTCAAGGCTTACCAACACCGCCCATATGCCCTGCCGATCCCAGATTGAGGGCGAGAGTCGCTACGTGGCGACCCTCGTACAGCCGTCGGCCGAAGATTCCGCGCGCGTGCCGCTACGTGGCTCGGCTGCAGCCTGCAGGCAGTTCAGCCGTGCTCGGGGGCGGCAGCCGGCGGCGGCGTTGCCGGCACGAGGCTGGTGAACGGTGGCACATAAGCCTGCGCCATCACCAGCAACCCGACCAGGACCGCGAGCGCGATGCTGTGGAAGAAGACGTAGCGCAGGATACTGCCCTCGTGCCCATACCACCGCGTCGCGGTCGAGGCGACGACGATGCTCTGAGCGTCGATCATCTTGCCCATCACGCCGCCCGAGCTGTTGGCTGCGGCCATCAGCACCGGGTTCAGCCCGAGCTGCTGGGCGGTGATCCTCTGCAAGCCGCCGAACAGCACGTTCGACGCCGTATCCGAGCCGGTCAGCGCCACACCGAGCCAGCCGAGCAGCGTGCCGAAGAGCGGGTAGACCCAGCCCGTGCTGGCAAAAGCGAGGCCCATGGTGGCGTCCGTGCCCGAGTAGCGCGTGACATACCCAAGCGCCAGCATGCAGGCGATCGTAAGGAGCGAATAGCGGACGAGATAGAGCGTGCGGCCGTACATCAGCACGAGCCCGAGCGGCGAATAGCGGAGCACGAAACCGGCGATGATGGCGGCGATCAGGATGCCGGTGCCCGTGGCCGAGAGGATGTTGAAGTTGTAGATCGCCGCTTCTTTAACCGGAGCGGCTACTACCGGCGGCATCTTCTCGACGAGATTGTGCAGGCCGGCAACCGGCAGTTTCGCTACCCAGATGCCATCGAGCCAGGCCTTCACCTGCGGGATGCCCCAGATGAAGACGAGCGCACTGAGGATGACCCAGGGCGTCCAGGCCTTCATCACTGCCTCCCGCGAGTCGAGGTCGGTCGGATGCTCGTGCGCTTCTTCCACCAGGTCCTGCGAGGACCAGTCGCGGGGCACCTCCGCCATCACCCTGGCTGGATGCCAGACGCGCAAGAGCAGGGTGAGGCAAGCCATCGAGACGATCGCGGCGACGACGTCGACGAGCCACGGGCCATGGAAGTTCGAGACCAGGTATTGCGGGATGGCGAAGCTGACGCCGGCTACCAGAACCGCCGGCCAGATCTCGAGCATGCGGCGGAAGCCCACAAACGCCCAGATCAGCCAGAACGGGACGATCACCGAGAAGAAAGGCAGCTGCCGGCCAATCATGCCGCTGAGCTCGAAGAGGTCGAGCCCGGTAACCGCGGCGAGCGCGATTACCGGCGTGCCCAGAGCACCGTAAGCCACGGGCGCGGTATTAGCGATCAGCGACAGGCCCGAGGCCGTAAGGGGCGAAAAGCCCAGTCCGATCAGCATCGCTGCCGTCACCGCAACGGGCGTCCCGAAGCCGGCGGCACCCTCGAAGAATGCGCCGAAACAGAAGGCAATGAACAAAAGCTGGAGGCGGCGGTCATCGCTGAGGTTGCGGATGCTTCGCCGCAGGACGTCGAACTCGCCCTTTTCTTGGTGAGCTGGTAGAGGAAGATGACGTTGAGAATGATCCAGCCGATCGGAAACAAGCCGAAGGCGGCGCCATAGACGGCGGACATCGTCGCCATGCCGCTCGGCATGCCGAAGACCAGGATTGCGACCAGCAGGGCGGCGGCGAGGCCGAGCAGCGCGGCGAGGTGCGCTTTCAATTCGAAGATGCCGATCGCGCCGAGCAAAACGATCACCGGCATTGCGGCCAGAATCGTCGAGACCAGCGCGCTGCCGGTCGGATTGTACACTTGGCTCCAGATCTGGGGTTCCATGAGATCGTTCCCTCTATTCGACCTCCCGGCCTTCGCTTACGGCGGGTGCTGCTCGGAGAGCCGTCTTACACCGACCGACCTGCCAGCCGTCAGCGCTGCCGGTGCGGCAGACCGCTGGTTCAGGGCGTGTGCTGAACGGGCGGCGGCCTGAGGCCGAGCTCGGCCGCGTAGGCGAACAGCGCGGGCGTGCCGCCGGTGTGCACGAACACGACCGTCTGGCCCGGGGCGATGCGCCCCGTGCGCGCGTGTTCGATCAGCCCGGCCATCGCCTTGGCGCTGTACACCGGGTCGAGGATGATGCCCTCGGTACCGGCGACCAGGCGCAGCGCCTCCCGGGCGCCCTCGGTCACGATGCCGTAGCGCTCGCCGATGAACTCGTCGTGGTTCTCGATGTCCGCGGGCGCGATGCGCACGTCCAAATCGAGCCGCGCCGCGGCGGCGCCAGCGATGCGCGCGATGTCGACCGCGCGTGGCTCGCTCCAGACGATCGGCGCGATGTTGACCAGCCTGGTCCTGCGGCCGAGCGCCCGCAGACCGAGCATCATGCCGGCAGGCGTCATGTTGGCGCCGCAGAGATAGAGGCAATCGGGATCGATGCCGGCCTCATCCAGCTGGGCGTCGAGCTCCAGCGCGCCATTGACGTAGCCGAGCGCGCCGAGCGTCAGCTTGTCCAGGCCGAACGGCCGCACGACGTACGGCTTGCGCCCGGCGCGCGCCAGCTCCGCGCCTTTTTCCTCGAGCAGCGGCGTGAGGCACTCCATGCTGTCGAGCTCAACCACGGTGACGTCGGCGCCCATCAGCCGGTCGAGCAGGAGGTTGCCCTGCAGCGCCGGCCCGCGCTCGCCATGCAGCAGGACGAGGGCCACTTCGAGGCCGAGCTTGCGCGCCGTGCCGGTGATCTGACGGCACCAGTTGGACTGGGTGTACGCGCCGGCGACCACGGTGTCCGCGTCCGTCGCGAGAATGTCGGCGAACAGGAACTCCAGCTGGCGCGTCTTGTTGCCGCCGAACGCGAGCCCGGTCAGATCGTCGCGCTTGAGCCAGACGTCGACCCCGCCGAGCGCTGCGCCAAGACGCGGGCAATGCTCGAGCGGCGTCGGCAGATGGGCAAGGCGCAGGCGCGGCAGCGCGTCGATCCGCGCCTGCAGCACCGCGCGGCTGAGCTTGGCATCGACGATCGTGGCCATGGCGTCTGCTATGCCTCCCTTCTCAGGCGCGTGCGCGCAGCTTAGGCGAGCGGGCGGCGTGAGGCCATAGCCGGTCTGGGCAGCGCCGCGCTGCCATGCGACAGTTCGCGCCATGCCCGAGCTGCCCGACGTCACGATTTACCTCGAGGCGCTGCAAAGACGGATCCAGGAACAACCGCTCGAGCGCGTGCGTCTGGCCAGCCCTTTCCTCCTGCGCACGGTGGACCCGCCGCTCGCCGCGGCGCACGGCCGTCATGTCCGCCGTCTGCGCCGCCTCGGCAAGCGCATCGCGCTCGGCCTGGACGGCGACCTCTGGCTCGTCCTGCACCTCATGATCAACGGCCGGCTGCATTGGAAGGAATCCAACGCCAGGCTCGTCGGCCGCCATGCGCTGGCCGCGTTCGACTTCCCACAGGGCAGCCTCACGCTGACCGAATTCGGCCCGAAGAAGCGGGCATCGCTCCATCTCGTGCAGGGCGAGGACGCGCTCGCGGCGCACAATCCGGGCGGCGTTGAGCCGCTGGCGATCGACCTCGCCGCATTCCGTGCCGTGCTCACCCGAGAAAACCATACGCTCAAACGCACCCTGACCGACCCGCGCCTGTTCAGCGGCATCGGCAACGCTTATTCCGACGAGATCCTGCACCGCGCGCGCCTGTCGCCGCTCGCGATGACCGACAAGCTGACGCCGGAAGAGATCGCGCGGCTGTACGAAGCGACCCGCGAAACACTTGTCGACTGGATCGGGCGGCTGCGCGCCCGCTATGGGGACGACTTCCCCGAGAAAGTGACCGCCTTTCGTCCGGACATGGCGGTGCACGGCCGCTACCGCCAGCCCTGTCCGGTGTGCGGCACCGCCGTCCAGCGCATTCGCTATGCCGACAACGAGACCAACTACTGTCCGCGCTGCCAGACCGGCGGCCAGCTGCTGGCCGATCGCGCCTTCTCCCGCCTGCTCAGGAAGGACTGGCCGAAGACCATCGACGAGCTCGAGCGCCTCGGCGTGCGGTGAGCCCGGCGGCCGATCAGGCGCTGCGCACCGGCAGCTCTCGGACGACCGTCTGGTCATCGGCCGGCTTGACCGGGCATCCATCGGCAAGGCAGCGCCTGATCTGGCGAGCGATGCTCGGACAAATCCGGCGCTGCCCGGTCGCGAGCTGTGGGCGCCGGCGACCGATCAGGCGGTTCGCGCCAGCTCTCGGGCGACCCGTCTGGTCATCGGCCGGCTTGACCGGGCATCCATCGGCAAGGCAGCGCCTGATCTGGCGAGCGATGCTCGGACCAAATCCGGCGCTGTCCGGTCGCGAGCTGTGGGCGCCGGCGACCGATCAGGCGGTTCGCGCCAGCTGCTCTCGGGCGAACCGTCTGGTCATCGGCCGGCTTGACCGGGCATCCATCGGCAAGACAGCGTCTGATCTGGCGAGCGGTGCTCGGATTGATTCCGGCCCCGTCCGGTCGCGAGCTGTGGGCGCCGGCGACCGATCAGGCGATCCGCACCAGCAGCTCTCGGGCGACCCGTCTGGTCATCGGCCGGCTTGACCGGGCATCCATCGGCAAGACAGCGTCTGATCTGGCGAGCGGTGCTCGGATTAATTCCGGCCCCGTCCGGTCGAGCATCAGCATGGCCGGCCAGGGGCCAGCGTGTGAGCGGCCCTGGCAAATGTCGGGCATTAACGAAGGATCAACCCATACCTGCGAACTGTCGCCTTGAAAGGTCCATGCGACCGTGGGAGTGCCCGGCCCGATGGGCTTTTGGCGCGCGGATTCCCACGGTGGCATGGACCATCGAACCAGGGCAGGGGTAGGCGCCTATGGTTAATAGAGCGTTAACCGAACACTCTAGAGGCTCAACCGAACACTCTAGATACAGTCCGCATGGAATCTCATCCGGTACGTACCGCTTAGATAGAAACGGGTCTCATCCCGCTTAGATTGAAACGGGTCTGGTCGTCCGGGTCGTCGAAGTCACCGGATTGCCAGACCGGCCGCCGCGGAGCGCAGGGATTTCCCACGGTCGCACGCACCATCGGACCAGGCAGGGTAGGCGCCGATGGTTCCTAGAAATCGGACCCTCAGGGTTGCCGTGCGGGCACGACGAGAGAGATTTCAGCCGGTTACGTAAACGCCCGGATCAGAACGGGATCTCGTCGTCCAGGTCGTCGAAGTCGCCGGACTTGCCAGACCGGCCGCCGCCGCCACCGCCGCGCGCCGGCTCGGTCGCGCCCCGTCCCCAGTCGCCCTCGCGCTCGTCGGGCACTGCCGTCGCGCCACCCTCGTCGCGCCCGCCGAGCAGCACCAGCTCGCCGCGGAAGCGTTGCAGCACCACCTCGGTGCTGTAGCGCTCCTGGCCCGACTGGTCTTGCCATTTGCGCGTCTGCAGCTGGCCCTCGAGATAGACCGAGCGCCCCTTGGCCAGGTACTTCTCCGCGACCTCGCCGAGGCGCTCGTTGAAAATCACGACGCGGTGCCATTCGGTGCGCTCGCGGTTCTCGCCGCTCGTGCGGTCGCGCCAGCGCTCCGAGGTGGCGATCGCCAGGTGCACGATCTTGGTGCCGTCCTGGGTATAGCGCACCTCCGGGTCGCGGCCGAGATTGCCCACCAGAATCACCTTGTTGACGCTTCCGGCCATGACCTCCTCCGCGGTTCGTGCGCGCTCGACCTGCACCCTAGCACGCGCTGCCGGGCCACGCACCAGCACGCTGCACGCGCCCCCTCGTGCCGCCGGCAGCCGGGTGATCGGCGCGATTCCCTTCTGGTCCGCGCGGCTCGCGCCGGCGCAGTCAGGCGCGGCATGCGGCGCTGAACCGAGCGACCGGGCGCCCGCGCCGTCAGCCTCCCGTGCGTGCAGCCCTAGTGCCGGGCTGGCGCGCGCGAGCAACGTAGACCTTGGCGCCGGCTCGGTCGGCCAGCGGCGCGCCGCGGATTTCGCGCAGCAGCTTCTGGCGGATCGCCCGGGCGAAGTCGTCATAGTCCTTGGCGATCATGACGAAGGCATCGGGTCCGCCGATCACGTGCTCGGCGTAGTAGCGATCGAGGCCGGGGTTCTCGCGCAGGATCGCGAGGCCATTGATGGTGATGCCGGCCAGCGCGGCGGCATCGCGCATCGGCTCGGGCTCGACGCCAGCGTTGCTCGGGCCGTCGCCCGACACGTCGATGATCCGGCGCGCGCCCTGAAATGGGCCGTACGCCAGCAGGTCGCTCGCGAACCGGAGCGCCTCGCCGATCGCGGTCTCACCGATCAGTCCGCGCCCCATGGCCTCGATGCGTGCGGCCAGCGCCGCCGCCGTTGCAGCATCGGTGATGCGGGTCCAGTCGACCCCCACCAGCTGCTGCCCGGGTCCCGACCACTCGATCACCGCGACCGCGACGCCGTTCGGCGCTCCGCCCTCGATCGCCTCGATCACTTCGGGGTCGCGCAACGCGTTCGCGATCCCGCCCATCTGCAGCTCGGATTCGCCGAAGTCGACGCTGCCCGAGCTGTCGATCGCCAGCACCAGCTCCAGATCGACGCCGGCATCCGCCCGCGCGCCCGCTGCCGCTGCGCTCGCGAGCAGGAGCTCGAGACTCAGCCTTAGCAGGACCCGCGCCGCGGTCCCGCGCGCCGCCGTCTGGCGGCTCAGGCTCCTCCATGGCTGCGGCCGCGGCATCGGCCGCTCAGACCTCCCGCGATCCATGTGTCGGGTGACCCCGCCGTAGGCGCTATGTGAATTGGTCCATCTGTCTAGCACGGCCGCCAGGCGAATGCGCGAGGCGCGGAAGACGACCAGCGCGCTGCCGCTCCGGTCAGCCTTACCGCGCTGCAATTGGCCCTGACCATCAGCATGGCCCCGCCCCTCGCTACCGTCGGTCGTGCTGATGATCACCGGTCCCTCCGCCGGCAACCGTCTCTCGAGTAAACCCGCCCGGCACAGCAGCCGCGCTCGGGACGCGTGCCAACAGAAATCGCAGCGGGTCCGGTTCGGACCAGAATGAGGTCATTGTCAGGGGATTCGAGATCAGCGACCGGTCTGGATCGATCGCGCCCCTCGCCGCGAAGCCTATTTCGCAATTCCGCCGTGCCTGCAATAGTGAGCCGGTCGCGCTCGGGTGTCGCAACAGCAAACGTGATCAGGGAGCACTCTGCGTTGCGCAACGTCCTCTGCAACATCCAGCAGCTCCATGGCCGACCGGCAGCCTTTCTCGCGCCGTTGCGCGCGGCTGGATTCGACATCGTGATGAACGAGAAGGGCCGGTTGCTAAGGGAGGCCGAGCTGATCGAGCGCCTGCCGGGCGCGGTCGCGACCATCGCGGGCGGCGAGTTCTATACCGAGCGGGTGCTCGCCGCTGCGCCCGAGCTGCGGGTCGTCGCCCGCTACGGCGTCGGCTTCGACCGGGTCGACGTCGCCGCCGCGACACGGCATGGCGTCGCCGTGGCCATGGCGTTCGGCACCAATCACGAGAGTGTCGCAGATTACGCCTTCGCGCTGGCGATCGGCCTCGCGCTCGAGCTGCTGCCGCACCACGCCCGGGTCGCCGGCGGGGGCTGGGGCTGCAGCTTCCATCCGGGACTCTGGGGGCGGTGCATGGGCATCGTCGGGCTCGGCCGGATCGGCAAGGCGATGGCGCGCCGCTGCCGCGCCTTCGGCATGCGCGTCCTGGCGACCGATCCATTGGCCGACCGCGCCTTTGCCGCGGCGCATTCGATAGAGCTGGTCGAACTCCACGACCTGCTGCGCGAGGCCGACTTCGTCTCGCTGCACACGCCACTCGCGCCGGAGACGCGCCATCTGATCGGGCGCCGTGAGCTGGCCTTGATGAAGCCGTCTGCCTTCCTGGTCAACACCGCGCGCGGCGGCCTGATCGACGAGGCAGCGCTGCATGAGGCGCTGACCTCCGGCCGTCTCGCCGGCGCCGGCCTGGACGTGTTCGAGGCCGAGCCGCCGGAAGGCTCGCCGCTTCTTGACCTCCAGAACGTGCTTCTCGCGCCGCATGCCGCCGGCATGGATGAAGCGGCCGAGCGCCTCATGGGCGAGCGCTGCGTCGCCAACATCCTGGCCATCGTCGAGGGCCAGAACCCCGGCGCCGGCTACGTGCTCAATCCGGAAGTCCTGTCGCCATAGGAGAGTCAGCGATGTCGGAGCGCGCGCTCGATCTGAAGCGCCGCCTGCGTGAGAGAGCGACCGCGCTCGGCGCCTGGCTGTCGATCGCCGATCCGGCGGTCGCCGAGATCATGGCCGGCGCCGGGTTCGACTACATCCTGATCGACACCGAGCATGCGCCCTGGTCGCTCGAATCGCTGCAGACCACGCTGCTCGCGTTCCGCGGCATGCCGACCGTGCCGATCGTGCGCGTGCCCTGGAACGATCAGGTCCACGTCAAGCAGGCGCTGGATCTCGGCGCCGACGGCGTGCTCGCGCCGATGGTGCGCAGCGCGGCCGAAGCGCGCGCTCTGGTCGCCGCGGCCAAGTATCCGCCGGACGGCATCCGCGGTTTCGGGCCGCGCCGGGCGTCCGACTACGGCCGCGACATCGATGTGTACGTGGCGGGCGCGAACGCGGCGACGATCGTGATCCCGCAAATCGAGGACCTCGGCGGGGCCGAGGCGATCGACGAGATACTCGCCGTGCCCGGGGTCGACGCGCTGTGCATCGGCCCGAACGATCTGTCCGGCAGCGCCGGCGTGCTCCGTCAGCACGACCACCCGGCAGTACGCGGCGCGATCGACAGGATCCTGAAAGCCGCCTCGGCCCGCGGCGTCGCGGTCTGCACCGGGATCACGTTGCCGCCCGAGCAGCAGCGCGACTGGATCGCCCGCGGCGCCCGCCTCGCCCTCCTGACCTCGGACGTCGAGCTGCTGGCGGGTGGTGCCGCCGCGGCGCTCGCCGCCGCGCGCGCCGCGCTGGCGCGATGATGCGGACGCCGCCTTCGGAAGATCGCTTCGCCGCCGCCGACGAGGTGCTGCGCGAGGTCCTCGAGGCAGACGCGGAGAGCGGGCCCGACGCGCCTGCCACGTCCGGAATTCTAGGCCGTCTGCTGAGCAACCGCGACGTCGCCATCCTGATCGTCGCGCTGGCACTGTTCGCGCTGTTCGCGCTGGCCGGCCCCCGTTTTCTCAGCGAGAACAATCTGATCGACATCGCGCGGCGCGCCGCGATCCTCGGCATCCTCGCGGTCGGCATGACCTACCTGTTCGTCGCCGGCGAGCTCGACCTGTCGATCGGCTCGCACTACGGCTTCCTGCTGATCCTGATGTCGTTCCAGGAGGAGCGGCTCGGCGTCGATCCCTGGCTGTGCGCCGCCGTCGTGATCCTGATCGGGCTCATGATCGGCGCCGTAAACGGGCTCCTGGTCACCCGCGTCGGCCTGCCGTCGTTCATCACGACGCTCGGCATGCTGGCGCTGCTGCGCGGCGCGGCAAACGCCGTCTCGAGCGGTTATCCGATCCCGGCGAAGAACACGGATCTGGCCTTCTACCGGATCATCCGAGCCAACTTCCCGGGCACCCCGGTCCCGAACCTGTTCGTCGCCATGCTGGTAGTCATGGCGATCGGCGCCGTCGTGCTGGCGCGCACCAAGTTCGGCAGCGACGTTTACGCCACCGGCGGCGATGTCGAGGCCGCGCGCAACAACGGCATCGATACGAGGCGGGTGAAGCTCGTGTGCTTCGTCATGATGGGCGGCCTGTGCGGCCTCAGCGCCGCGCTCCTGTTCGGCCGCGTCGGCCTCGCGCCGCTCAGCGCCGGGGTCAATCTCGAGCTGCAGGTGATCGCCGCGGTGATCATCGGCGGGGTCGCGCTGTTCGGCGGTCGGGGTACGATCTTCGGTAGCTTCATCGGCGTGCTGATCCTCAGCATGATGACCAGCGGGATCATCCTCATGGGCGTGCGCCAGTTCTGGGACGGGGTCGCCGCTGGCGCGGTGATTCTGCTCGCCGCCGGGATCGACCTCCTGGTCAGACAGGGTGCGGGAACACGGCTGAGCCGGGCGGATCTGTGACGATCGGGCGGACACCAACCAAGAAGGAGCAACAGGGATGCTACGGGACCACACGAGCGATCGACGGGGCCTCGTGGTCGGCAGCGCGCGCGCCGCGGCGATCACGGTGGTGGCGGGCGTCATGGGGTTGCCGGCGTCGGCGCTGGCGCAGGGCGGCGCGTTCGGCCCAAAGCGCAAGTTCATCTGGGTGCCCCAGGCGCTCGGCGACTGGGACATGGCGTTTCAGGTCGGCGCCCGGGACTTCTGCGAGATGGTGGGCTGGGAGTATCAACGGATAGGCAACCCGGTCTACTCGGTGCAGAACCATGCCGAGCAGGTCAACAATGCGATCGCCGCCAAGGCAGACGCGATCGCGACATCGCTCGAGAGCGTAGGCTTGGTGCAGCCGTTCGAGCGCGGCCTAGACCAAGGCATCGCCATGATCATTACGGATCAGGGCATCCAGGAGGAAGCGGACGCGCTTGGCCTGCACATCATCAACCAGGACGAGTTCAACGCCGGCGTCATCAACGGCACGCAGGCGGCGACCTTCGCCCACCAGCTGACCGACAAGACCGAGGGGATCATCGTGCTCGGCAACGGCAATCCGGGCTCGACCTCGATCGACAAGCGCCAAAACGGCAGCAAGCTCGGCATCGAGCAGTACAACGAAGCCAACGGCACCACCTATCAATTCGAGGCCTTCCCCGACAGCAGCTTCGGCGAGCTGACCGAATCGATCCAGAAGTGGACCGCGCAGATCGACGAGAAAGGCGATGCCCTCGTCGCCGCCATCGGCACCGGCAACCCCAATCCGATCGTCCAGGCGCTCAAGGAGCGCGGCATTGCCCCGGGCACCATCGCGGTGGGTTCGACCGACATCCCGCCCGCCCATCAGCAGCAGATCGCCGAGGGCTGGGTGCAGTGGGGCATCGATCAGCAGTTCTACGCGATGGGCTTCCAGTGCGCGGCGGGCGCCTGGGTACAGCTGGAGCGCGGCTACCCCTATCTCGACATCCGCACCGGCGGCGAGCTCGTGATGGATAAGGATCTCGAGCGGGTCAAGGCGCGAACGGACATCTGGCTCGCCAAGGCGCGCGAGTACGGCTTCGCCTGACGGGGAGCGCATCAGGGCCACGGGGAGCGGGCCGGTCCCGCTCTCTCAGCGCAAGAGGAATCATGGCAACCGGTGGCGGGACGGGCCCCTATCTGGAGGCCCGGGGATTGTCGAAGAGCTTCGGTCACGTACGCGCCTTGGAGGACGTGGACGTCGACGTGTTCGAAGGCGAGGTGCTGGCGATCGTCGGCGACAACGGCGCGGGCAAGTCGACCCTGATCAAGATCCTGAGCGGCGTCCATCAGGCGGATCGCGGCGAGCTCGAGGTCGACGGCCGGCCGATCCGAATCGCCGACCCGCACGCGGCGCGCCAGCTGGGCATCGCGACGGTGTTCCAAAACCTCGCCCTGGTCGACATGCGCGATGTCGCGGCCAACCTCTATCTCGGCCGCGAGCCGGTCCGCTGGCGCTACTTCATCGATCGCAAAAAGATGCTGCAGGGCGCGCGCGCGGTGATGCGCGACCTGCGCGTCAACATTCCCTCGCTCACCGCGGAGGTCGGGCAGCTCTCTGGCGGCCAGCGCCAGTCGATCGCGCTCGGCCGGGCGACCGCGCAGCACGGACGCGTGATCATCATGGACGAGCCGACGGCGGCGCTCGGCGTTCGGGAATCGCGCAAAGTGCTGGATCTGATCCTGCGCCTAAAGGCGACCGGCACCGGCGTCGTGATCGTCAGCCACAACATGCGCCATGTGTTCTCGGTCGCCGACCGCATCATGGTGCTGCGCCACGGCCGTCTGGTCGGCTTTCGCGAGAAGACGAGGACCGCGCCCGACGAGATCGTTAAGATGATCGTCGGCGTCGAGATGCTCTGAGGCGCGGCCGCATGAGCAGCGATCAGAGAGTGGCGGCATTGGAGCCGGGCGACGATGTCCTCGACGATCTGGCGCCGGATGAGGCGTCCGCGGCCCGCCCGACCGTCTGGCAGCGGCTTGCGGACAGCCCGAACGTCGCAATTACCCTGGTCGCGCTGCTCGTTTTCGCGTTCTTCGCGCTCACCACCGATACCTTCCTGACCGAGTTCAACCTGATCAACATCCTGCGCAATGCCGCGCTGATCGGCATCGTCGCTGTGGGTATGACGTACCTCCTGATCGCCGGCGAGATCGATCTGTCCGTCGGCTCGGCGTTCGGCTTTCTCACGGTGGTTATGGGCCTGCTCGTGGTCATGCTCGGAATCAATCCCTGGCTGGCGATGGTCGCGGTGACCGCGCTCGGCGCCGCAATCGGCGCGATCAACGGGCTGATCCGCACCCGGATCGGCATTCCGTCGTTCATCGTCACTCTCGCGATGCTCGTCGCCTACCGTAGCGCGGCTCTGATCGCGAGCGCCGAGCGACCGCTCACGACGCGCGGCCGCACCCCGTTCTACGAATTCACCGGCGGCGAGCTGTTCGGCATCCTGCCCTGGCACGTGCTATGGATGCTCGTGATCATGATGATCGGGGGCTTCGTGCTCGCGCGCACGCGCTTCGGCTATCATCTCTACGCTACCGGCGGCAATCTCGAGGCCGCGCGCGTCGCCGGCATCAACACCGACCGGGTCAAGCTGATCGCCTTCGTCCTGACCGGCGCGCTGTGCGGGCTGGTCGGGTCGTTGTTGTTCGGCTACCTGCGCGTCGCCGAGCCGACCACCGGCACCGGCTTCGAGTTTCGGGTGATCGGCGCCGTGATCGTCGGCGGCGTCGCGCTGACCGGCGGCCGCGGCACGATCTATGGCGGACTGATCGGAGCGCTGATCATCAGCATGATCACGAGCGGTCTGGTGCTGTTCGGCTTTTCCCAGGACGTCGGCGACATCGCCACGGGCGCGCTGATCATCGCCGCCGGGACCATCGGTCTGCTGGTTCGCCGCGCCACGTCGCGCCGCCTCGGGACCCTGGGGTGAGGAAGGCGGCCGATGCGGGCCCGGCAGGCTCCTGATGCTGACGCTCAGGCAATCAGGCGGCCGCCCAGCGGCTGGTTCCGCGCCTGCCCCAGGGTGCGGACGTGAGATTGCCGCAAACGGAGGAGGCAGGCGGATGCGAATCGCGAAGATCGAAGACCTGCACTGCGACGCGGGGTGGCGCACCTGGTCGTTTCTGAAGATCACGACCGATGACGGCGTGGCCGGCTGGTCCGAGTACAACGAGAGCTACGGCAGCAAAGGACTGACCGCGGTCATCCGCAAGCTCGCCGAAGCCCTGGTGGGCTTGGATGCGCGGCCGGTCGAGCGGATCACGGCGATGCTCTACGCCATGACCCGCCAGGCGCCGGGCGGGCTGATCCAGCAGGCGATCGCGGCGATCGAGAACGCGCTGGTCGACGTCAAGGCGCGCGCTCTGGGCGTGCCGGTGGCCGAGCTGCTGTGCGGTCCGGTGCGCGAGCGGCTGCGCCTTTACTGGTCGCACTGTGGCTCGTACCGGCTCGATCATGCGGCGACCATGAACAGGCCGCCCGTTCGTTCCCTGGACCACGTCCGCGCCCTTGGCCAGGAGGTGCGCGAGAAGGGGTTCACCGCGTTCAAGACCAACATCTTCTGCTTCGACCGCGGCGCGCCGTACATGCACCAGCCCGGGTTCGCCCGCAACGACGGCTGGCCCGAGCTGAACGTCGACCGGCGGATCCTGGGCATCATCAGCGATCAGATGGCGGCGTTCCGCGAGGGCGCCGGCGCGGACGTCGATCTGCTCCTCGACCTCAACTTCAACTTCAAGGCGGAGGGTTATCTTGAGGTCGCCCGGGCGATCGAGCCGTATCGGCTCATGTGGCTGGAAATCGACTGTTTCGACCCGGACGCGCTGGCCCTGATCCGGCGGGGCTCGCGCACTCCGATAGCTTCATGCGAATCGTTGTTCGGCCGCCGCCAGTTCCGCCCATTTCTCGATGCCCGGGCGATGGACGTGGCGATCGTCGACGTTCCCTGGAACGGCATTCTCGAGAGCGTGAAGATCGCGGCGATGGCGGATTCCTACGAGGTGAACTGCGCGCCGCACAATTTCTACGGGAACCTGTCGACGATGATGAGCGCGCACTTCTGCGCGGCGATCGCCAACTTCCGGATCATGGAGATCGACATCGACGACGTGCCCTGGAAGGACGAGGTGGTCAGCCCGCCGGTGATCGAGGCGGGACACCTCGTGCTGACCGACGTGCCGGGCTGGGGCGTGGAGGTGAACGAGGCCGCGATCCGCGCCCATCCGCCGAAGCATTGAGCG
Organism: Pseudomonadota bacterium; assembly: GCA_046732855.1. GTDB lineage: Bacteria > Pseudomonadota > Alphaproteobacteria > Geminicoccales > Geminicoccaceae > JBKPNX01. The sequence continues at coordinate 105,515 of JBKPNX010000110.1, forward strand.
AAAGCGGGCTCACTGCCGTCCGGCCGCGCTGCGCCGAGGTCGGTTTCGCCCGAATGAGGCTGGTGGAAGCCAGGCGCGGCGCGGCAGCGGAACGATTCCACGCGTTTCTCTTCAGCCTGAGGCTTTCACTGCGACCCGGTCGAAATCTTGCGCCACCACGGCGCCGGGGAAGATCGCCCGCGCTTCGGCCTCGATCTCGGCCTGCGTATAGCGGCTGGACACATGCGTCAGGTACAGGGCGTGCGCGTTCCCGGCGCGCGCGAGCCTGGCCGCCCGGGCGGCAGTCAGATGACTCCGCTCGGCCGCCTTATCGGCGTCGCGCTCGAGGAAGGTCGCTTCGATAATCAGCGCGTCGGCGTCGCGGACTACATCCAGCAATTCATCGGTATCGGCGGCATCACCGACCACGACCAGCCGGGTGCCCGGCTGGGGCGGCGCCAGAACCTCGGCGGGCGCGATCCCGCGGCCGTCCGCCAGGACTATTTCCTCGCCCGCGAGCAGCCGCCCCCGCTCCGGTCCGGCCGGAACGCCGAGCGCCGCCAGACGCTCCGGCAGCATGCGCGGCCGGGGCTTGTCCTGAAACACGAAGCCGAAGTTGTCGGTCCCGCGGTGCGTCACCGGAAATGCCCGCACCTCGAGATCACGATCCTCTATGATGGTGCCCGGCTGGAGCAGGATGCCTTTGACCTCGAACTCGGGCCGACCACCCGGCCAGACCACCTCCGCCAACAAGCTCCGCACGGCGCGGAGCGCCGCCGCGCCGGCGTAGACGGTGAGGCTTGGCCCCGCTTCCAGCAGCGCCATGGTCGCGACAAGGCCGCCGATGCCGAGCAGATGATCGAGATGGGCGTGGGTGAAGAGCACGCGGTCCAGGCGTCGGAGCCCGATCCCGCTCGCGAACAGCTGGCGCTGGGTCCCTTCGCCGCAGTCCACCAGGAACCGGCGCGGCCCGTGCAGGACGAGCAGCGCCGGCAACCCGCGATCCACGGCGGGCACGCCGGCGGCGGTGCCGAGGAAGATGACCTCGAACAAGCTGCCCCTCGTTCACTCCGAGCCGATGAGCATGCGCATCATGACGGCTCGCGTCCGGGTCCGAAAGCCCGACGGTGGAGTGGAAGCGGCAAGAGATCCCCGGCTCGCGAAATGGTGCAAACGCGCCAGATGACAGCCGGACGTATCAGTGACGTCGGCAACATCCGCGAGCCACGTGTTTGCCCTTCGGTCGAGCGAGCCAAGGAAATAGAATACGGCAGCTATGGCGATCCCACGGGTGCGATCAGGGGAGGCACTCGAGATGGCACTGTCGGACGAACTGGCTTACGTGAGCGCGACCGAACTGGCGTTGCGCATCCGCCGGCGGGAACTTTCGCCGGTCGAGGTCGTGGACGCCTTCCTCGCGCGGATCGAGGAGCGCAACCCGAGCATCAACGCCCTCGTTTATTTCGGCTTCGAGGATGCGCGTCGGCGCGCCAAACAAGCCGAACAGGATCTGATGTCCGGCGCCGCGCTCGGCCCGCTGCACGGCGTCCCGACGGCGATCAAGGACCTGTTCGACTTCAAGCCGGGCTGGGTGAGCACCTTCGGCGGCGTGCGTGCGCTCAAGAACAACGTGGTCGACTTCTACTGCGCGTTTGCCGAGCGCATCGAGAAGGCCGGCGCGATCCTGGTCGGCAAGACCAACAGCCCGGTGATGGGATTTCGCGGCACGTGCGACAATTACCTGTTCGGTCCGACGCGCAACCCGTTCGACCGGGCCAAGAATTCCGGCGGGTCCTCGGGCGGCAGCGCCGCGGCCGTCGCCGATGGTATGCTGCCGCTGGCCGAGGGGACCGACGGCGGCGGCTCCATCCGTATCCCCGCATCCTGGTGCGGCGTGTATGGCTACAAGCAGTCGTTCGGGCGCGTGCCCTTCGTCGCCCGCCCCAACGCCTTCGCCGGCGGGGCGCCGTTTCTGTTCGAGGGCCCGATCACCCGCACCGTTGAGGATGCCGCGCTCGCCTTGACCGCGCTCGCGGGCTACGATCCGCGTGACCCCCACAGCCTCGACGAGCAGGTGGACTTCACGGCCGCCACCCGGCGCTCGATCCGGGGCTGGAAAATCGCGTACAGCCCGAATTTCGACGTGTTCCCGATGGATCGCCGCGTGACCGACGTCGTCGGCAGCGCCGTCAAAGCGTTCGAGGGGGCCGGCGCCCACGTCGAGGAGATCAAGGTCGGCATCGAGCGGCCGCAGAAGGAGCTGAGCGACCTCTGGTGCCGCCTGATCATGCCGCTGAACGTGCAGACGTTCGAGATCATGAAGAGGGCGGGTCTCGATTTGCTTAAGGAGCACCGGGACGACTTTCCGCCAGAGTACCTCAGGTGGCTCAATGTCGGATACCGGATGTCGGCGCTCGACTTTTTTAAGGACCAGGAGATCCGCTCCGAAATTTACGACGCCATTCAGGGCGTGCTGAACCGCTATGATCTGCTGGTCACGCCGACGCTTGCTTGTCTGCCGGTCGACAATGCGGACGACAACAACACCATGGGGCCGACGGTGATCGACGGCGACGAGGTCGACCCGCTGATCGGCTGGTGCCTGACCTATCTCATCAACTTCTCGGGTCATCCCGCCGCATCGATCCCGGCGGGCCTGTCTGCCGACAATCTGCCGGTCGGCATGCAGATCATCGGGCGGCGCTATGCCGACGCGGATGTGCTGGCCGCGAGCGCCACCTTCGAGCGCCTGCGACCGTGGCAGGACACATACCGGCTGTGCGCCGGGCGGGTGATCTAGGCGCTTTTTTCAGAGCAACATTTGGGCGCCATTCCCGAAGCAAAGAGATCCGAGCACGGCGCGAGCGACATCGCGCTCGAGCCATGCCCGCATCTCACATCCACAATTGTCGCCGCGTTTGAGCAGCGCAGTGCCGCGCTTATCTCACCCCCGACGACGTCAGCCGCCTCAGCTGGGCGCGCTGTTCGGGACGGCTCTCACCTTTGTCCCAGTCCAGTTCTCGGCGAGGCCCTGGACGACGCGCTCGGTCGCAGCGACTTCAAGAGCTACGATCTGGTTTCGGCGGTACTCCGCCTGGCCGACTTCGGTCGCGCCGGCGATTTGCGCGGGCCGCGGGTCGACTTCTTCGGCCGGCCCAAGCCGATCTTGACGGCGAGCTCACGCCGCTGTTGGGCGTAATTCGGCGCGACCATCGGGTAGTCCGACTTCAGGCCGAAGGTCTCGCGGTACTGATTGGGCGTAAGCTCGTGCTCGACCGCGAGATGGCGCTTCAACAGCTTCTGCTTCCTGCCGCAGATCAGACATACCAGATGGTCTGGACGCACCGAGCGCCGCACACTCACTGCTGGCTCCGGTTTGTCCAGTGCAAGTGCCGCAACTCCCGTGCCGAGCGCTGCCAACTCAGTGCCAACGGCGCTGATCACGCTCGACACGTCCGCCACCCGCAGCTTGTGGCCCGAGACGTACGCCGCGACGATCTCGGTCGTCAGCTCCGCAATGTTTGACCGCTCTGCCTGCTCTTCCATTTGCAACTCCCATTAGACCTCCCCCCGCGCCAGGACATAATACCGCTTTTCATGTTTTGCAATTACTCAGACCGACCGAACTTTGGATTTTCGGTTTTCCGGTCCAAAATGCCTGGATCGGCGTAGGCCGTATTCGGTGGCAGAGGTTTGCGAAAAATGCGTCGGGAATCTGCTTGGCGGCTGGTGGAAGCCAGAGCCCAATGCGCTCGGTCTTGCGCTTTCTCCCTGTCTAGTGTCGGTTGCGCAAAGCGCGGTTGCAGTTATCTCTTTCCGGCAGCTCGACGCATTGCCCGGGGCGGTGCACGACAACACACGGCGGGAGAGATGCGCGATACGGACAACATACCGAGCGTGAGGAGAGTCGCTTGAACCTGGAGCCGAACATCGACGCCGTCGTCCGCTTCTATGAGACCCATCCGATCAATGAATATGAGATCCTGGAAAAACTGCGCGCCGACGGTATCGAGCTGGAGAAACTGACCGAGGAGACTTTGCAAAAGTACGACCAGGACCATTTCGGCGGCCTCGAGGCGGTCGACGTGCTGGCGGCCAAGGCGGTCATCGGCGCCGCCACCCGGGTGCTCGACGTGTGCAGCGGCATGGGCGGTCCGGCCCGCTATCTGGCGCACCAGCTGGGCTGCCGGGTGACCGGGCTGGACATAACGCAAAGCCGTTACGAGGCGGCTGTCCGCTTGACCGCGATGGTCGGGCTCGACCATCTGGTCGACTTCAGGCTCGGCAACGCACTCGACATGCCGTTCCCGGACGCCAGCTTCGATGTGGTGATCGGCCAGGAAGCGTTTGCCCATGTGCCCGACAAGCCGCGCCTGATCGCGGAGTGCGCGCGCGTGGTCAGGCCGGGCGGAATCATCGCCTTCACCGACATCCTCCGACGCAATGGCCTCAGCGCTGCCGAGTTCGAGCGCCTGCGCCGCGGCATGACCTTCCAGCCCTTGGAAACGCTCGATGGCTATGGCCGTCTGCTCGCCGACCACGGCTGCGCGCTGCTCGCGCGCGACGACCTGAGCGCCTTATGGACTGACGTCCTGAAGCGCAGGCTGGAGATGTACCGCTCGCTGCGCGACACCACGGTCGCGAAGTTCGGCCTCGCGCACTTCGACAGGTGGGACGAGACCTACGCCTTTTTCGTGGGCCTGTTCGCGGCCGGCCGCCTCGGCGGCGGTCGCTTCGTCGCGCGGCGCGGGGCGTGAGCATGCGGCTCGATTGGGATTTCAGGGGTCGATCGGGTACCTGTACGGCGGCGGCTACGGGCTTACCCGCGAGCGCTTCGACATGCCCGGGCTCACCTGTAGGAAATGGCTGGACACGATCCACCGCAGCGGAGGGATGAGCGGGCCCTGCGAACTGCCAGTCGGATCACCGCGATAGGCAGTCATTCCGGCATGTTTGCCCAGACGTTCGCGGTCCGCCCTCAAGAGACATCCGCGCTCCGATCGCGTATCACGTATACGGTCCGTGCGTGCGCAACGGTGGATCACGGCAGCATGATGCCGCCGTCGACGAAAATGGTAATGCCGGTGGTGTACGCAGCGCCTGGGCTGGCGAGGTAGACTGCGGCTTCGGCCATGTCCTCGGGCTCGCCCAGACGACCGATCGGGATTGCGTCGATCCGCTTCTGGCGCACCTCCGGATCCGCCAGATAGTCGCGGTTGAAGTCGGTGAGCGTGGCGCCGGGCGCGATCACGTTGACCGTGATGCCGTCTCCCGCCAGCTCGTAGGCCATGCCGCGCGCGAGTTGCGCGACCCCGGCCTTGGTCGTGCCGTAGGCCACCTGACCGGCGAGCGCCAGCTGCTGCACGATCGAGCCGATCACGATGATGCGGCCCTTGGTCCGGTTGGCCCGCATCAGCCGCGCCGCCTCGGTCGCGCAGGCGAAGGTGCCGCGCAGATTGAGCGCCATCATGTGGTCCCACTCGTCGTCGGTGATCGCGAGGATCGGCTTGCGATAGATCGTGGCCGCTGCAGTCACGATGACGTCGAGCCCGTCGAGGCGCGCGGCGGCGGCGCGCACCAGCCGGCGGCACGCCTCGGCTTCGCTCAGGTCCGCCTGCAGCGAGAAAGACCGCCGGCCCAGCCCCTCGATGTCCGCGACGACGCTCGCCGCCACGTCCGGCCGGCTGTGATAATGGATCGCGACATCGGCGCCCTGGCGGGCGAACGCGAGCGCAATCGCGCGCCCGATGCCATGGCTCCCGGCGCCCGTGATCAGCGTTTTCTTGCCCTCGAGCCGCATCACCCCATCCCTCAGGAGCCCGCGGGTTATCGCGCCCGATCGCCACGATCACCGCCCGCGCGGATCGAGCACGGGCGCGCCGGACGATCTCCCGCAGAGCCGCCATACCGCGTCATGCCCGCGAAGTCGAATCCGGGACCGCGGCGCCATGATTCGCCTCGCGCCACGGCGGGCGTGCTCCCCGTCCGATCGCTGCCGGCAGGCCCGCTCCCTCAGCGGCCGACCGACACCTTGGCGATCAGATCAGCCGCGGCCGTAGTCGAGACGGGACGGCTTTTGTCGTGACAGAGCCAACCGATCACGAGATTTCTCTTTCGGCGCATATCATCACCGGTTTCGCCGAACCGATGGCCGAACCCGACGCAGCGGAAAGGTTGGTCCGCGAGCCGAAACATTCGGAACGGCACGTAGCCCATGCGCGAAGGCACCTGACCCGACTCGCCCCAGGTCAGGTCGGCGCCGTCCATCGACCGGCCAATGTCGGACTCGAGCGTTCCGTCCGGAACGACATGGTTAGGCCCCGTCCTCAATACGACCAACATGGCGAACGCATCGGCGCCGGAGAACCGCGCCACATGCAGCTCGTCGCCGCTCATCGGGTCGCGACCCAAAGCATATTCGGCCAGTTCCGGATCGAAGTCGGGATGATCGAAACGGATCGCCGATTCGCTCGCTTCGACCGGCTGAGGGTCCCATCGCGTGCTCGTGCAGCATGTGACAAGGCAGGCCATCGCCAGGGTAAACACGAGGCGTGGGGGAATGGTGCTCCAGCGACCCCATACGCCAAGCCGATCCGCCGAGCTCGGGCTCATGTTCCCGGTCTCCGCTTGATTGGCGCGATGCGGGCTTCGAGCTCGTCGGCCGCGGCGAACTGCTGGAGATTTCGGAGCAGGTCGACGTATTCCTGGACCCTGCTGCGGCAAGCGCTTCAGGAGGTTGAGGGCCGTCCATGGCACAGCACGTCCGCGCTACGGATGAATGGTGCCACGCCGCTGGTTTTGCCGAAGTGACGCCGGTCACAGGCTGTAACCCAGGTCACATCTGGCTGCGCAGCCGGGCGCTCGCAGGTGGCAAGCTCAGGCGAAATCTGAATCTCAATAGCAACGGCATCGAATTTCGACCACGAGCTCTGCGGCCGCTGGTGCCGGTCGATGGAAGGCTCCCGGCAGCGCGGGGCCGCGGGCGTCGCGTTACTTGCCCGTCGACGCCGAGAGCTGGGTACCGATATGCCGGCGCGCCACCACGCAGATGGCGGGCTTGCCGTCGGGGCCGATCGTCGGGCCGATCGTGACCTGCTGCACCACGCCGTTGTTCCAGCGCACGAGGACCTCCTGAAAGGCACCGTACTCGCCGAGGCGGGCCAGGAGCTTCGGGCCGCCGTCGGCCTCGTGCTTGATCCACTGCTCGACGGAAGCGCGGCAGTTGTCGATGTCCGCCCGGTACTGCTGGGCGAAAGCGGCACCTGCCGGATCCCAAACGACAGCGATCGCAACGCTCAGTAGCGAAACTCGAGTGAACCTGCTCGCTTTCACATGACGTCTCCTCACGCCTGCAGTGCCGCTCGCGACTCCAGGCTTTGACTGCGCGCCGCGTCGCGAGCCTCACCGCCCGTCTCAGGGGCGGTGAGGCCGGCGCTCATAGCGAAGGTGCTGCCCCGGGGCCTGGGCGCAAAATGTCGGACAGGCGCATAGCGCGCTCACAACGCCCAGTTTCGGGCACGACGCCCTCTTGCCGCGAGGCGGGCTCTGGCCGCGCCGTGTACGTGCGCGGCGAAGCCGGGATTGGCAAGACGCGTCTGGTCGAGGAGTTCCGTCGTTTGGCCAGAAGCCGGGGTTTCGCGTGTCATACCGGGGTGGTGCTCGATTTCGGTCTCGGCGAGAGCGGGCATGCCATTCGGGCGGTCGCCTGCAGCTTGCTTGGCCTGTCGCCCGGCGCCGACCCGGATGCGTGCTGCTGACCTCGACCACGCGCTCGGACAGAGCGCGCAAGAGGCGAGTGAGCCGCCGCAGAATACACGCATTCACGGATTCGTGCTCGCGCAGCAAGGCCCAGAGAAGGGCGGCCGACATGACCGCCAGCGTCGTATGGGTGAGCGCCACGACGCTGCACGAGCGCGGCAGGCCATCGATCGCGGAGAGTTCGCCGAACATCTCGCCGGCCGGCAGGTCCCGGAACGACACCTCGCGGCCGCATTCCGAAAAAAAAGTCACCCGCACCCGTCCCCGCACGACCAAGAAAACGTCCTGGTTGTCCTCTCGGTAGCCGAGGATGAGTCGATGCGCCGGGTAACGGCGCCACCGGCAGCGGCGCGACACGTTCGCCAGCGCGTCAAAAGGAAGCTCGCGGAACAGCTCGAAGCACGCGAGAGCGTCGGCCGTTGGCCCCGTCTCCAGCCTGACTGCCATGCTCCATCACCAGACCTGTCGCGGCGGACGCTGAGGCTGAGCCGACCGCGCCGCAAACCGCACTTTAGTCCGACGGGTCCGATCTGGAAATTGCGACGTCCAGGAGCTGGTGCCGGTCGGCTCGCCAGCCCTGCAACTGGTCGGGTACGGCCGCCTCCCGTCGGGGACAGGTGCGGAGGCCTGCGTCCCGATCGGAGCGCCGAAACCGGGTAAGCTGCCTGATTATTTGCGCCGCTCGCGTCGCACGATCGAAATGGTAAATTGTGTGCGTTTTGCCACTGCCTTCCTCAAAGAATCGTCCGACCGTTCCGGCCGCCGACTCAGGATTCGGCGCGGACCTTGAGATGGCAACCGCAGCGGGAGGCAGGCCGATGGAGAGCATGCTTCGGTGGGATCTCGGCCCCGCGTTGGGTGAACCAGCGAGGTTGCGCCCGGCGGGTTCGGTCGACCGCGGGATCAGCTCGCAGGACCAAGTCAATCCGGAGCTAGGGAGCGCTGCCCGACGCAGTGCGGCGGCGGAGCGCGACCGGCAGGTCCGGGACGGCTTGGCTGAGAGTGACCTTTTCGGCACGCTCGGGGACGGTGACCGCGACGCCTTGATCAGGCAGGGCCGAGTCGCGGCATACGGCGGCGGATCGGTCGTGTTCCGCAAAGGCGATCCCGCCGAAGACCTGATGATCGTGCTGTGCGGGCGGATCAGGCTCAGCTCCGCGTCGTCGCACGGCAAGGAAGTGCTGTTCGGCTTCATCGGTTCCGGGCGCTGCTTTGGCGAAGGCGCGCTGCTAGACGGCAAGACACGCGCGCTCGAGGCCATGGCGGTCAAGCCCAGCGCGGTCTTCGCGCTGCACCGCCGGGACGTGCTTGCGTGCCTCGAACGACATCCAGCGGTCGCCGTTCGGTTCATCCGAGTGGTCTGCGCGCGTCTCACTCGCGCCACGGAGATGTTTGAGGACCGGACCCAACTTGGGCTGTCGTCGCGAACTGCGCGAGCCTTGCTGCGTCTTGCCCGCGAGTACGGCAGCTGCGACGGCGATGCCGTGCGCATCGAGCTGAAAATTTCCCAGGCGGAGATCGCGGCGCTGGTCGGGGCGACGCGCGAGAAGGTAAACCGGCAGCTCTGCGCCTGGTGCCGCTCGGGCATCCTGGCGGTCGACGAGGGTCACCTGACGATTCCACCGTCGAGACGCGCTGGAGAGTGTGGCAGAGGAAGGCTCGCTGTCTTCAGCAGTCGACGGCATTTCCCTCGCATCTCCCCGGCATTTCCCGGCGGTTCCGCGCGCCTGAGCCTTCGGACCCTGCGGACCTCCCGCGCGAGACGGTTCGAACGGCGGCGCCGCGCCGCCTCCGAGGCGCTGGCGGTCTTGGGCGGGCATCCACCGTGCGCTGGCGGAACGGTTACGCGGCGGGTTTCCTCGCGCGCGCCTTGGGCTACGATGACCGGCAATGCCAAGCATGCCCACCCCAAGCAATGGAGGACGCCATGGCTGACCCGATCGTCTTTTCCGGCACCGTCGACTGGTCGGGCGAGAATCCCGGCATCTCGCTGAAGGAGACGCCCGACGGCCCGTTCGTCGCCCTCGCCAGCTTTTTCCGCGTGGTGCTGTCGCCCCATGGCCGTGGTCATGCGCTCGTGCTGCTGCAGTCGCCGCAGGATGCCAGGCCGCCGGCGACGCGCGGCAACTTCTGCCTGCACGACAATGAGGCGCTGGCGCGCTACCTGGTCGAAGGCTTCGTCGCGCATTTCGGCGCGTTCAAGGGCCAGGCGGGGCTCGACGGCCTGGTCTACCGGCCGCTCGATCGGGTCGCGGCCGAGGGCGATCCGACCAGCAGCTACAGCGAGACGGTGGCCGCCGGCGATTTGACCGTGCGCCTGACCTGGAGCGGCCTCGGTGAGCCCTTCTGCTTCGCTCTGCCGCCGGACAAGTCGGCCACCCGCAAGCACTACATGCCCAGTCTGTTCGTCGGCTGCCGCGACGCTACCGTGACCGTGAACGGCCGCGCTCTGCCGGGCAAGCCCGTGCCGCGCGAGATCGCGGGGCACGCCATCACCACGGCGATGCTCGCCTTCTCGGAGACCTGGATCCGCGCCTGACGCTTCTGGGCAGCGAGCGCCGGCGAGGCGTCCCCGAGGTTGCGCCTGCCACTTGCAAAACGACTGCACGGTCGGCCGGACAGGCGGATTGCATTGCGTGACTGAATCGCCGTCGAATCTATCCTCGTTGCACGCACGCGCCCCCGCTCGAGAACACGTACGGATCAGGTCGGGATTCCACCCATCCGGCCAGCATCGGGCTCGGCGAGGATCTGGACGACGCCGCGAGGCAGGCGGTCGAGCATGTCTGCCGCGCACGGGGCTAAGCCGCGGCCAGGCCTGCATGCTGTGCTCGCTCGCCGGCGATCTTGGGGAACCCAGACCGAGGACGGGGTCAAGGGACGCCACATCATGCCGGCCAAGGCGGCGCTTTGAGCGCTGCCGCCACGTCCTCCCATCGAGGACGGACGCAAGGCAGGCGGTACCGGTGCGGAACGCGTCCGGGAGTTTCACTTGACCGTCGTGGTTGTCGGCAGCGCCATGGTCGATGTCGCTTATCGGGTCGAGCGGCTGCCGGGGCCGAGCGAGTCCGTGCTCGCGCGCGGGCGGACGGTCGATGTGGGCGGCAAAGGGCTGAACCAGGCCATCGTTGCGCGCCGCGCCGGTGCCGAGGTGAGGTATTGCGCAGGGTTGGGCCGCGATCCCGCGGCCACGATCATCCAGGCGCGCCTCGAAGCCGACGGGCTGAGCACCGCCTGGCTGGTGTCCGTCCCTTGCGCGACCGATGAATCGATCGTCTACGTGGCCCGCTCCGGGGAGAACTGCATCGTCAGCACGGATGCGGCGGCCAAGCGACTCGCGCTCACCGATGTCGACGACGTGCTTATCGGCCTGTCGCCGGGCGACGTCCTGCTCATGCAGGGTAATCTCAGCCGTGAGCTGACCGGGATCTGCCTCACCCGGGCGCGCGCGGCGGGTGCGACGACCATCCTGAACCCGGCGCCGATCGACTTCGACTACGCGGGCCTCTGGCCGCTCGTCGACATCGCCATACTCAACCAGATCGAAGCGGGGACGTTGACGGGAGAAGCCGGGATCGACGCCGCGACCGCGGTTCTGCACGGCCGCGGCGTCGGCAACGTCGTTCTTACCCTCGGTTCGGAAGGCGCGCTCGTGCGCGAAGGGCAGGGGCTTCCGCAGCGCGTCCCGGCCCCGGCGGTGGTCGCGGTCGACACGACGGGGGCTGGCGACGTGCTGGCCGGCGTGGTGGCGGCAGGAATAGAGCGTGATCTTCCTCTACTGGCCGCCGTGCGCTGGGCGGTCGCGGCGGCGAGCCACAAGGTGACCCGCCCGGGCACCAGCTCCGCATTTCCCACCAGCGTCGAGCTTGCCGCGCTCGCCCGCGCGATTGCCCTACCGTAGCCGGTCCCCTTGGCCTATCACTGCGCGGGAAGCACGCCCGACCCACAGAGCCGGGGAGGGCCTGACAAAGGGAGGGTCCCCGCGTGATCACGCGTCTATTCGCCGCCGGTCTGGTGCTGGGCATCACCGTTCCATCCGGCACGGTGCCTGCCCAGGCAGCCGAGCCGACCGTCGCGCTCGTGCAGATCAATCAGCAGGCGCTGTTCTTCAACCAGATGAACCAGGGCGCCACCGCCGCGGCCGACAAGGCCGGCGCCAAGCTCGTGATCTTCAACGCCAACAACGACCCCGCGGCGCAGAACAACGCGATCGAGACCTACGTTGCCGAGGGCGTGGGCGCGATCATCGTCGTCGCGATCGACGTCAATGGCGTCATGCCCGCCGTGCAGCAGGCGGCCGACGCCGGCATCCCGGTGCTTGCAGTCGACGCGATCCTGCCCGCGGGCCCGCACAAGAGCCAGATCGGGGTCGACAACGCGGGCGCGGGGGCGCAGATCGGCCAAGCCTTCCTCGACTACGTCAAGAATGACATGGGCGGGTCCGCCAAGATCGGCATCGTCGGCGCGCTCAACTCGTTCATCCAGAATCAGCGGCAGAAGGGCTTCGAGGACACCATCAAGAGCAACCCCGATATCACGGTCGCGGGCGTGGTCGACGGGCGCAACATCCAGGACAACGCGCTCGCGGCCGCCGAGACCCTGATCACCGGCAATCACGACATGACCGCGGTCTACGCCACAGGCGAGCCGGCGCTCGTCGGCGCGGTTGCGGCGGTCGAGGCGCAGGGCGCGACCGACCGGGTCAAGGTCTTCGGCTGGGATCTAACCGAACAGGTGATCAAGGGGATTGACGACGGGTACGTGATCGCCGTCGTGCAGCAGGACCCCGAGCGCATGGGCGCGGTCGCCGTCGAGTCCGCGTTGACCCTGATCAACGGCGGGACCGTTGACCCGGTCATCCCAGTACCGGTGACCATCGTCACCAAGGACAACGTCGACAAGTTCCGCGCCATGTTCCGGTGACCGGCATCGCGCACGCCGCGGGCGCGCCTGGGTTGACGGGCGACGGCCCGTCCGTCCCCCGGGTCCGCATGCGCAGCATTCGCAAGTCGTTCGGCAGCATCGAGGCGCTGCGCGGGGTCGATCTCGACCTCTGGCCGGGCGAGGTCCTGGGCCTGGTCGGCGACAACGCCGCCGGCAAGTCCACGCTGACCAAGATTCTCGCCGGCGCCTATCTGCCGGACGAGGGCACGATCGAGCTCGATGGCCGGCCCGTGCGCTTCGGCAGCCCGGCGGAAGCGCGCGCCCGGCAGGTCGAGATGGTCTATCAGGACCTCTCGCTCTGCGACACGGTGGACGTCGCCGGCAACCTGTTCCTGGGCCGCGAGCCGACGCGCAAAGTTCTCGGCCTGCGGCTGCTGGACAAGCCTCGGATGCTGTCCGAGGCGCGCGCGACCCTCGACTCGCTCGACATTCACGTCCCCAACCTCAAGGCTCTGGTAGCGCAGCTGTCGGGCGGCCAGCGCCAGTCGATCGCGATCGGCCGCGCCTGTGCGTTCGAGCCGACGGTGCTGATCATGGACGAGCCGACCTCGGCGCTGGCGGTGGCCGAGGTCGACGCAGTCCTGCGCCTGATCCGCCGGGTCAAGGAGAGCGGTGTTTCGGTCATCCTGATCACCCACCGGCTACAGGACCTGTTCCGCGTCTGCGATCGGATCATGGTGCTGTACGAGGGTATGAAGGTCGCCGAGCGCGCAATCGGCGAGACCGATCTCGAGGATCTCGTGCAGCTGATCGTTGGCGAGAGGGTGCGCGCGGCTGCCCCTGGGGCCCGGACGTGAGGCCATAGCGTGGCAGGGACCACCTCCGAGGCTGCGACGGTCACTGCGCGCCCCCAGGGTCGCCCGTGGCACGATTTCCTTGCGGCCCAGGCGCCGGTCCTGAGCATCGCCGCATTCTTCGCGCTGGTCTGCCTGTTCTACGCCGTCGCGACCGACGCCTTCCTCAGCGAGGCCAACCTGTTGAACTTGCTGCGTCAGAGCGCCCCGATGCTGATCGTCGCCATGGCCATGACCCTGGTCATCACCACGGGCGGCATCGACCTTTCGGTCGGCTCGACGGTGGCGCTCGTCAACGCGCTCGCGGCGATCGCGCTGCAGGGAGGCGTCCCGTGGCCGGCGGTCGTCCTTCTGATGCTCCTGCTCGGCGGTGCCGTGGGCGTCGTGCAGGGATGGTTCATCGCGTTCGAGGGCATTCCCGCGTTCATTGTCACGCTCGCCGGTCTCAGCGTGCTGCGCGGCACGGCGCTCCTTTTGACCCAGGGCTACTCGGTGCCGATCTCGCCCGAGAGCTGGTTCGTCGTATTGGGCCGCGGCTGGTTCCTCGGCGTGCCGCTGCCGGCGACCTTCGCGCTGGTCGCGGTCGGCGCCGGCTTCATCGCGCTCACCCAGACGCGCTACGGGCGCTACGTCACCGCGATCGGCGCCAACGCCGAGGCGGCGCGGCGCGCCGGCATCGACATCCGCCGCGTGACGCATTCGGTATACGTGCTGACCGGCATCGCCGCGGCCGCCGCCGGCATCGTCATTGCGGCGCGGCTCGGCAGCGGCTCCTCCAACGCCGCGGTCGGCTTCGAGCTCGAAGTGATCGCGGCCGTCGTGCTCGGGGGGACGAACCTGTTCGGCGGCCGCGGCACGATCCTCGGCACCGTGCTCGGCGCGCTGACCATCGCGGTGATCGGCAACGGCCTGATCCTCGCCCACATCTCGCCCTTCTTCACCCAGATCGTGACCGGCGTGATCATCCTCGCCGCGATCTGGCTCAACACGCGCCTGTTCGCGGTCGCCCGGCGGGTCCGCCTGCGATGATCGAGCAAAACGCCAGCGAGCTCAGCCCGCCCCACGTTTGCAGCGGCCAGGTCATGACCGTGCGCGGCCCGATCCAGCTGGACGCTCTCGGCGTCACGCTCATGCACGAGCATCTGCTGCTCGATGCGCGCTCCTGGTGGCACCGGCCGAGCGAGCCCGAGCGGCTGCATCTCGCGAGCGCGCCGGTGCACGCCGGCATCGTCGGCGAGCTGCGCATGGACCCGTTCGTCAATCTCGACAACTGCCGCCTCGACGACGAGCGGCTCGCCATCGCGGAGCTGCTGCCGTTCAAGGCGCTGGGGGGCGCCACCGTGGTCGATCCGACCTGCCGCGGCATCGGCCGCGATCCCTTGGCGCTGCAGCGGATCAGCGAGGCGACCGGTCTCAACGTCGTGATGGGCGCCGGCTACTACCTCGAGGGCTCGCATCCGCCCGAGGTCGCGCAGGTGAGCGCGGATGCGATCGCCGACGAGATCGTCCGTGATGCGCTCCATGGGGTCGACGGGACGGGCGTGCGGATCGGCCTGATCGGCGAAATCGGCGTGAGCGGCGACTTCACCGCCAGCGAGGAGAAGAGCCTGATCGGCGCGGCGCGCGCCCAGCGGCGCACCGGCCTGGCGCTGATGGTCCATCTGCCCGGCTGGTTCCGCCACGGCCATCGCGTGCTCGATCTCGTCGAGGCCGAAGGCGCCGATCTCCGCCACACCGTGCTCTGCCACATGAACCCGAGCCACGACGATGTCGCCTATCAGGCCAGTCTCGCCGGGCGTGGCGCGTTCATCGAATACGACATGATCGGCATGGATTACTGGTATGCCGACCAGGGCGTGCAGTGCCCGTCGGATGAAGAGAACGCTCGGGCGATCAGGCGTCTGGTCGATCTCGGTCACGGCGACCGGGTGCTGCTGTCCCAGGACGTGTTCCTGAAGATGATGCTCACGCGCTACGGCGGCTTCGGCTACGCGTATGTGCTGCGCCACTTCGTGCCGCGCCTAAAGCGACATGGCGTGAGCGAAGCGGCGATCCGGACGATGCTCGTGGACAATCCGCGCCGCGTGTTTGGCGCGGCGTGAGCGCGGGGCAGGAGGCGGGGAGGGGTGCCATGACCAGAACGCGCGTGCTGCTCGCAGGCGAGAGCTGGGTGAGCGCGGCGGTCCACCACAAGGGCTGGGATCACTTCGGCAGCGTCACGTTCCATCTTGGCGCCGAACCGCTCGTCGCGGCGCTCGCCGACAGCCCGTTCGATCTGCATTACATGCCGGCGCACGAGGCGGCGAAGGGCTTTCCGCTCACGCTCGAAGGGCTCCAACAATATGGCGCGGTGATCCTCTCGGACCTCGGCTCCAACACGCTGCTGCTGCACCCCGACGTGTGGCTCACGGGCAAGCCGGTCGCGAACCGCCTGAAGCTGCTGCGCGAATACGTCCGGGCCGGCGGCGGGCTGATGATGATCGGCGGCTACTACAGCTTCCAGGGCATCAACGGCGGCGCCCGCTATCGCGGCACGGCGGTCGAGGAAGTACTGCCGGTCGACTGCCTGCCGTACGACGATCGGATCGAGGTGCCAGAAGGCTTCCGCGCCGAGATCCTCGGCGCGCGGGACCATCCGATCCTCGCGGGTCTGGGCGGCGAATGGCCGCTTCTGCTCGGCGTGAACGAGGTCAGGCTGAAGGCGCGTCCGGATGTGCAGCTGCTCGCGCGTCTGCCGGAATCCGAGGGCGGCCACCCGCTGCTTGCGACCGGCGCCTACGGCAGCGGGCGCACGGTCGCCTGGACCTCCGACATCGGCCCGCACTGGCTGCCGCAGACCTTTGCGAACTGGGAAGGCTACGACCGACTGTGGCGCCAGGCGCTGGCGTGGGTGACCCGAGCCTGATTGCCGCCATCCTTCTCCGCGGGCCACCCGCTCAGAGCGGCAATAAAACCCTGCACGCCTGCAGGAACGTGCAGCAGACCGCGGGATCTGACCTGCGGCGCCGTCGCGATTGCCGAGAACAGCGAGTTGCCGATAATCGCCGAAACTGAGCGCGGAGGCTCGCACAGTGGGCGAAGCGTGGCAGCGCTTCCGAAAGGACAGGGCCGCGCTGTTCGGCGCGGCGGTCATCGTGGCGGTGGTGACTGCTGCGGTCCTGGCGCCGTGGGTGACACCTTATGACCCGAGCGAGCAGTTCTTCGACGGGTTGACGCTCGAAGGCGCCCCGCTGCCCCCGAACGAACGTTTCTGGCTGGGCACCGATCTCCTCGGGCGCGACCTCTATACCCGGCTGGTCTATGGCGCCCGGACCTCGCTGATCATCGGCATCGTCGCCAATGCCGTGGCCGTGCTAATCGGCACTGTCCTCGGGACCGTGGCCGGATACGCCGGCGGCTGGGTCGGCACCGCGATCATGCGCTTCACCGACCTGATGATGGCGTTCCCGGCCCTGCTGCTCGCGATCGCGCTCGCCGCTATCCTCAAGCCCAGCCTGTGGATCGTCGCCATGGTCATCGCTCTGGTGAACTGGGTGCAGACCGCGCGCGTCATCTACACGCAGACCCGAGCGCTGGTCGAGCTCCCGTTCATCGAGGCCGCCCGGGGGCTCGGGGCTGCCTGGCCGCGCATCCTCCTGGTGCACGTCCTGCCGCATCTGCTGCCCCACATCCTGGTATGGGGGACGCTCGGCATCGCGGTTACGGTGCTGCTCGAGGCGACGCTGTCGTTTCTGGGCATCGGCGTGCAGCCGCCGACGCCGTCATGGGGTGGCATCATCTTCGAGAGCCAGAGCTATTTCCTGACCGCGCCGTGGCTCGTTTTCTTCCCCGGCGTTTCGATCCTCCTGATGTCGCTGTCGTTCAACCTCGTCGGCGACGGGCTGCGCGACGCGCTCGATCCGACTCAGCGGGGGCGCGCGTGATGCTGCGCTTCCTGACCGGTCGCGTGTTGCAGTCGCTGCTGATTCTCCTTGGCGTGACTATGATCACCTTCGGCCTGCTGTTCCTCGTGCCGGCCGATCCGGTGCGCATGATCGCCGGGCGCAGCGCCAGCGCGGAAACGGTTGAGTCGATTCGTCGTCAGCTCGGTCTCGACCAGCCGATCCCCGTGCAGTACCTGCGCTATCTCGGCAACCTGGCCCAAGGCGATCTCGGCCGGTCTTACGTGCAGAAGGCCGAGGTGAGCGAGCTGGTCGCGAGCCGCCTGCCGGCCACGCTGCAGCTCATGGTCGCCGCGATCTTCTTCGAGCTGCTGCTCGGGCTGCCCGCTGGCATCTACTCGGCGACCCGGCGCAACCGAACGTCCGACAAGGTCGTCATGGTGCTTAGCTTCATCTGCGTCTCCGCGCCGCAGTTCGTGGTCGGCCTGCTGCTGCTCTACCTGTTCGCCCACAAGCTCGGCCTGTTCCCGCTGGGCGGCTACGGCACGCCGGCGCACGTCGTGCTGCCGGCGCTCACGCTCGGTGTCACCATCGCCGGTTGGTACTCGCGCATGAGCCGCTCCAGCATGGTCGACGTGCTGCGCCAGGACTACATCCGCACCGCCCGCGCCAAGGGGCTGAGCGAGTGGCGCGTCGTGCTGGTGCACGGCCTGCGCAACGCCATCCTCCCGATCATCGCCATGGTCGGCATTGACATCGGCCTCTACATGCAGGGCGTCGTCGTCGTCGAGTCGGTGTTCGGCTGGCCCGGCATCGGCCAGCTCGCCTGGCAGGCGATCCAGCGGCTCGACATTCCGATCATCCTGGCGGTCACGCTGGTCGCGGCCTTCGGCATCGTGATCGGCAACCTGCTCGCGGATATCGCGACTTCGTTGATTGATCCCCGCGTCCGCCACGGCTAGCATCGTGCGAAGGATCGGGGACAGGAACGACCCCCGGCTGGGAGGCACATGCATGTCGAGGAGATTCGCAGTCGCTGCGGCGGCCAGCGCGCTCACGTTGGTCGCGGCCTTGGCGCAGGCGGCGCCCAAGCAGGGCGGCGAGATGGTCGTCACCTACAAGGACGACATCTCGACCTTCGACCCAGCGATCGGCTACGACTGGCAGAACTGGTCGATGATCAAGAGCCTGTTCGACGGGCTCATGGACTACAAGCCGGGCACGACCGAGCTGATCCCCGACCTCGCCGAGAGCTACACGATCTCAGACGACGGGCTGGTCTACACCTTCAAGCTGCGCGACGGCGTCAAGTTCCACAATGGCCGCGAGCTGCTCGCTTCCGACATCAAGTACTCGATCGAGCGCGCGGTGAATCCCGCGACGCAGAGTCCCGGCCAGGGTTTCTTCTCGCATATCAAAGGCTTCGATGAAATGGCGTCGGGCGCGGCGAAGGAGCTCTCGGGCATCACCACGCCCGACGACCACACGGTCCAGATCGAGCTGTCGCAGCCCGATGCGACCTTCCTGCATATCGCCGCGATCAATTTCGGCTTTGCCGTGCCGCGCGAGGAGGTCGAGAAGTACGGCCAGGACTTCGGTCGCAATCCGGTCGGCACCGGCGCTTACCAGATGACCGAGTGGACGCTCGGTCAGCGCGTCGTGTTCGAGCGAAACCAGGACTACTTCCGCGCGGGCGTGCCTTATCTCGACAAGATCACCTTCGAGGTCGGCCAGGAGCCACAGGTTGCGCTTTTGCGACTGAAACGCGGCGAGGTCGACGTGCTGGGCGACCCCATCCCGTCCGCCAACTTCCTGCAGGAAAGGGACGACCCGGCCAATGAGGGCCTGATCATCAGGGGCGATCTCCTGCACACCGGCTACGTCACCATGAACACCACGAAGGCGCCGTTCGACAACAAGCTGGTGCGTCAGGCGGTGAACATGGCGATCAACAAGGAGCGCGTGGTGCGCATGGTGAATGGCCGCGGCGCGCCGGCCAACCAGCCGTTGCCGCCGGCGATGCCGGGCTACGATAAAGACTATCAGGGCTATCCCTACGACGCCAAGAGAGCCAAGGACCTGCTCGCACAGGCCGACTTTCCGAACGGCTTCGAAACCGAGCTCTACGCCATGAACACCGATCCCAATCCGCGCATCGCGCAGTCGATCCAGCAGGACCTCGCGGCGATCGGTATCAAGGCCGAGGTCAAGCCGCTGGCGCAGGCGACCGTGATCGCGGCCGGCGGCGACGGCACCGCGCCGATGATCTGGTCGGGCGGCATGGCCTGGATCGCCGACTTCCCGGATCCGTCCAACTTTTACGGGCCGATTCTGGGCTGCGGCGGCGCCGTGCCCGGCGGCTGGAACTGGGCCAAATACTGCAACCAGGAGATCGACGCGCGCGCCGCGGAAGCCGACGCCATGGCGAGCCCGGATCAGGCCGAGCAGCGGATCGACCGGTGGCGCGACATCTTCATCAAGATCATGGACGACGCGCCGTGGGCGCCGGTGTTCAACGAGGTCCGCTACACTATGCGCTCGCCGCGCACCGGGGGCGAGGACATCTTCTTCGCCGACCCGATCCACATCCCGGTCAACTACGACTACGTGTACGCCAAAGATGTTGAGTAGCCGTCGTCACACCATCCATCGCGACCGCCATCACTTCGGTTGGGACAATGCCAACCGGCCGGTGCTGAGGGTAGCTCCGGGCGACACGGTCGAGTTCGAGGTGGTCGAGGCCTCGGGTGGCCAGCTGAGCCAAGACTCGACCGTGGCCGATGTCGCGACGCTCGATTTCGCCAAGGTCAATCCGGTCACCGGCCCCGTCTATGTCGACGGCGTCGAGCCCGGCGACGCCCTCAAGGTGACGATCGAATCGTTCGCGCCGGTGGGGTGGGGATGGACCGCCCTCATTCCGGGATTCGGCCTTTTGGCCGACCAGTTCCCCGAGCCGGCGCTCCACTTGTGGCGCTACGACGCCCGGAATCTCGCGCCGGCTGCCTACAGCCCCGGGGGGCGGGTGCCGCTCAAGCCGTTCTGCGGCACGATCGGGGTGGCGCTCGCCGAGCCCGGGACGCACAGCATCGTCCCGCCGAGGCGGGTCGGCGGCAACCTCGACATACGCGATCTCGCCGCCGGGGCCACGCTCTACCTCCCGGTCGAGGTCGCCGGTGGCCTGTTCTCGGTCGGCGACACCCACGCCACGCAGGGGGACGGCGAGGTCTGCGGCACCGCGATCGAGAGCCCGATGAATGTGGCGCTGACCTTCGACGTGGTGAAGGGCGCCAACCTGCCTTTCCCGCGCTTCGAGACACCAGGGCCGGTGACGCGTCATTTCGACGAGAAGGGCTATATCGTCACCACCGGGATCGGGCCCGACCTGATGGCGGGCGCGCGCGCGGCGGTGATGGGCATGATCGACGAGATCTCGGCTACGCAAGGGATGTCCGCGGCCGACGCCTACATGCTGTGCAGCGTGTGCGCCGACCTGCGCATCAGCGAAATTGTCGACCAGCCTAACTGGGTCGTGTCGCTCTATTTCCCGAAGGTCGTGTTCGACTGACCGGCTTCACCGAGCAGCGTTCCCGCGGGGCGATGGGCCCGGCCGTCGCAGCCGCGAAGTCGCCGCTGCTCGAGATCGACTCGCTCAGCATCTCGTTCATGACCGACGCCGGCCTCGTCCGAGTGGTCGAGGACGTCTCGTTCGCGCTTGGGACTGGCGAGACCGTCGGCCTGGTCGGCGAGTCGGGCTGCGGCAAGAGCGTCACGGCAATGGCGATCATGGGCCTCAACCCCTCGCCGCCGAGCTGGGTGGATACCGGCCGCATCCTGTTCGAGGGGCGTAACCTGCTCGAGCTCGGGCCCTCCATGCGTGAGGTGCGCGGCGATCGCGTCGGCATGATCTTCCAGGAGCCGATGACCAGCCTCAACCCGACCTTCACGGTGGGGTTCCAGATCACCGAGGTCCTGCGCATCCACCGCGGCCTGCGCCAGTCGGAAGCGCGCGCCGCCGCGCTCGAGCTGCTCGTGCTGGTCGGTATCGGTGCGCCCGAGCGCCGTTTCGGTCAGTACCCGCACGAGCTGTCCGGCGGTCTGCGCCAGCGCGCCATGATCGCCATCGCGATCGCCTGCCGGCCGGCGCTGCTGATCGCCGACGAGCCGACCACCGCGCTGGACGTGACCATCCAGGCGCAGATTCTCGACCTGATCAGGCGCCTGCAGCGCGAGATCGGCATGTCGGTGCTGCTGATCACCCACGATCTCGGCATCGTCGCCGAGATGTGCGAGCGCGTCATCGTCATGTACGCCGGGCGCATCGTCGAGCGGGCCAGCGCGGCCGTGCTGTATCGACGGCCGCTGCACCCCTACACCGCGGGCCTGCTCGCCTCGTCGCCGCGCCTCGGCCACAGGCGATCGGTGCTGCCGACCATCCCCGGCACGGTGCCGAGCCCAGGCCAGCGCGGCGCGGGCTGCTATTTCGCCGCACGGTGCCCGCGCGCGGTCGAGCGCTGTCGGGTCGAGGCGCCGCCGCTCGAACCATTCGAGCCGGATCACGAGGCCGCCTGCTGGAACCCCGTGCCATGACCGTGCTGCTGCGCGTCGAGGAGCTTGCCAAGCATTTCCCGGCGCGCGGAAGCAAGAGCGTGGTGCCCGCCGTGGATGGCGTGAGCTTCGAAGTGCAAAGGGGCGAGACGCTCGGCGTCGTCGGCGAATCGGGCTGTGGTAAGTCGACGCTGGCGCGCACCTTGCTGCGGCTCATTGAGCCGACCGCCGGCAAGATCAAGTTCAACGGCACCGACCTGCGCGCGCTGCATCAGAGGGCGCTGCGCGCGATGCGCCGCGAGATGCAGATGATCTTCCAGGATCCGTTCGCCTCGCTCGATCCGCGCCTGAAGGTCGGCGCCATCGTCGCTGAGCCCCTGGTCATCCATGGCATCGGTGACCGAGCGGGCCGCCGCAAAGCCGTCCGCGAGTTGCTGCAGACCGTCGGGCTGGATGCGAACGCCGCCGAGCGCTACCCGCACGAGTTCTCCGGCGGCCAGCGGCAACGGATCGGCATCGCGCGAGCGCTCGCACTCAGGCCCAAGCTGATCATCGCGGACGAGCCGGTGTCGGCGCTGGATGTCTCGATCCAGTCGCAGATCCTCAATCTGCTGGTTCGGCTGAAGACGCAGTTCGGCCTCTCCTACATCTTCATTTCGCACGATCTGGCCGTGATCGAGCACGTGAGCGACAGGTTGGCGGTGATGTACCTTGGCCGGATCGTGGAGACCGCGGCGACCGAGGACCTGTTCGCCCGGCCGAGCCATCCCTATACCGAGGCGCTGATCTCGGCGGTGCCGTGCCCCGACCCGCAGCGCCGGGCGCAGCGGGTGCTGCTCAAGGGGGAGATGCCCAACCCCGAGAACCCGCCGCCCGGCTGCCCCTTCCACCCGCGTTGCCCCAAGGCGATGGATGTCTGCCGCACCACGCCGCCGCCCGAGACCGATATCGGCCGCATCGGTCGACCCCACCTGGTGCGCTGCCATCTGTATTGAAGCTGGCGTGAACCTGTGCCGCGGGGGCGCTGCCGGATGCGCGCCGGACGCGCGAGCGATATCCGGCCGCGGGCGCCGGCGTCACAAACCGTCCAACGTATAAATCGACTGAGCGGAGCCGACGCCGCGCAGCGCGAAACGGCCGATCGAGACCAGCCGATCGGCCGCGGTCGTCGCCGCATTCGCGAAGGTCTCCGATATCAGCAGGTTGCGCTGATGCTGGCCGCACAGCATCTCGATCCGGCTGGCCTCGTTGACCGCCGGGCCGATCACCGTGAAATCGAGCCGGTCGGCGCTGCCGACGTTGCCGTAGAACACGTCGCCGAGGTGCAGGGCAATGTCGAGGTCGAGGACCATCGCGTTGGCCTCGGCGCGCTCGTTGCACAGGATGCGCGTGCGCTCGAGCGTCTTGGCGGCCGCGCTCAGCGCCCGCTCGCAGACCTCCGCGGCGGGACGGCCGTTCAGCGGAAAGGTCGCGAGCAGGCCGTCGCCCATGAACTTCAGGACCTGGCCGCCGAACTCCTCGATGGTCGGCACCAGCCGGTCATAGTAGCAGTTCAGCGTCTCGACCATCTCGTCGCGCGGGTTCTGGTCGGTCGCCGCGGTGAAGCCCCGCAGATCCGCGTACAGGATCACCGCCGCGATGACCTCGAGCTGGCCGCGGCGGATCTTGCCGGCGAGGATGCGGCGCCCCGCTTCCGGCCCGACGTACGTGTCCAGCACGTTGATCGCGATCTCATGGCCGAGGCGGACCTGCACCGCGAGCGCGAGACGCGGCAGCAACTGGGTGAGAAGCGCAAGGTCGCGGTTGCTGAACCCGCCCGGCCGATCCGTGGTCCAGGACGCCACCAGACCGGTCTCGCCGTCCGGCTCGCCATCGAGCCCGAAGCTCTGGACGTGCGCCAGGTAGTCGCTCGCGCCCTCGCTGCGGAACCTGGCGAGCAGGGGAAACTCGATCGGAGCGTCGCCGGCAAGCGGCACCCGCAGGCTTTGCAGGCCGCGCTCGAACATGTACGCGAACGGGCTGACCAGATAGTCCTCGCTCGGCTGCGCCCGGTAGATGTAGAGCTCGCTCTGCGCTTCCTGCCCGGGCCGCCACGAGCAGCCGACGCCGCGCACCCGCGGGTGGAGCGTCAGCGCGCTGAGATAGCCGCGCCAGATCGGGACGCCCGCCGCCACCAGGCGCTCGCAGTAGCCGCCGAGCAGCGTCGGCACGTCCGCGCGCCACAGACCCTGATGCACCAGCCAGTCGGAAATGGCCAGAACCGCGGGGTCAAGCTCCAGCTCATCGGGCAACTGGACACCTCACCGGGTCGATCAAGAAGTTGTAAGGTATGACCGCTGCTGCGCCGCACAAGAGATGGCCTGCAATCCGGGATGCGGCATCGGGCGGCGCTCGCTATACTGACCACGCTCGCCGAGGGAGAGCCGAATGCCGCAACTGAGCGCTTTTCAGGTCTTGACCTTCGACTGCTACGGCACGCTGATCGACTGGGAGACAGGGATCCAGCGGGTGCTCGCGCCGTGGCTCGAAGCGCAGGGCGTTCGCATCGCGCGCGACGAGCTGCTCGCCGCGTTCGCCGCGGCCGAAGCGCCGCAGCAGCAGGCCACGCCGGATCTCCGCTACCCGGAGCTGCTCGCGCGCGTACACGGGGCGCTGGCGCAGCGCTTCGGCGTGCCCGCGGACGCCGCGGCGGCGCAGGCGTTCGGCGGCTCGGTCCGGGATTGGCCGGCGTTCCCGGACTCCGCCGATGCGCTCGCCTATCTGAAGCGGCACTACCGGCTCGTGATCCTGTCCAACATCGATCGCGCCTCGTTTGCGCATAGCGCACGGAAGCTCGGGGTCGAGTTCGACGCAGTCTACACCGCAGAGGATATCGGCTCGTACAAGCCGGATGCGCGCAATTTTGAGTACATGCTGGCGCGCCTCGCCGAGCAGGGCGTTACCAAAGGGCAGACCCTCCATACGGCGCAATCGCTGTATCACGATCACGTTCCGGCCAAGCGCGTCGGCCTCGCGACCTGTTGGATCGATCGGCGCGCCGGGCAGCCGGGGGCGGGCGCGACGCGGGCGTCGGACGCCGAGGTGAGGCCCGATTTCCGTTTCGCCACGCTCGCGGAGATGGCTGCGGCGCATCAGGCAGAAGTCGGCAGCTGAGGAGATGGACGATGAGGAGCCACCCGAGCGCGCCGCTATGGACGATCGCAGCGATGCTCTGCGCCGGCGGTGCGTTGGCTCAGGACAAGACGCCGGCCGATGAGGAGAGCGCCAAGGGCATCGTCGCGGACACCGTGCGTTCCCAGGGTTACCCATGCGACCAGCCCAAGCGGGCCACGCGCGACGAGGCGGCCTCCTTGCCGGACCAGGCCGCCTGGGTGCTCGAGTGCGGCAATGCCAGGTACTGGGTGCGCTACGACAACGACGAGCCCGCCGAGATCAGACAGCTGGAATGAGGCCGCGAGCGCGGCTGCTGTCAACCAGCGCTTGGGTGAGCATCGGCGCGCACCAGCTCGCCGAGCCGCCGCGCCGCAAGGGAGATGAATTCGACGTTGATCGGATCCAGGTCCGTCAGCACCCGGGCAAAAGTCGCTATATCCTCGTCCGCCACGGCGCGCTCCAGGAGCGCACGCTTGTCGTGCCACAGCGGAAACATCTGGCCTGCAGCGGATGGCGGTCGCTCCAGGTCTGTCTCGGCCCGAGCGAGGGCATCGTCGAACGGTCGACTGATAGGTTTGCGGCCGATAGGAGCTCGCCGCTTTGGCGCGGGAGAGTCTGGGTTGCGACACGCGCTCCGGCACTGGACCTGTTGTCGAGCCACCCCTTGCCACGCATGGTCGGCAATGGAGGCAAGCTGCGGGGTGATGAGGCTGCCTTGATGCGACGCGGAGCTGGGTCGGCCGGCGACGGCTCAGCCCGGCACAGGAGGGGAGGCGGCAATGAATGGCATGCGTAGCGTCTGGACGTGGGGAGTAGTGGCGCTGGTGGCTCTGCGGCGCTTGGCCGACGCCGGGCGCATGATCGTCGGCAACGATCAGGAAGTGAGCTGGGACGACGCCGGCAAGCAGTTCGGGATTGGCAGTAAAAAAAGCCCTTGGCTTTTCGAGTGTCGGTGGCCGTGCTCAGTCGATCCGCAGAGCATGTCGTGATCGTCGAAGGTGACGACGCCGAACCGGCGCGCGAACTCCGCTCGCAAGCTCCGCGAGCTACGACAAAAACGGCGACCCGAGCTGCGCCACTGCTCGGGGCGGAGTTGCTAAGCTCGATCTTCCCTCAATGCCCCAGATACGCCTCGATCACGGCAGGGTCCTGGCGCACTTCGGCCGGTGGCCCGCGGGCGATCGTCGCGCCGGCGGCGAGCACCGTGACCACCGCGCATAAGCGCATCACCGATGGCATCTCGTGACTGATCAGCAGAAATGTCTTGCCTTGCTCGCGGTTGAGCCGGAGCACGATTTCGGTCAACCGCTCGGCCAGCGCGGGGTTGATGCCGCCGAACGGCTCGTCCAGCAGGACCAGCTCCGGGTCGGCCATCATCGTACGCATGAATTCGAGCAGCTTCTTCTGGCCGCCCGAGACTTCGATCGCGACCTGATGGCGCAGTTCGACAAGACCAGCGAGCTCGAGCAGCTCGAGCGCACGCGCCTCGGCCGCCGGCCGCGCCAGCCGGCGCGGAATCGTCGGCACCAGCAGGTTGTCGAGCAGGCTCATCTCGTTGAACACGCGCGGCACCTGAAACGTGCGGCCGAGGCCAAGCTGGGCGATCCGGCTTACGCTTTTGTTCGTGATGTCGCGGCCGCGCAAGGTGACCCGTCCCTCGCTTGCGGTGTAGATGCCGTTGATCACGTTGAACAGCGTGGTCTTGCCGGCCCCGTTCGGGCCGATCACGCCGTGGATCTGCCCGGGCGCCACCTCCAGCGTGATCCGATCGAGCACGGTCATGCCGCCGAAGCGCTTGGTCAGCCCTTTGAGCGCGAGGATCGGCGCGCTCACGATCGGCTGCCCGCAAGACGCGTCCGCAAAGTGCAGACGGGCACCGACCGGCGCCGCCGTGACCCGTCCGCGCTACCCTGGCGGTTCAGGCCTTGAGCCAGGGCGGCTCCTGGAACTGCGCCTTGGCGTATTCGATGGGCCAGATCACGCGCGCCTGGCCGTCCATGAGCTGGACCATGGGGAAGAAGAACCCCTTCATGAACTCGCCGGTCATGACCTCGCCCGGCGCGAGCGCGTTCGGTCCGGGCTCGCGCGCGAACTGGTAGTAGTTCCACACGCCGCGGTACGGGTTGTCGTAGATGGTCTCGACCAGTCTGTCGAAGTCTAGTGTGCCGGCCTTGTTCAGCACCTTGAAGGCCATGCGCATGTAATCGTAGGTGATGCCGCTCGCCGCGATGCCGGGGTCGATCCCGAATTTCGCTTTGTAGCGCTCGACCCATTTCGCCTGCTCGTCGTCGATCACCTGGGGCGAGTCGATCGCCACCGCATAATTGGAGGCGTCGCCGGTCAACTCGTACCACTCGCTGAACCAGCCGAGCCCATGGGCGATCATCAGCGCCTTGACGTCCTGCTGCCGGAACTGCTTGACGAAATTGGACACGCTGACGTTGCCGGTCGACGTCATGCCGACCAGCGACACCTGCTGCGCCTTGTATTTGGTCAGCAGCGGCGAGAACTCGGTCTCCTCGAGCGCGGTGACGTCGTAGGGCAGCACCTCGAAGCCGACCTTGCTCAGGCTCTCGATCGCGGCTTCGCCCCAGCCGCGGCCGAAATCGGTGTCCTCAACCAGAACAGCCGCTTTCATGTTGGCCGGCCGCCACTGCCCGGCCTCGATGAAATGCTTGAGCGGCGGCCCGTACAGGCCGGCGAACACCGGCGGCGCCGGCCAGCCCTTGAACCAGCCGCGGTACTTCTGCGGATCCTGGTTGATCTTCTCGGAGATGAACTGCGACTCGCCGAGATGCCCCAGATGGACGATGTGATACGGCGCCTCGGCGTCCAGGAGCGCCATCGCGACCGAGGAATGCCAGCCGTTGGCGATGAACTTCACGCCCTCGCGGGTGATCGCGTCCGTCACCGCCTTGACCGCCTTCTCGGGGCTCGACTGGCTGTCGATGTAGACGATCTCGACGTCACGCTGCTCGCCGTCGATCACGAGCGGCAGGTCGCCGGCGGCGCGGGCGTCCTCGAGCGCCATGGCAACGCCGTTCTTGAACTCGTCGCCGGTGCGGCTGGCCGGCCCGGTGAACGGTCCCTTGCAGCCGATCTTGAGCGGCTCGCCCGCCGCCTGGGCTCGCCACGCCGCGCTCGCCACCAGGAACGCCGCGCTCGCGGTGCCCGCCGTGCCGGCGACCTCGAGGAAGCGTCGGCGCGAGACCGCCGCAGGACGCGCGGTCAGGCGCCGGCCTGCACTGGCTTTGGCGTGCTTCATTGCGGTTCTCCCCCAGACCGGCCGGCCGTGCCGAGCGCGCGCCCGGCACTCCGGCGCTGCCCCCCGCCCGCATCATGAAAGATCGCTCGTCTCGCCGTCAACCGGCGTCGCGCAAGCGGCAACGCTGCGTCTGGTCAGTAAACCCTTGATCGGACTCAAGCGGGTTCAATCGGCCGAACGGCCGTGGATTCGGCCGAAGTACAGCTCCGGGCTCGGAACGCACGACCGTACTGCCTGCGGCTATCGAAATGGCAGGCCGCAAGCGGTCGCGGCGATCACCTGCCAGGCCCGCTGGACGTGGGCGCCGGTCGTATACAGCTGGCCGATGGCGAACCGGATCACGTAACGGCCGCGCACCCGGGTCTGGGTCAGATAGATGCGACCATCGTCGTTCAGCGCGTTGAGCAGCCGCTCGTTCAGGCGATCGAGCTCGTCCTCCTCGTCCAGCCCGCGGGGCCGGTAGCGGAAAGTCAGCAGCGCGAGCTTGGGCGGTGTGGTCAGCTCGAAATCGGGCTCGGCCGCGATCCGTTCGGCCAGCTCCGCGGTCCACGCGATGTGGTCGCGCAGCATCGCCTGAAGCCGCGTCACGCCGTAGCTACGCAGGACGAACCATAATTTGAGCGCGCGAAAGCGTCGGCCGAGCGGCACCCCCCAGTCGCGGTAGTCGATCACTGCGCCAGTCTCGCGCGATTGCAAATACGCCGGCAGGACCGAGAGCGTGCGCACGAGCGCAGCCGGGTCGCGCACGAAATGGGCCGAGCAGTCGAAGTTGGTGAGCAGCCACTTGTGCGGGTTGAACACGAAGCTGTCGACGTGCTCTGCGCCCTCGATCAGTGAGCGATGCTCGTCGAGCAGGAGCGCGCTGCCGGCCCAGGCGGCGTCGACGTGCAGGTAAAGAGCATGCTCGCGACAGATCGCGGCGATCGGGCGCAGCGGGTCGGACGCGCCGACGCCGGTCGTACCGAGCGTCACCACCACTCCCGCCGGCACCCGGCCCGTCGCCCGGTCCTCGAGGATCGCCGCGGCGAGCGCCTCGGGGCGCATCGCGAAGTCGCCATCGGTCGGGATCAGGCGCAGACCGCGGCGGCCGAGGCCGGCGATCCTGACCGCCTTCTCGACCGAGGAATGCGCCTCCTCTGAGGCGTAGAACACGAGAGGCGGGGACGCGCCTAGCCCGTCCTCGTCGGCCCGCCACCCGGTCGCGCGCTCGCGGCCCACCAGAATGGCGCACAAGGTGGCGCTCGATGCCGAATCCTGGATCACCCCGGAAAAGCCCTCGGGCAGGCCGGTCATCTGGCGCAGCCAATCGAGGGCGCGGGTCTCGAGCTCGGTCGCCGCGGGCGAGGTCTGCCACAGCATGCACTGCGCGCCGAGCGCCGCGGTCAGCATCTCGGCGAGCACCGAGGGCGGGCTCGAGTTGGCCGGGAAGTAGGCAAAGAAGCTCGGGTGCTGCCAGTGAGTCATGCCCGGCAGCAGGATGCGATCGAAATCGGCGAAGATCCGCTCGAGCGGCTCGCCCTCGACCGGCGCCGATGCCGGCAGCTGCGCCGCGATCTCGCCCGGTCGCACCTGCGCCCGCACGGGGCGACGCTCGATGGTCGCGAGATAGTCCGTCATCCAGTCGACGAAGCTGTGGCCATGGCGGCGAAACTCATCCAGGTCCATGCGGTCGTTCCCTGATCCAGGCTCGAGGCAGAAGTCGTCGCTCAGGTCGCGCTTCCGGTCACGGACTCGAAGCACCCGCTGGTCCCATCGATGTCACCGGTGATGATCACTCCTCGCGCGCTCGCGCGCCAAGCCATGGCATTCCTCAGCAACCGTCTGAGCTCCCCGTTCGTCACCGGCGCGCGCACCGAGCGCTGGGCAACCTAGCATGGCTGGTGACCTTCGATCGCCGCGGATCTTGCAGCTGTCGTGGGGCCGACTCGAGGGCTAACGCACATTCAAGGACCGCCAAGCTCTACCCGGTGGCGCGCGCCAATGGGGCTGGCGCGAGCCGGCACCCGGGACGTGCCAGATATCCGGCCAATCGACGTCGCGGAGCTGCTCGACCGCGGCGCCGAGGTGGTGATCCGGTCGAAGGGCGTGCTGGAGCTCCTGCAGATCCGCCCCGAGACGCTCGCCCTGCTCGAGCAGAAGGGCATTCCCGCCCACGTCCTGCCGACCGGGCGGCCGTCCGCCTGTACAACGAGCTCGCAGCGACGCAGAAGGTCGGGGGCCTGTTCCACTCGATCTTTTGAAGCGGTGCCGCTTCGGGTGCCAGAACTTTGACGACGGAGCCCGCGCCGCTCTATGCTTCGCGGACGAATGACGAAGGCCGGCAGGACGTCACGATCCGGGCACGGCTGACGTGCCGTCGCGGAAGCACGCTCCGGAGTTTGTGCCTCCGCCCAGGCTGCGGCGCCGCTGGACGCGGGGAGGACCCGTCATGAGCCGAACCCACGAGCATCACGCCCATGACCACACCGAGCCGCCCTCTGAGTTGGCGCTCCGGGTCCAGGCGCTAGAATCGTTGCTGGTCGAGAAAGGGCTGGTCGACCCGGTCGCCCTCGACGAGCTGATCGATATCTATGAGCACCGGGTAGGGCCGCAACACGGCGCCCGCGTGGTGGCCCGCGCCTGGAGCGATCCGGAGTTCAAGGAATGGCTGCTGCGCGACGCGACCGCGGCGATCGCGTCGCGCGGCTACGGCGGCCGCCAGGGCGAGCACATGCGGGTGGTCGAGAACACGCGCGAAGTGCACAACCTCGTGGTCTGCACGCTCTGCTCCTGCTATCCCTGGCCGGTGCTCGGCCTGCCGCCGGTCTGGTACAAGTCGCCGCCGTATCGCGCGCGCGCCGTCGCCGACCCGCGCGGCGTGCTCGCCGAGTTCGGCACCGAGCTGGCCGACGACGTCGAGATCCGGGTCTGGGACTCGACCTCCGAGGTGCGTTTCATGGTGCTGCCCGAGCGGCCGCCGGGCACCGGTGGCTGGAGCGAGGCCGAGCTGGCCAGGCTGGTCACGAGGAACGCCATGATCGGGGTCGAGAAGGCGAAGTCGCCGAACGGCGGGGCCCGGGGACGATGAACGGCGGCCACGATCTCGGCGGCATGCACGGCCTCGGGGCGATCCAGCCGGAGCCGGAAGCCGATGAGCCGGTGTTCCATCACGACTGGGAGAAGCGCGTATTTGCGCTGACCCTCGGGGCCGGCGCGCTCGGCCAATGGTCGATCGACATGGGCCGCCATGCGCGCGAGCGCCAGCATCCGGCCGACTATATGCGCCACAGCTACTACGAGAACTGGCTGGCGGGGCTGGAAAAGCTGCTGGTCGAGCACGGCTTGATCTCGGCCGACGAGCTGGCCAGCGGCAAAGCGGCCGGCGAACCCGACGCCGCGCTGCGCGCGCGCGTGCTTCGCGCGGCGGCGGTCGCGCGCGTGATGACGAGGGGCAGTTCGGTCGAGGTCGCGAGCGAGGCGCCGCCCCGTTTCGCCGTCGGCGACCGGGTGCGCGCACGCAACCGGCACCCGGGCGGCCATACGCGCGAACCGCGCTACGTGCGCGGCCGCACCGGCGTGATCCACGAGCACTATGGCGCGCACGTGTTCCCCGATCGGAGCGCCGCCGGCGTGCGCGAGGGCGCTCATTTATACAGCGTGCGCTTCGAGGCAGGCGAGCTCTGGGGGGAATCGGCCGCGCCGGCGAGCGCGGTCTACCTCGATCTGTGGGAGGACTATCTGGAGCCGGCCGGATGAGCCGGTCCGGCGGTCGCCTTGATGATCACCGCGCCGACCGAGGCTTTATGAGCGAGCCGGCGCGTCCCGGCGGCCCTCCGATGCTGCCGGCCGACGCCGACGGCCTGGTGTTTCAGGAACCCTGGCAGGCGACCGCATTCGCGCTCGCGGTGCACCTGTCGGAGCGCGGCGCGATCCCGTGGACGGAATGGTCGGCCGCGCTTGGGCGCGAGATCGAGGCAGCCGCGGCTGATCCGGCGCGGGCCGATGCCTATTTCCAGCAGTGGCTGCGCGCGCTGGAGCGCATCTGCACCGAGAAGGGCATGATCGAGCCGAGCGAAATCCTTCGCCGCCAGGAGGCGTGGCGCCGCGCCTATCTCTCGACGCCGCACGGCCAGCCCGTGCAACTCGGTGCCGCGCACGAAAACGGGCTTTGAACCGCCCGCTGAGCAGCCTGTGCGTCTCGTTGCCCTACGCCAGCTTCCGGCGCTCATGGCCAACGGCGCTGCTATCCGCAGTTCGGCCGAGGTCGCCAGACAATACGAGCGCCGAGTCCCAAGTCACCGCGGTCGTCGAGTTCACACTCGCCTAGGCCTGAGACCTCCTCCGGACGTGCTTCCGGCTGATTGATGCTGACTGAAGCAGCCCTGAGGCAAGCGATGGAGTTCAGCACGAATCGAGAAGCGCTCGCTCACTTGAGCAGGTGTTTGAAGTAGGCGATGGTGTCCTTGAGGCCGTCGGCGAGGGCGACCTTGGGCTGCCAGCCGAGCAGGGTCTGGGCCTTTTGGATGTCGGGGCAGCGCTGGCGCGGGTCGTCCTGCGGCAA
>JBKPNX010000111.1:0-35724 GCA_046732855.1 Pseudomonadota bacterium
GCCTAAGGGGACGCGAGCTTCAGACCTTGCGCAAGGGCGAGAGGCCCACGCCAGCACCATCGCCACCGAGGCAGACCGAAAAGCTGGCGACAACGCAACGATCGCGCATACGACGCATCGTGGAGAACACCGGACGGCAGGACTACGAGACGGACACGGGGTTGAGTGTCTATGGAGCCATACCCGTCGCAGCCTATGTGAGCGGCGGTCACCAGGGGCTCTTTCAAGAACAGGGCGCTTGGCATGTCCGCGGTCGGCCGGCTTCAAAGCGTCTTGGTGCGTCGGTCGTGCTCGAACTGAGCAATAGTCGTTTTGCCCCGACGGCGATGTTTGCCAACCTCGTTGGCGCCCTCACGATTACTGCAAACACGGTCGAAAGCCTCATGTATGTTCCGTCGATCGGTGTCGGCGCTAGCCTGCCGAGCGCCGTACAGGACCTGCTGCGCGAAATGATTGCCCGCGCAACGGTCGCGGCGGGCGGCGGGCGCTTCACGATCGAAGCTCAGTTTGCCAATCGGACCGCCAAGGAACTTCGACGATACAAACACGAGAACCCAACGCTGGGCGTTTTGGCAGCCTACGCATATGCCGAGGCGGGAAACATCGGCCAGATTGATGACATGGTGGGATGGTTCGAGAAGCTCAATCAAGCCGTGCCGTACGACATCGTCATGCTCTCAAGCCGCCCGCCCGAGTCACTCTCGGTGCCGTGCAGCCCCGCGTTTCCGATGTTGACACGAGGCTGGGCCTATCTGGATCCGACGAACATGCACCCAGCGATTGCTGCAGCGCGCGCGTCACTCGCACCGAGCCTATTTGCGTTGGCAACAGGCGACGGCGGCCGCAAGCTCGCCACTGCCGTTGCGGAGGGAGAATTGCCATGAAGCTTGTACTGATTCACGGTCGAGCACAGGGCGAACGCGAGGAAGCCGCTATAACGGCGGAGTGGAGAGAAGCGCTGGAATGTGGCTTTGCCAAGATCGAAGCCGCGCTCCCCTCGGATCTCGAAATACGCCTACCGTTCTATGGCAAGCGGCTCGACGAGCTCACCGCGGCCGCTGTAGACGAATTGATCGAGGTCATCGAGCGCGGCGGGGCTCCGCGTTCAGGAGGACGAAGCTTCGACTTCGATCGGCAGCTCGTTGATGCCCTGGCGAAGAAGGCCGGTATCACCGATGCCGAAATCGAAGCGCAGCTCACCAATGAGGTTCGTCAGCGCTGGCCGCAAAATTGGGAGTGGGTACAAGCAACCGCGCGGGCACTCAGCCAACGGGTGCCATGGCTTACGGACCGCATCATCGCGCGATTCACAGCTGACGTTCATGCATACCTTGTCCGGGCAGGCGTCCGCCGTGCAATCAACAAGCTTGTAGGCGAGGCGATACCTGCTTGCGAACCCTGTATTGTGGTATCCCACTCGCTCGGGACGGTCGTAGCCTACTGCTTGCTGACCGAACGCGGCGCGGAAGTCAACGTGCCGCTCCTCGTCACGTTGGGATCACCGTTAGCGATCAACACCATCAGGGATGCGCTGCCTAAGCCACTTGGCGTGCCCAAAGGAGTTAAGGTGTGGGTTAATGGAAGCGACGATCGCGACTATATCGCCCTGTACGCGCGGCTCGAGCGCCCCATGTTCCCGGTGGACATCGAAAACATATCAGACATCAGCAATCCGCGTGACTACCCGCACGGCATCGCGGGATATCTCTCTGATGAACGCATCGCACAGCGGCTGAAGGCCCAGCTCATTGGGCTAAGATCGAGCAAGCAGATTTCCCGGAGGGAAAGCGATGAATGTCGACAAGAGTAGCGGTTATCGATTGCTTCCCGACGTCGCACCGCCAGAGGACGCGATCGGGCCGGCCCGATACGACCCACGCCTGAGCGAAGACCTGAGGGGTTACCAGACCGAGGAGCAAATACGCGCGGTACTATGGACGCTTGCGCTGACGGAAGAGTTTGCGAGAATTGACATCGGCCGACGCATACCCGGCTTCCGGTTTGCGACGGCTGGCTTCACCGATCCGGAGCACGAAGGGGATGACTTCGGCATCATTGTGTATTCTCATCCCAATCCCAGCATCACGGCTGGCGCCAGAGTCGCTTCCATCGTCGTGGGTGAACGGGAGTTTCCTATCTACCTGAGGTCGGTGATTGAGGTGCTACACCACGCAATTCTGCCTCATCCAATGGGCATGACGAGCGCCTGCTGGGCGCGATCCGCACGCGCTGGTGTGGTCCCAACCGATGGTGTACTGACATGCAAACACGGCTTGGTGGTACAGAACCCGCCGCCGACAATCGGCGATCAGGTAGAGATGCGGCTCGGGCAGACCACGCTACTTGATCTGGGCGCGGACGGTATTGATGCAGCGCTACTGGCGGATCCGCATGGCATCCAGGGTGCGCCGCTGAAGACAAGAAAATACATCGCTCAGTTCATCGATGTTGTTATAGACGGCGCAGCGACCGGTACCTGGAAAACCAAGATTACAGAGGTCATTTTGTTCAACGGTAACTATATGAGCGCGTTACCGATGCGCATCTTTTTTGCACAACCTGGTGTTGATGGCGACTCCGGCGCTCTGATTGTCGATGATCAAGACTTCGGAATGGGTCTCTATATGGGAGGTGACGTGAATACCGGGACCAACCACATGTACGGTTTTGGGCAGCACCTTGAGCAGGTGTGCCATCTTATGCAGCTTGACGTCTACCTTTGACGGACCTCTAACAAACCGCGGGCAGGAGGTGCTGGTGCGCCAAGAGGAGTAGGAGACTGGATGGTCGGTCCGCTTCGCCCTTTACACTCCACTCTGTCGGGGAACTCCTCTGCGTCGTTTTTTAGCTTTTGTCATAGACGAGTAGCGCCAATCCAGAGCCCAGATGCGATCTGGGCTAGGGATTCTGGTAGGGCCGGCCGGCGTCGAGTGCAGCGCGGCCGAGATCGGCGCGCAGCAAGTGCAGGTCGTCGCGCTGCCAGCTGGCGGTGGCGGTTTCGCCGATCTCGACCGGATTGCGCAGGAACTGATCGTCGCGCATGTAAGCGACGAACTCCTCGCCGCCGGTGATGCGCATGGTCACCTTGACGAACGCGCCCTGGTATTCGATCGCGTAGACCGCGCCACTCACCTGGTTGACCCCGTCGCCCGCGGCGGCGCCGTTCTCGAGCGCGACGCGATCGCGCCGAATCGAGACGTTCACCGTGTCGCCCGGGGCGGCGAGGCTCTCCTGCATCGCCAGCTCGAAGCGCTGGCCGCGGTCGTTCTCGAGCGCGGCGAGACCTCCCGCGATGCGGGCGAGCCGGCCGCTCAGCACGTTGTGCCCGCCCATGAAACGGGCCACGTAGGCGCTCTCCGGCGTGGCGTAGATCACTTCGGGTGCGGCCGCCTGCTCGATGTGGCCCTGATCCATGACCACCACCATGTCGGCGACCGCGATCGCTTCGAGCTGGGTGTGGGTGACGTGGACGAAGGTGATGCCGAGCTCGCGTTGCAGGCGGCGCAGCTCGCTGCGCATCTGCAGCCGGAGATACTCGTCGAGCGCTGATAGCGGCTCATCAAGCAGGAGCACGCGCGGGTTGGTGATGATCGCGCGGGCGAGCGCGACCCGCTGCTGCTGGCCGCCGGAAAGCTGCGCCGGCATGCGCTCGGCGAGCGGGCCGAGCTGCACCTTGTCGAGCATCGCGCGCGCCCGCTCACGGCGCTCGGCTTTGCCGACCCCGCGCATGCGCAGGTTGTAGGCGACGTTGTCGACGACCGTCATGTGCGGGAACAGGGCGTAGCTCTGGAACATCATCGCGGTGCCGCGGCGCACCGGCGGCAGGCCCACCACGTCCTGACCGCCGATCCGGATCACGCCGGCGCTCGGCTCCTCGTGGCCGGCGATCATGCGCAAGATCGTGGTCTTGCCGCAGCCCGACGGGCCGAGAAGGCAGCAGTAGCTGCCGTGCGGGATCGAAAGGTTGATGTTCTGGATGGCGACGGTCGGCCCGAATCGTTTGGTGACGTTCCTCAGCTCGATCTCGCCCGAACTCATGGCCTGGCACCGCTCGGCTCGAAGCTGGGCGCGGGCGCTGCCGCGGGCGCGGCGACGGGCGCTGCCTGCACCGGGCGCCGGCTGCGCCGCCTCTGGATCAGCGCGATCGAGGACAGCGCGAGCGCGATCACGACGAACGAGACCGCGGTCGTCACCGTGCCGATCGCATAGAGCGCGGGCGAGGTGACGTTGGTGGTCATGTTCCAGATCTCGAGCGGCAGGGTATTGCGCGGGCCGACCGTCACCAGTGTGCGCGGGAACTCGTCGTACGACAGGGTGAAGCCGAACAGCGCGACCGCGATCATGCCCGGAAACAGGATCGGCAGCACGATCGTCCAGAGGATGGCCCAGCGTCCGGCGCCGAGGTCGCGCGCCGCCTCCTCGTAGGCGCGATTGAACCGGCTGAACACCGCGAACATG
This sequence comes from Pseudomonadota bacterium, assembly GCA_046732855.1. GTDB lineage: Bacteria > Pseudomonadota > Alphaproteobacteria > Geminicoccales > Geminicoccaceae > JBKPNX01. Next base: position 4,459 of record JBKPNX010000111.1, read on the forward strand.
ATCAGGAGCCCAAACGGCAGCGTCCAGGTCAGATGGGCGCCCAGCGCCGACGTGTACCAGTAGGTCTTCCAGCCCAGGAACTGGAACATGAGGCCGATGCCGAGGCTGACCAGGAGGCCCGGCATGATCAGGCTCGCGATCGCCATGTAGAAAATGACGCCCGCCCCGACAAACCGGCGCCGGAAGGCGAGCCCGGCCATCACCGAAATGGTGACCGTCAGGACCAGGACGATGATCGCGAGCCCGATCGAGCGGGCGAACGAGCCGGCGATGTCGCCGGTGCGCTGCTGCTGGAACAGCGCGTAAAACCAGTTGAGCGACACCCCGTTCAAAGGAAAGGTCAGACCGCCATTCGGGCCCTGGAAGGAGAGGATGAAGATCGCCGACATCGGGCCGTAGAGGAACGCCACGAACAACGTGAAGAACGCCGCGAGCGCGTAGAACGAAAGCGGCCGCCGACCGGACCGGGGCGCCTGCATCACCTGCTCCTAGCCTTCCAGCTCGCGGCGCACATCCACGATCCTGAGGATCGCCGCGACCATCAGCGAGACGATGATGATCAGCACCAGAGCGCTGGCCGCCGCGGGCGGGTACTGCAGGAGCGCGATCTCGTTCGCCATGGCGAACACCACGTTGCTGCTCTGGCTGCCGCTCATGATCCTGACCACGAAGAAGTCGCCCATCACCAGCGCGATCACGAAAATCGAGCCGAGCGCGATCCCGGTCTTGGACAACGGTATGACGATCGTCGTCAGGATGCGCAGGCCGCTCGCGCCGCCGTCGCGCGCCGCCTCGATGATCGCCGGATCGATCCGCGCCATGGAGTTGAAGATCGGCACGATCATGAACAGCGTGAACAGATGCACGTAGGCGACGATCACGGCGAAGTCCGAGAACAGCAGGAAGTCCAGCGGCTGGCCGGTCACGCCGAGCAGCATCAGCGATTGATTGAAGATGCCGTTGCGGCCGAGGAATGGAATCCAGGAGATCATCCGGATGATGTTCGAGGTCCAGAACGGCACCGTGCAGACCAGGAACAGGGCGATCTGCCAGAGGAGGCTCCTCACGTGGAACACCAGGAAATAGGCGACGGTGAAACCGACGATGAGCGTGATCGCCCAGACGATCAGGGCGTACTTGAACGTGCTCAGATACAAATCGTAAGTGAGACCCGATCGGAACAGCTCGACATAGTTGCGCAAAGTGAACTCAGGAATGATGTCGAACAAGTCGTAGTCGAAAAAACTGACCACGACCACGATGAACAGTGGAATTCCGAGGAACACCAGGAGCACCAGAGTGAGCGGCAGGACCTGGAGGTAAGGAATCAGGCGCTCGGGGATCTTCATCGGGTCCGATGATAGTGGAGAGACGGGGCGGGGCGGCCAGAGCCGCCCCGGGCTCGAGCTCGAGCGATCAGGCGGCGATGAACTCGTTCCAGCGCTGGATCATGTACCGGTTCTCGTCCATCAGCGTGTTCCAGCACGCGACGTGGCCCATGCGCTCCCAGAACGAGCCGCCATCCCGCACCCGCCCGGGCTGCTCCATGACGTTGCCGTAGGGGTCCTTGATCACCTCCTGCGCCGGCTTGCCCTCGTACCAGTAGTCCCACTCGTTCTGGGTCATGAACTGCTTCGCGGTCTCGGGCACCGAGGTGTAGTAGCCCTGCTTGGCGATGAACCCGCCCTGCCAGCCGGACTGGTACCAGTTGAGGTACTCGTAGGCGGCATCGAGCTTGAGGCCGGAGAGGTGCGCCATCGGCGCGATGCAGCTGCCCCACGCGCGATAGCCTTCCTTCAGTGGCACGTAGTAGCAGTCGATCCCGCGCGAGCGCACGGCGGTGACCGCCGGCGACCACATCGACTGCAGGATCACCTCGCCCGAGGCCATCAGGTTCACCGACTCGTCGAACGTGGTCCAGAACGCCCGGAACTGACCGTTCTTCTTGGCGGCGATCAGGATGTCGATCGTCTTGTCGATCTCCTCCTGGGTCATGTTGCCCTTGTCGCCGTACTTGATGTCGCCGCGCGCCTCGATCGCCATGGCGGCGTCCATGATCCCGATCTGCGGCACGTCGACCAGAGCGGTGCGGCCCTTGAACTCGGGATTGAGCAGCTCCGCCCAGCTCCCTACCTCGCGGCCCAGCAGGTCGGGCCGGATGCCGAGCGTGTCGGCGTTGTAGACCGTCGGAATCGCGGTCGCGAAGCCGGTCGGACCGTCGTGGAACTCGCGCGCGTCCGGTCCCTCGACATACTGCACCTCGTACGGGTTGATGCCCTGCCGCGAGACCTCGCGACCGTCCGGGTACTGCCCCTTGGTGAAGATCGGGACGACCTTGTCCCACCACTTGTACTTCTTCAGGTCGACCGGCTGGATGATGCCGCGCGGCACCGTGTACATGAGGAAAAAGAATTCGGTGTCCGCGATGTCCAGGGATTCGGGCTGGGTCACGAGGCGGTTCAGAAGGGCGGCGTGATCCGCGGTCTGCATCTCGACCTTGAAGCCGAGATCCTCGGTCGCCTTCCGCGCGATGTCGATGATCGCCGAATACGAGCCGCCGACCTGGAGCAGGGTGACGTCCTTGATGTTCTGCGCCCAGATCGTCGGAAACCCGGAGATCGCGCCCGAACCCGCCGCCAGGCCGGCGCTCGCCGCCGCTCCCTTCAGAACGGTGCGGCGGCTCAACCCCTTGGACGTCGGCGTTCCTGCCGGGGTGATGGTCCGCGTGCCGGTTTCGTCAGTCATGTCAGCCTCCCTGTGCTGCCTCGAGCGTCCGCTCCGGTGCCAACGGGCGTCGACGCTTTTCACCTTCGCCTGAGGCCATTGTCGCCGAACAGCGCGGGACACCGCAAGGGGCGCGATGGCCGCTCGGCTCCCCGCGCGGCGCTTGGCGCAGTGGGCCATGCCGCGCTTCCGGACGAGGTCAGATCGACAGGCGCTCGCCGGCCGTGATCGCGACCGGCAGCTCGTTCGCCGCCGGCGCGAGCGGGCAGATCCAGCGCGCCGAGTAGGCGCAAGACGGATTGTAAGGCGAAGTTGAAGTCGAGGATCGCGCGGCCGCCGGCCTTCAGGCCGAGATCCGCGCCCTTGATGCCATCGAGCAGGTAGCGACCGCCGCCGAACGTCGTGCGGCCGGTCGTGGCGTCGCGAAACGGCAGGAACACGCCGCCGCCGTAGCCGCCGAGCCAATAGAGCGTGAGCTCGCCGCCGAGACGCTGGTTCAGGCCATCGGTGCGGGCGAACGGGAAGAGCTGGACGTAGCCGTCGCGCCCGCCGCAAAGCGCGTGGCGATCGGCGTCTGGCGCGGGCGCCAGGTCGACCAGGCAGCGAAAGGCCGGGTCATAGTCGAACAGCGCGATGCCAGCGAAGTCGGGCCGGCGGTGCGGATCGAGCGGCGACTGCGGGTGGGTGCGGAACAGCTCGTCCCGCGTCGCGCGCCATCGTCGCCAGGCAAACTCCGGGTCATCGAACGCGCGGATTTCGGCGTACAGCTCCGCGACGCGGCGGCGCCAGTCCCAAAGCCCGAGATGCTCCTGCAGCGGATCGCCGACCCTGGCCGGGGCTTCGGTGAACATGGCTCCCTCCGGCAGTTGAGGTGTTCACGAGCGCGCTGCCGAGGACGCCATCAGCCCCCCGCACCGCTAAAGTGCGACGCGAGGCCCCTGGGGCAAGCCTCACACGCTGCCGACCTGTCTGCTCCAGGCGCGGTCAGCCTGAGGGTGAGATCGACAAGCCGGCGACCTACGTCGCGTGCTCTGAGTGCCGTGGGGGTGACGCTCGCCTGCGAGGAGGCGCTGCTTCACTGCAGCCGGCGGCGGATCGACTCGAGCCCCGGCAGATGGCCGAGCGGGCCGAGTCCCGTGAGCGTCGGCGCCCCGCCGGCGAGCAGGCGGCGACCGACCCGGCGGATCGCCGCTTCATCGACCGCATCGATCGTGCCGATGATCTCGTCCTGCGGGATGCGCCGGCCGAAGATGAGCAGCTGGCGGGCGAGCTCCTCGGACTGGGCAAAGCAGCTCTCGAGCGCCATCATCAGGCTCGCCTTCAGCTGGGCGCGGGCCCGGGCAAGCTCGTCCGCGCCCGGTTCCTCGATCAGCTTCAGGAACTCGTCACACACCACCGGCACGAGTTCCGCGGTCTCCTTCTCGCCGGTGCCGGCATAGATGCCGAGCACGCCGGTGTCGTTGTAGCAGGAGGCGAACGAGAACACCGAGTACGCGAGGCCACGGTTCTCGCGCACCTCCTGGAACAGGCGCGAGGACATGCCGCCGCCGAGCATGGTCGAGAGCACCTGGAGCGCGTAGAAATCGTCATCCCGGTACGAGAACGCCGGCAGGCCGAGCAGCAGGTGCGCCTGCTCGAGCTCGCGCTCCTCGCGCCGCTCACCGCCCTCGTAACGCGCGTCGTCCGGCCGATGCGGCGCGGGCGCCGGCAGCTCGCCGAACAGGCGCTCAGCCAGCTCGACCAGACGCGCGTGCTCGACCTTGCCGGCGCCCGCGAGAACCAGGTGCTCGGGTCCGTAGTGCTGCGCCATGTAGTCGATCAGCGCAGTGCGCGGCATCGCCGCCACGATCTCCGCGGGACCCAGAATCGAGCGCCCGAGCGACTGGCCCGGGTACGCCGTCTCCTGGAACAGATCGAACACCAGGTCGTCGGGCGTGTCCTGCACCTGCCCGATCTCCTGGAGGATCACGGTACGCTCGCGCGCGAGCTCGCTTTCGTCGAAGGTCGAGTGCTGCAAAATGTCGGCCAGGAGCTCCACCGCGAGCGGCAGATCGTGCGCCAGCACGCGCGCGTAATACGCGGTGTGCTCGCGCGAGGTGTAGGCATTCAGGTGGCCGCCGACGTTCTCGATCGCCTCGGCGATGGCGCGCGCCGAGCGGCGCTCGGTGCCCTTGAACGCCATGTGCTCGAGCAGGTGGGCGACGCCGTTGACCTCGGGCGTCTCGTAACGCGCCCCGACGTCGATCCAGACCCCGACGCTCGCGGTCTGCACGCTCGCCATGCTCTCGGTCGCGACGCGCAGGCCATTGTCGAGGGTGGTGATCCGTGTGGTCTCGCTCATGCGGTCTCCATGACCAGCTCTTGGATGTGTCGCTGCACCGCGGCCAAGTCGTTGGGCAGGACGGCGTAGCGCTCGGGTCGCTCCAGCAGATCGGCGAGGCGCTCGGGCAGCTGCGGCCGGATGGCGGTCGCCCGCTCCACCGCGTCCGGGAACTTCGCCGGGTGGGCGGTGGCCAGCGCGATCAGCGGCGTGTTCGGGTCGAGCCGGCGGGCGCGGCCGGCACGGATGCCGACCGCGGTGTGCGGGTCCACCAGCTGCCCCGTCGCGCGCAGGACCTCGGCCATGGTCGCCGCGGTCGCATCCTCGTCGACCCGCGCGGCGTCGAACAGCTCGCGGGCGCGGCCGAGCGCGTCGTGCGGGACGCGCAGGCTCCTGCGCGCGGCGAACTCGTCAAGCAGGCGCGCGACCTCGGCGCCATCGCCCGCGCACAGGTCATACAGCAGGCGCTCGAAGTTGCTCGCGACCTGAATGTCCATGCTCGGGCTCATGGTCGGCGCCACCTCGCCCGCGCGGTAGACGCCGTCGGCGAAGAAGCGCGCCAGGATGTCGTTACGGTTGGTCGCGACGATCAGCTGCGCGATCGGCAGGCCGATGCGGTGCGCCACGTAGCCGGCGTAGACGTCGCCGAAGTTGCCGCTCGGCACCGCGAAGGCCATCTTGCGCCAGGGGCCGCCCAGCGCGAGCGCCGCGGTCACGTAGTACACCGCCTGGGCCATGATCCGGCCCCAGTTGATCGAGTTGACCGCGGCGAGGTTGAGGCGGCGGCGCAACGCGGCGTCGTTGAACAGCGCCTTCACGAGCGCCTGGCAGTCGTCGAAGGTGCCCTCGATCGCGACGTTGTGCACGTTCTCGGCCGTGACCGTGGTCATCTGACGGCGCTGGACCTCGGAGATTCGACCGTGCGGGTGCAGGATCACGATCCTCATGTGTGCCCGCCCGGCGCACGCCGCGATCGCCGCGGAGCCGGTATCGCCCGAGGTCGCGCCGATGATGGTGATCGCGCGCTCCCGGCGTCCCAGGAAGCATTCGAACAGTTGCCCGAGCAGCTGCAGGGCGATGTCCTTGAACGCGAGGGTCGGCCCGTGGAACAGCTCGAGCAGCCACTCATTTGGCCCGAGCTGGCGCAGCGGCGCAATCGCGACGTGATCGAAGCCGCCATACGCGCGTGCGATCAGCGCGCGCAGCTCGGCCTCGCCGAGGTCGTCGCAGACGAACGGCGCGAGGACCCGCGCCGCGACTTCCTGATAGGAGGCGCCCTGCAACGCCGCGAGCTCGTCGCGCTCCAGGCGCGGCCAGCGCTCGGGCAGGTACAGCCCGCCGTCGGGCGCCAGCCCGGCGAACAGGGCCTCCTCGAAACCGCACGGCCCTACCCCGCCGCGCGTGCTGACGTAGCGGATGGTCATGGCGGCCGGAACCTAGCGCGCCAAGTCTGCCTCTGCCAGTTTGGAGTATCGAAAGTAGGCGAACACTGCCAGATCACAAAAGACCTGACCTCACCGTGCGGCGTCAAGCCGGACAGTGTTGCCATCGCTTCCCGCGAGGTGCCGGGCCGAGCCGAGTTCTTCGGCCACCTTTCTAATCCCATCCGCGATGTCGGCGAACGCTCGCGCTCGCAGCGACCAAGCTTCCACTGGCTTGCCGTCCTTGGGTAGTGCCTGCAAATGAGCGAAGGGTGCGTTTTTTTTCCAGTCCACGTGCCGAAGGATTACCGGAATTACCACGGCCTCCCCAGCGTCGTGCCGCGCCAATGCCCGCTTCATCTCTACGTCATAGCAGTAGTCGGAGGCGAGAAATGTGGCACTTACCAGAAGCAAGATGATCGTAGCGGAATTCAGGTGTTTATCAACCTCGCCTACCCACTCCTGTCCCGCGCTAATACGCCTATCGTGCCACTCATCGATGACGCCCTGGCGTTTCAAAAGGGCGAGATGCATTCCAAGCTGCATACGTAACCGTTCGTCTGCGTGACTGTAAGAGATGAACACCTCGACCGCACCAGACTGAGCCCCCTCGCCAGCGAGGCGAACAGCCCCTGCCCCTTCCCACTCGGGAGCAGCCTCAGCTAGGGGCGAGGTCCTGCCAGAAACGCGTCGAACGTAGCTCAACGCTCGAAATAGATCAACCAAACCGCGACCTTGAAAGGTTGACGCCCGCTTGAGGTCGGTTGCATTGGACAAAAAAATCTCCTTTGTCTCTTCAGGTCTTCCGATAAACTCGGGACATACTGAAAGAAATGCCGCTACACTACCCGACATATGGGCAGCAGCCACGCTCGTGCCGCTATCTTCTCTATAGCGGGCAATGACGAGGCTCCGCGCCGCGCTAACGCTGCCGGCAACATCGTCCCCGCTGTGGCCACTCCTCTCACATGAGATGATCTTTTCGCCAGGCGCAACTAAGTCAGGTTTGAAACGTCCGTCGCCAGTTGGCCCTTTCGACGAAAAATATGATACTCCATATACTAGAGGATTTTCTCGGTGTGTTGAACCCACTGTGATCGCCAAAGCGGCGTTGCCTGGATCATTGATGGTCATCTCCATGCCGGATGCGACCGCACCACGGAACGCCCACTGCCAGCCATAGCCGGTGTTGCCGGCGGCGACCACGACCACCACGCCGGAGTGGACCAGGCGATCAACCTCCACGCACAATGGACTCTGGCCGCTTGTGAACCAGCGCGGCTCGAAATCGTAGCCGACGCTCATATTGACGCCATGAATGCGGATCTCAGGGCCGCTGCTGTTCACCTCCCGAATCTGCGCGCAGGCGGCGATCAGATTGCTCACCAGTCCTTTGCCAAACTCGTCCAGGACCTTGAAGCTGATCAGCTTGCAGGCTGGAGCCATGCCGGAGATGGTCTCGATCGAGCGCTCCTCCAAGACCACCATCCCCCGCTCGTCCTTCTTGTTCACGGTCGCCTTGATCTCGACCCTGTCTCCGGCACCGATCTCACCGGCGATGATCCCCGCTACATAGGTACCGTGGCCGTTCTCATCAGTCAGCGCAGTCCTTTCCGACTGCTCCTCGTCGAGCTCGCCGAAGGTGGTGAAGTCGCAGTGCCGAAGCGGGGGATCGAGCACCAGATTCCGGTGCTTCTGAAAATGCGGATGCCGGGCGTCAATGCCCGAATCCATGACCACCCACACGATGCCATCACCTGATGCGCCGAACGCCTCGCGCGCGGTGTCGGCCTTGATAGTAGCGATCGATCGGGAGGTGAGCGATGCGACTTGGAAATCCGGCCACACCAGGTGGATCGCTGGTCTTCGCTCCTCCGCCCGGGCCAGCTCACGATCCTTCCGCACTAGCTCCTGGATTAAATCGCCGCGCAGTCTGCCGAACAGGTACTGCTTGGTCATGTCCGTCTTGCGATCATGCACGCCCTGGTGGCCCGGATCGAGGCCATGTGCTCTGACCAGCTCTCTGATGAAATCCTTAATCCGCTGCTGCGCGTTACCCGCCCCGCCTGGGAAGTCGAGATTGACGTCAATAATAATATCGTAAAGCCTGTCAGTCCCCTCCTCACTAAGCAGGTCGAGCAGGGGTACCGCGATAACTGTTGTTTCCAGAACATCCGGGGTGAAGGCGCGGGTGAACGCCCAAGGTCCGACGCCCGGCGCGGCTTCCATTGCCTGTTGCCGCGCCACTCCTCGTCGCTTTTTGGTGGTCGTCTTCCTAGATGAGTTCTTGACCATTAGGAATCTCGGCTGAATGGGGTGCGTAGTACCAAGCGTGCAGGCATCTAACATCCCCAGGTAGCATAGGCCGCGGATGGCGTACAGCCCGCAGTCGGCTCAAGGCCATTTGCCTAAGAGAGATAGCGGCGCTCCAGACGAGACAGGAACGGCTGCAGCTCCAGCGGACGGCCGGTGGCGCGCGCGATCAGCTCCTGCGTCTCGTAGCGCGCGCCCTGCTCGTGAATGTTGGCGCGCAGCCAGGCGAGCAGCGGCCGGAAGTCGCCCGCGGCGATCTGCACGGGCAGATCCGGCTCGGCCGCGATCATCGCCTCGTACAGCTGTGCCGCCAGGATCGAGCCGAGCGTGTAGCACGGGAAATAGCCGATCGCCCCGGCCGGCCAGTGGATGTCCTGGAGCACGCCGAAGCGATCATCGGGCGGCGCCACGCCGAGCAGCTCGCGCATGCCCTCGTTCCAGGCCGCGGGCAGATCGGCGACCTCGAGCTCGCCCGCGAGCAACGCCTTCTCGAGCCGGTAGCGCAGCACGATGTGGAGGGGATAGGTGACTTCGTCGGCATCGACCCGGATCAGGCCCCGCTGAACCCGGATCGCCTGCCGGTAGAGGTTGTCGGCCGTGAACGCCGCGCCGCTGACCCCGAAGCTCTCGGCGAGCAGCGGTGCGAGATAGGCGAGGAACGGGCGCGAGCGGCAGATCTGCATCTCGACCAGCAGCGACTGGCTCTCGTGCACCGCGAACGAGCGCGGCTTGCCAACCGGCTGATGCCGCCATTCGTCGGGCAGACCAGCGTTGTAGAGCGCGTGGCCGGTCTCGTGCAGGACCGCCATCAGGCCGGTCGCGGCGTCCGCCTCGTCGTAGCGGGCGGTCATCCGGATGTCGTCGGGCACGCCGCCGCAGAACGGGTGCAGGCTCTCATCGAGGCGGCCCTTGGCGAAGTCGAAGCCGAGCGCGCCCATCAGCCGCTCGCCGAGCGCCTTCTGCCCGGCCGCGGGAAAGCGTCCCTCGAGCGGCAGCGGCTCGACCTGATGGGCGAGGACGCGCTCCAGGAACTCCGGCAGAAAGGCGGCGAGCGGCTCGAACAGCGCATCGATCTCGGCCGTTCCGATCCCGGGCTCGTAGCCATCGAGCAGCGCATCGTACGGCGCGCGGCCGAGCGCCGCAGCCTTGGCCGCGGCTTCCTCGCGGGTGAGACGGACGACTTCTTCCAGCGCCGGGCGCAGCATCGCGAAGTCCGCGCGCGCCCGCGCCTCGCGCCAGATCATCTCGGCGGCGCTGGCGGCACGGGTCAGCGCCGCGACCAGGTCGGTCGGCATGGCGGTGGCGCGGCGCTGGCTGCGGCGCATCTCGCGCAGGTTCGCGGCCTGCCATGGCCCGAGTTCCGCCATGTCCTGCTCGGCCCGGTCCAACAGCTCGCCGGTCTCGGCGCTGGTCAGCAGCTCGTGCGCGATCTGGCGCAGGGTCGCCATCTGCTCGGCGCGGGCGCCATTGCCGCCCGGCGGCATCATCACCTGCTGGTCCCAGTGCAGGATCGCGAGCGCGCCCCCGACGTGGGAGATGCGCGCAAAGCGCCCCTCAAGCGCGCGATAGGCTTCGGACATGAACCGTCTTCGAATCGGAGAGCGGCGCGTTGGCGCGCCACATGAGCAGCGAGAGAGCGCCGAAGATGGCGACGCCCAGCGCCTGATGGGTGAGCGCCGTGGCGAGCGGCACCTGCCACCGAACGACGAAGCCGCCGAGCGCGATCTCGACGAGCGTGAGCAGCAGAACCAGCCCGCCGAGCGGGCGGAGGCCCGCCCGGCCCCGGCAAGCGACGTGCAGGGCCAGCGCACCGAGGCCGACGCCCAGCGCGAGCAGGCGATGGCTGAAGTTGAGGCGGATCGCCGGGTCGGCCAGATCGGGGATCAGCGCGCCATCGCACAGCGGCCAAGTCGAGCAGGCGAGCGCGGCGCCGCTCTTGGTGGTCATGGCGGCGCTCGCCATCGCGCCGAGCGCCAGCAGCCAGACCGCGATGCTGAGCGGCCCGGCCGCGCCCGCCGGGCCGCCCTCGGGTGCGGTGCGGGCGAAAATCAGCCACAGCGCGCTGAACAGCAACAGCGCCGTGCTCAGATGAAGCGCGACCGACCACGGGCTGTTCTGGTCGAGCACGGTCACGCCGCCGAGGCCGGCCTGGATCAGCAGCAGGAGGATCAGCGCCGCGGCATACGCGGGCATGCGCGGGTCGTGGGCGCGCGCGCGCCAGGCGAGCCAGCCGATCGCCAGAAGCAGCGGCCCGAGAATCGCGCCCGCGAGCAGGCGGTGCAGCCACTCCGCCATCACCTGGTGATACGCGTAGCCGGCGCTCTGCGGGATCTCGCTCGGCAGCGGCAGCAGGTGGCCGTAGCAGGTCGGCCAGTCGGGGCAGGCAAGGCCCGAGCCGGTGGCGCGCACCCAGGCGCCGAGCACGATCAAGGCGTAGGTGAGCACGAGCGCGAGGCCGGTCGCCCGGCGCAGCGCCCTCATCGCGGCCTGCCTCGCGCCAGCCCGAAGCCGATCCAGACCCCGAGCAGGCTGGCCGCGAGGCCGTACCAGGTGATCGCGTACTGCAGGTGATTGTTGGGCAGCTCGGTGCGGGTCTGGCCGCCGATCGGCAGGCCACCCGGGTTCGCCGCGGCGTCCGCTTCGACCACGACGGGCAGCAGCTCGAGGCCGATCCTGTCCCGAAGCGTCGCGAGATCGTACCAGTACCACAGGCGCTGCTCGGGCCGGTTGTCGGGGGTGAACCAGCCTGGCTTTTCCGCGCCGCGGTAGCGGGCAATGCCGGTCACCCGGACCGGGCCGGGCGTCTGGCCCGCGCGCCGCGTCGCCGGATGCGCCTGGTCCGCTGGCACCCAGCCGCGATCGACCAGGACGGCGGCGCCATCCCGCCGCACGAACGGGGTCAGCACGTGATGCCCGACGCGGCCTTCGATCGCGCTCACCCCGAACAGCTGCTCGAGATCGTGGCGGAACGCGCCGTCGACCGTGACCGGACGGAAGTCCCACGCACGCCAGTCTGCGGCGGTGGCCGGCAGCGGCGCGGCCGGCGCCGCAAGCTGCGCCTCACGTTCGGCGATCAGCGCCTGCTTCCAGTGCAGGCGCTCGATCTGCCAGGTGCCGAGCCCGCTCAGCGCGGCGAGACCGAGCAAGGTAAATGCGGTCGGCCACAGGCCTGGCGCGAAGCGCCGGCGCGCGGTGTCGGCCGGCAGGAGAGAGCGGCGCGGCCTGGACCACGATGCGTGGGGAAAGCGGTTGGCGACGGACACGGCGGCTGGTGCGGCTCCTCTGGGGCGAACCAGAATGTAGTCCGCGGCCGCGCCCGATTGAAGCAGGGCGGAAGACCGGACTCTGCGGAAGTCGCGATCAGCGCCGGCACCGCGCGCCGCTGCCGAAGAAGATACGCCTGCGCTCGTGAGGTGGGGGTGGTCGATCGGCACGGGCGCGCGCTCTCCGGGGCGCTCGGGTCTGCCCCACTGCCAGCCGCGCCGCCCCGGCTAGGTCGATGGCACCCGGCTGCGCCTGGCTTTTTTCGTGCGCAACGCCGCGGCGAACGCGTCGCGCGCCCAGGCGCACAGGATCTCGGGATCATCGAACCCGTCGCTCGGGGCCGCGCGATACGGCATGCGGATCGACCTGCCTTTGTCGCTGTACGTGAAATAGGGCAGATCCGCCGCCTCGTAGGCTTGCCGGTTCTGGTCATCGACTTTGAAATACAGCGTATCGTACGCGATCAGGGCAAACATCACGCCGTCCTTGTAAATGCCCCAGCCGCCGAACATGCGGCGCGCGCTCACGCCGCGCAGCGGCTGGAGGCTTTCGACGACGAACTCGACGAACTCGCTGCTCCGACCCATTTCCTGTCACGCCCCTTGGCCCTGATGACGGTCGTGGGATGCCCTCCCTCATGCATGGGCGGGCATGACGGGCAAGCCCATGTGCCCCGGAGCGGCAGCATCGACCAGGGCACGCACCCGCGCGAACACGCGCTCGAACATCGCAGGCGTGAGCCGTCCGGTGTTCAGGTTGTAGCGTGAGCAGTGGTAGCTGGGCGCGAGCGTCGGGCCGCCACGAACGGCGTAGAGGGCGCCATGGGCGAACGGATGGCTCGATCGGTGGAGCCCGAGCGCGCGCAGGACCGAGCCGTGGGCGATCGCGCCGAGCGGCAGGATCACCGCGGGCGGCGCCGTGCTCAGCTCGGCGAGCAGGAACTGCCGGCACGCGCTGACCTCGGGGCCGAGCGGTCGGTTGGCCGGCGGCACGCAGCGGACGGAGTTGGTGATCCGGCAGTCGATCAGCTCGAGACCGTCGTCGGGCGTGGCCCGGTAGTCGCCACGCGCGAAGCCGAAGCGGCGCAGCGTGGCGTAGAGGATCTCGCCGGCATGGTCGCCGGTGAACGGACGACCGGTCCGGTTCGCGCCGCGCAGCCCGGGCGCCAGCCCGACGATCAGCAGGCGTGCGGCGGGATCGCCGAACGCAGCGACCGGCGCGTTGTGCCAGTCGGGAAAAGCACGCCGGTTGGCGGCGCGGAACTCAGCCAGGCGCCGGCACAGAGAACAGTCCGCCGGCGGCGCGGGAGACGGGCCCGGCGCGCCGTCGGCGGACACGTGCTCAGCTCAGGCGTTCTGGAAGTGGCCCCGCGGACGCGTTGGCCGCGTGGGCATCTCCTCTTCGTCGTCGTCCTCTGGCTCGTCGTCGATCGCCACCGCGGGCCGATGCTCGCGGGCGATGTACGACGACAGCTCGTTCAGCTCGAGGAAGGTATCCGCCTGCCGACGCAGCTCGTCGGCGATCATCGGCGGCTGCGTGCGGATCGTGCTCACGACCGTGACTCGCAGCCCCTTGCGCTGCAACGCCTCGGTCAGTCGTCGGAAGTCGCCGTCGCCGGAGAACAGGACCACGTGGTCGAGATAGCTTGCCATTTCCATGGCGTCGACCGCCAGCTCGATGTCCATGTTGCCTTTGAACTTGCGCCGCCCGGAAGCGTCGGTGAACTCCTTGAGCGGTTTCGTGACGACCGTATAACCATTGTAATCCAGCCAATCGACCAGCGGCCGGATCGGCGAGTACTCTTGATCATCGAGTAACGCCGTGTAGTAGCAGGCACGCACCAAGCGACCGCACCGCGAGAACGTCTCGAGCAGGAGACGGTAGTCGATGTCGAAGCCGAGCGCCCGTGCTGCTTGATACAGGTTCGCTCCGTCGATCATCATCGCGAAGCGATCCTCCTCATGGATAATGTCCTCGACGACCGGGCAATCCATCAGGTCGAACCTCCGATGTGAATCGGCCTATACCATGCACAGTATAAGCCTAGCCTCTCAACACCAGCCTGATCGGGAGCGGGTGACGCCGACCGGCGGGAGTGATCTAACATGATCTTTCTTGGTCTCGGTGGCAACATGCCGAGTGAGCGATGCGGCCCGCCGCGGGCTACCCTCGAAGCAGCGCTTTCTGCCCTGAAGCGGCACGGCATCGAGCTCTCCCGACGCTCGCGCTGGTATCACAGCCGCCCGCTGCCCGACGATGGCCAGCCGTGGTACGTCAACGGGGTGGCCGAGATCGCGACCGCCTTGCCTCCCGGCGAGCTGCTGGCGCGCCTGCTGGCAATCGAACGGGAGTTCGGCCGGGAGCGCCGGGAGCGCTGGGCGCCGCGGACGATCGATCTCGACCTCCTCGCCTATCACGAACTCAGCAATTGGAAATCCGGTGCCGCGGCTGCCCCGGTCCTGCCCCACCCGCGGCTGCACGAGCGGGCTTTCGTGCTCGCGCCGCTCGCCGAACTCGCGCCCGGGTGGCGCCATCCGGTGTTCGGCGATACGGTCGAAGCGATGCTGAGAGCTCTGCCGCCGGGGCAATATGTCGCACCATTGGGTCCTCTGCCTCGGAGCGGCTTACGGGGGCCGGTTGCAGGAGCGACGCCCGCACGCTAACTATCGGACAGGCTGAAAGGAGCAAAAGGGCTATGGCACGTATCACGGTCGAAGATTGCGTCACGCAGGTGCCGAACCGGTTCGAGCTGGTCATGCTGGCGGCGCAGCGGGCGCGCGACGTGTCGGCCGGAGCGCCGCTCACCGTCGAACGCGACAACGACAAGAATCCGGTGGTCGCGCTGCGCGAAATCGCCGAGAGCACCGTGGAGCTGGATCATCTGCGCTACGAGCTGATTCACGGCTTGCGCCGCCACGTCGAGATCGAGGATCAGCCCGACGACGACCTGTTGATGGCGTATCAGGAGCAGCTGGTCGAGCCGCTGCGGCCCCTGCCCTTGGCCGACGATGACGCGGACCTCGACCTCGGCAGCGGCCCCCAGCCGGACCTCGACGAGGAGCCTGAATTCGACTAGCCGCCAGGCGCGCGCGGCGGCGCTGGAGACGTGATTTGCCCGTGCAGCTGCAATCGCCGGCACCGGGCGAGGCTGCGGCAGCCCCGCCGACCCGTCGGCCGCTGATGCGGCAGTACGAGCTGGTCGAGCGGGTCAAGGGGTACGATCCCAGCGCCGACGAAGAGCTGCTCAACCGCGCGTATGTCTATGCCATGCAGGCCCACGGCGCCCAGCTGAGGGCGTCCGGCGATCCGTATTTTTCGCATCCGGTCGAAGTCGCCGGCATCCTGGCGGGCTGGAAGCTGGACAGCGCTTCGATCGCCACCGGCCTGCTGCACGACGTGGTCGAGGATACCGGAGCGACCATCGCCGAGGTCGAGCGGCTGTTCGGCGCGGAGGTGGCCCGGCTGGTCGATGGCGTGACCAAGCTCAACAAGCTCGAGCTGCAGTCGTCGCGCACCGAGCAGGCCGAGAATTTCCGCAAGCTGCTGCTGGCCATGTCCGAGGACATGCGCGTCCTGCTGGTCAAGCTCGCCGACCGGCAGCACAACATGCGCACGCTGCATTTCATCTCGCGCACCGACAAGCGCCAGCGGATCGCGCGCGAAACGCTCGAGATCTACGTCCCGCTCGCCGAGCGGATCGGCATGCAGGCGCTGAAGGACGAGTTGGAGGACCTCGCGTACGAGGCGCTGTGGCCCGATGCGCGCGAGGCGGTGCGCCACCGGCTTGGCGAGCTGCGCCGCCACGACAGCAACCTGATCCAGCGCATCGTCAGCGAGCTGCGGCAGACGCTGCACGACGCCGGGATCGAGGCCGAGGTCTACGGCCGCGAGAAGACGCCGTTCTCGATCTGGGGTAAGATGAAGCGCAAGAACGTCAGCTTCGAGCAGCTGTCGGACATCATGGCGTTTCGCATCACCGTCGACAGTGTGCCCAACTGCTACGCGGCGCTCGGCGTGATCCACGGTCGCTACGCCATGGTGCCCGAGCGCTTCAAGGACTTCATCAGCACACCCAAGCCGAACGGCTACCGCTCCCTGCATACCACCATTTTTGGCCCCGAGCGCCGGCGCATCGAGGTGCAGATCCGCACGCGCGAGATGCACGAGGTGGCCGAGCTCGGCGTCGCCGCGCATTGGGCCTACAAGCAGTCGGGACGCCCGGCCGACGGCCGGCAGTACAACTGGCTGCGCGGGCTGTTGGAGATCCTCGAGCAGGCCTCCGGGCCCGAGGAGTTCCTCGAGCACACCAAGCTCGAGATGTTCCAGGATCAGGTGTTCTGCTTCACCCCGCGCGGCGATCTGATCGCCCTGCCCCAGGGCGCGACCCCGGTCGACTTCGCCTATGCCGTTCACTCCGAGGTCGGCGACACCTGCATCGGCGCCAAGGTGAACGGCCGTCTGGTGCCGTTGCGCACCCGCCTCAACCACGGCGATCAGATCGAGGTGATCACCAGCAAGGGCGCCAGCCCTTCGCCCGCGTGGGAACGCTTCGTGGTCACCGGCAAGGCGCGCTCGCGCATCCGGCGCTTCCTGCGCACCCGGCAACGCAATGACTACATCGCGCACGGGCGCGAGCTGCTGCAGCGCGCCGCCCAGCGCGAGCGGGTGACGGTGAGCGAAAAACGCCTCGAGAGCGTGCTCGACGGCTTCCACCAGAAGAGCGTGGACGACCTCATGGCAGCGATCGGCGAGGGATCGCTGAACGGTCGTCTCGTGGTCGATGCGCTGCGTCGCGACGACAGGCCATGCGCCCCGGAATCTGACGATAACGTGGTGCCCCTGCGCCGCACGAAGGCGGCGCCGTCGCGGGATGAGCAGGGTGATCTGGTGCGCGGGCTGCTGCCGGGCGTGGCCGTGCACTTCGCCGGTTGCTGCCATCCGGTGCCAGGCGATGCCATCGTCGGGGTCGTGCGCACCGGCCGCGGCGTCACCATTCACCGCAGCGAGTGCGCCACCTTGACCCGGCGCAGCGGTGACCCCGAGCGCTGGCTTGATCTTGCTTGGAAGTCCGGCGCCGACAGCAAGGCGATCGCGCGGCTGCAGGTGATGACCCTCAACCAGCCGGGCAGTCTGGGCTCGCTCTCGACCGCGATCGGCCGCCAGGGCGGCAACATCACCGACCTGCGCTTCGGGGTGAAGTCGGCGGACCTGTACGAGATGATCCTCGACATCGAGGTCGACGATCTCGATCACCTGGGTCGGGTAGTGGCCGGGTTGCGCGCGCTGCCGGTCGTCACCCACGTCGAGCGGTCTCAGGGGTGAGCGCGCCGCGCGCCGAGCTGGGGCCGGCCGACGTGCTCCGGCTGTTTCGCGAATGCGGCGCGCTGCTGGAGGGCCATTTCCTGCTCTCGTCCGGCATGCACAGCCCCTATTACCTGCAGTGCGCGCGGGTGCTCATGGAGCCGGCGCGGGCGACGCACCTGTGCGCCGCCTTGGCCGCCAAGCTGCGCGGGAATATGCCGGGCCTGTCGATTGACGCGGTGGTGGCCCCGGCGCTGGGCGGCATCGTGCTCGGGTACGAGCTGGCGCGTCAGCTGGGCGCCCTGTCGTTGTTCGTCGAGCGCACCGATGGCCGATTCGCGCTGCGGCGCGGCTTTGCCCTCGAGCGCGGCAGCCGGGTGCTGGTGGCCGAGGATGTGGTGACCACCGGCCTCTCGTCGCGCGAATGCGGGGCGTGCGTGACCGCTGCGGGGGCGACGGTGGTCGCCGCGGTATGCCTGATCGACCGCAGCGGCGGCAGGGCCGATGTGGGCGCACCCCTGGTCGCGCTGGCCGAGCTCGAGCTGCCGGTCTATCCGTCCGACCGGCTGCCGCCGGAGCTTGCCGCGCTGCCGGCGGTCAAGCCGGGCAGCCGCCCGGGCGCGACGCCACCCTCCTGAGGAGGCGGCCGAGCGGAACCAGGTCGGTGTACAGAGCGTCGTCCATGAGGCACTAAACATACAAGAGGCGCCGTGTTTCGACGACGAGATCAGATCCCCCTCAGGCAACGCCTGCAGCGATGGCTGTGGCCGCACATCGGCTGGCGCCGCATGGCCACTTACGTGGTCAAGCGCGTCACCCGGCTGTCCGGCACGCCCCACAGCATCGCCGCTGGCGCCGCCTGCGGCGTGGCGGTCTCGTTCACGCCGTTCATCGGCTTCCATCTGATCAGCGCCTTCCTGCTTTGTTTCGTGGTCCGCGGCAACTACCTGGCGGCTGCGATCGGCACGCTGGTCGGCAATCCCTGGACCCTGCCGTTCATCCTGCTCGCGAGCTACCACGTCGGCCATGCCCTGCTCGGCGGTCCTGCCGCGCCGATCGAGTCGTTGCAGCATGGGACTCTCGCGACCTTCTTCGCCCAGCTGGAGGCGGTGTTCTGGCCCATGGTCCTGGGCAGCCTTCTCCTCGGCATGGTCGCGGGCTTGGTCGCTTACTTTCCGCTCGTGCGCATCGTTGCAGCGTATCAGGAGGCGCGGGCCCGCCGCCGGCGAAGCCGGCGCGCGCTCAGGGCCCACCCCGCCTCGTCGGACGCGGGCCTGCCCTGATCCACCCTGGTCAAGGGCGCCGGCTGGCCTTATATCCTCCGCCCGGCGCCGCCGCCTGCCAGCGCAGCCGAGACCCGGTCGGCATGCGCGGCCGGCGCGGCTCAGCCGCGAGGCGACATGATCATCGGGGTCGGAACCGACCTGATCGACATCCGGCGCATCGAGCGGACGCTGGCCCGGTTCGGGGAGCGTTTTCTCGACCGGGTGTTCACCGCGGCCGAGCGGGCCCGGGCCGAGGCGCGGTTCGACCGCGCGGCTGCCTACGCCAAACGCTACGCGGCCAAGGAGGCCTGCGCCAAAGCGCTCGGCACCGGTTTCCGCCAGGGCGTGTATTGGCGCGACATCGGCGTGCTCAATCGGCCGAGCGGCCAACCGGTCCTGCTGTTGAGCGGCGGCGCGGCGGCGCGGCTCGCGGCTCTGACGCCGCCGGGCATGAATGCGCGGGTCGACCTCAGCCTGACCGATGAGCCCCCTCTCGGCCAGGCCGTGGTGATCATCAGCGCGCATGCCGGGGCGGCTGCTGCCTCCATGACATGACCGCGGCGCTTCCCTTTACCTGCCACCGCCCAGCAGCTACCTTTCGGATGCAGATCATGAGACACCTTGTCCCGCCGGGCTGCGCGAATCCCGAGCAAGTTTCTTCCTCATTGCGCACCGCTTCCGTGAACGGTCAGGGCGTGTCGGCTAGTGGGTGCGAGCAGTGAGAAAGCAGGCGACGATCGTGGCAAGCCGTTCCAAGGGGTTCTGGGAGACGGCGCGCACGCTTGTTTACGCGGTCGCGATCGCGCTCGGGGTCCGCACCTTCCTCTACGAACCGTTCAATATTCCGTCCGGATCGATGAAGCCGACCCTCTTGGTCGGCGACTATCTGTTCGTATCGAAATTCGCTTACGGCTACAGCCGGCATTCCCTGCCGTTCAGCCTGCCGCTGATCCAGGGCCGGATCTTCGCCCGTCTGCCCGAGCGCGGCGACGTCGCGGTGTTCAAGCTGCCCTCGGACAATCGCACCGACTACATCAAGCGCGTGGTCGGCCTGCCCGGTGACCGGCTGCAGGTGCAAAACGGTATTCTGCACGTCAACGGCGAGCCGGCTGCCCGCGTACGCGTGGACAACTTTCGCGACGACGACGGCACCAGCAACGGCGACGTGACCCGCTATCGTGAGACCCTGCCCGGCGGCCGCAGCTACACCGTGCTCGACATCGTGGCGCACGGCGCCCTCGACGACACCGACGTCTACGAAGTCCCTGAAGGTTACGTGTTCGCGATGGGCGACAATCGTGACAATTCCTTGGACAGCCGCGTGCCCAACGTCGGCTACATACCGATCGACAACCTGATCGGTCGGGCCGAGATCATCTTCTTTTCGACCAACGGCAACGCCCGGCTGTGGGAGGTCTGGAAGTGGCCGACCGCGATCCGCTTCCGGCGGTTGTTCCACCTGATCGAGTGACCGTTCGGCCGACCACGCGGGACAAGTCACCGCGGAACCTCGCCGCGGTCGAGGAGCGGATCGGTCATCGCTTCGCCAATAAGGCGCTGCTGCGCGAGGCGCTGACCCACAAGAGCGCCATCGGTGCGGGTCGACACGGCAGGCGCAGCAACGAACGGCTCGAGTTCCTCGGCGACAGGGTGCTCGGCTTGGCGGTGGCGGACCTTCTGATAAGCTCCTACCCGGATGAGCCCGAAGGGGCACTGACGCCACGCCTCTCCGGGCTGGTGAGCGAGCCGGCGCTGGCCGAGGTGGCGCGCGAGCTCGGGTTGGGCCGCTGGCTCGAGGTCGCCAAGAGCGAGGAGGAGGGTGGCGGACGCGAACGACCGGGGATTCTGGCTGATGCCCTTGAGGCGCTCATTGGGGCAGTTTACCGCGACGGCGGCTGGGAGGCAGCGGCGCTCCTGGTGTGCCGCTGCCTCAAGCCTCGCATCGAGAGCATGGCGGTGCCGCCGCGCGCCATCAAGTCGCGGCTTCAGGAATGGACGCAGAGCCGCGGGCTCGGCCTGCCCGAGTACCGCGTGACCGGCTCCTTCGGGCCGCCGCACGCGCCCACCTTCGAAGTGACCGTGTCCCTCGCGAACGGCGCCGTCGCCACCGCCACCGGCGGCTCCAAGCAGACGGCTGAGCAAGCCGCCGCCGAGCAGCTCCTGGCACGGCTCGACCCATCCGGGGCGGCGCCATGACCGACCCGTCCAGCCCGACCCGCTGCGGCTTCGTCGCGATCCTGGGCGCGCCGAATGTCGGCAAGTCGACCCTGCTCAACCGGCTGGTCGGCACCAAGGTGTCGATCGTGAGCGCCAAGGTCCAGACCACCCGGCGGCGGATTCTCGGCATCACGGTCCGCGGCGCGGCGCAGCTGGTATTCGTGGATACACCGGGGATCTTCACCCCGGCGCCCGGGCGGCGTCTGGAGCGGGCGATGGTGCAGGCCGCCTGGCGTAGCGTCGACGACGCTGATCGCCGGGTGCTGGTGGTCGACGGGCGCCGCGGCCTCGATCGCGACACCGAGATGATCCTGGCCGAGCTGGGCAAGAGCAGGTCCGCGCTGACGCTTGCGCTCAACAAGATTGACCTGGTCAAGCCGCCCACGGTGTTGCCGCTGATCGAAAAGCTGAATCAGACCGGCCTGTTCGAGCGGGTGTTCATCGTGTCGGCGTTGACCGGGGACGGATGCGAGGATCTGCTGAATGCGCTGAGCGAGGACCTGCCCGAGGGCCCCTGGCTGTTCCCCGAGGATCAGCTGTCCGATCTGTCGCAGCGCGCCATGGCCGCCGAGATCACCCGGGAGAAGCTGTTCGAGCAGCTGCGCCAGGAGCTGCCGTACAGCCTGACGGTGGAGACCGAGAACTGGGCGGCCTCGGCGGACGGCAGCGAGGTACGGATCGATCAAACCATCTACGTGCAGCGCGACACCCAGAAGGCGATCGTGCTCGGCAAGGGCGGCCGGCAGATCAAGGCGGTCGGTCAGGCCGCGCGCGCCGAGCTCGAGCAAATGCTCGGCTGCCGCGTGCATCTGTTCCTGTTCGTCAAGGTTCGGCCGAAGTGGCCCGAGGACCCCGAGCGCTACTCGGAGATGGGGCTGGAGTTCGCCGGCTGAGCGATGCTGTGGACCGACGAAGGCGTGGTGCTGGCCGTGCGGCGCCACGGCGAAAGCGGCGCGATCGTCAGCGCGTTCACGGCGCGGCACGGGCGTTACGCCGGGCTGGTGCGCGGCGGCTTCGGCCGCCGCGCGCGCCCGGTCTACCAGCAGGGCAATGTGCTCGAGCTGACCTGGCGCGCCCGGCTCAGCGAGCAGCTCGGCGCAATTTCGGGCGAGCTCAAGGTGCCGCTCGCGGCGCGCCTGCTGGCCGATCCGGCACGGCTTGCCGGGCTCGCCGCGGCCTGCGCGCTGCTCGAGACCACGCTGCCGGAACGCGATCCACACCCCGATCTCTACGTCACGCTCGGCGCTTTCCTCGAGCACCTGGAGCGAGATCGCGCGTGGCCCGAGGCCTACGTGCGCTTCGAGCTGGCCTTGCTCGCCGAGCTCGGCTTCGGTCTAGACCTGAGCCGCTGCGCGGTCACCGGGACCAGCGACGACCTGGTCTATGTCTCGCCGAGCTCCGGACGCGCGGTCAGCCGCACCGGCGCCGGCCGGTACGCCGACCGCCTGCTCGCACTGCCCCCGTTCCTGCTCGGCCGGGCGCCGGCGGATGGCGCGCAGCTGGCCGCCGGGCTGCGTTTGACCGGGGCGTTCTTGCGCCGCCACCTGTTCGATGCTAGCGACCGGCCGCTGCCCGAGGCGCGCGATCGCTTGCTCGCCCGCCTGGCACGCTCAAACGGACGGTGAGCCATGTCGACCCAAACCGCCCCTGCCCCAATCGAGCCGATCTCCTTCACCGACGCGCTCAGCCAGCGCTATCTGGCCTACGCGCTCTCGACCATCACGGCACGCTCGCTGCCGGACGTGCGCGACGGGCTTAAGCCGGTGCAGCGGCGCATTCTCTACGCCATGCTCAAGCTCCGGCTAGATCCCGAAGGCGGCTACAAGAAGTGCGCGCGCGTGGTCGGCGACGTCATCGGCAAGTTCCACCCCCACGGCGAAGGCGCGATCTACGACGCCATGGTGCGCCTCGCGCAGGAGTTCGCGCAGCGCTACCCGCTGGTCGACGGCCAGGGCAATTTCGGCAACGTCGACGGCGACAATGCCGCGGCCATGCGTTACACCGAGGCCCGTCTGACCGAGGTTGCGCAGGCACTGCTCGACGGCATCGATCAGGACACCGTCGAGTTCCGTCCCACCTACGACGGCGGCGACGAGGAGCCGGTGGTCCTGCCGGCGGCGTTCCCCAACCTGCTGGCGAACGGCACCAGCGGGATCGCGGTCGGCATGGCGACCAGCATCCCCCCGCACAATGCGGGCGAGCTGTGCGTCGCGCTGTGTCGCCTTCTCGAGCAGCCGGAGACGCCGGTGGAAGCCTTGCTGGACGTGGTCAAGGGACCCGATTTGCCGACCGGCGGCGTGCTGGTCGAACCGTGGCCGAGCGTCGTCGAGGCGTACCGCGCCGGCCGCGGCAGCCTGCGCCTGCGCGCGCGCTGGCAGCGCGAGGACCTGGGCCACGGCCAGTACCAGGTCGTGGTCACCGAGATCCCTTATCAGGTGCCGAAGTCGCGCCTGATCGAGCGGATCGCCGAGCTGCTCGCCGGCAAGAAGTTGTCGCTGCTCGCCGACGTCCGGGATGAGTCCGCCGAGGAGGTGCGCGTCGTGCTCATGCCGCGCGCGCGCACCGTTCCGCCCGAGCTGCTGATGGAGCAGCTGTTCCGCCAGACCGAGCTGGAGGTGCGGCTGCCGCTGAACCTGAACGTGCTCGACGCCGACGGCGTGCCGCGGGTCATGGGTCTCCGTCAGGTGCTGCGCGCTTTCCTCGAGCACCGCATGGTCGTGCTGATCCGGCGCTCGCGCCACCGCCTCGCGCGGATCGAGGAGCGTCTCGAGGTGCTCGCCGCCTACCGCACCGCCTACCTCAACCTCGACGAAGTGATCCGGATCATCCGTGAGGAGGACGAGCCCAAGGCCGAGCTGATGCGCGCCTTCGCGCTGACCGAACGTCAGGCCGAGGCGATCCTCAACATGCGCCTGCGCTATCTGCGCCGGTTGGAGGAGCAGACGCTGCTGAAGGAGCAGCGCGAGCTCAAGGCCGAGCGGCGGGAGATCAAGGACCTGCTGCAGGACGAAGGACGGCGCCGCGCCCGGCTGAAAGAAGAAATCGAGGATATCGGGCGCAGGTTCGAAACTGGTCCGCTCGGGCGCCGGCGCACCGCGATCGGCGTCGCGCCCGCGATCGAGGACGACGCTCTCGAAGCTCCGATCGAACGCCAGCCGGTGACCGTGGTCTGCTCGCGTCAGGGCTGGATCCGCGTGCTGCGCGGGCATGCCGAAAGCGGCGCGGACCTGAAATATAAGGAGGGCGATGCGCCACGCTTCCTGCTGCACGCCCAGAGCACCGACCGGCTGCTCGTGATCAGCAGCGACGGGCGCGGCTATCTGCTGCCGGTCGAGCGCCTGCCTGGCGGCCGCGGCCAGGGCGAGCCGCTGAGCCTGCAGATCGATCTCGCGCGCGGCGCTGAGCCGGTCCTGCTCGCCATCCATCGCCCCGGCGGCAGGGTCTTGCTCGCGTCGAGCAGCGCCCGCGGCTTCGTCGCCGAGGAGCAGGCGATCGCGGCGCAGAGCCGGAGCGGCAAGCAGGTGTTCAATCTCGAGGAGGGCGAACGGGTGGTCGTCGCCTGCCCGGCCGAGGGCGATCACGTCGCGACCATAGGGACCAATCGTAAGTTGCTGCTGTTCTCGATCGACCAGCTGCCGGTGATGAGCCGCGGCAAGGGCGTGCTGCTGCAGCGTTACCGCGACGGCAGGCTCAGCGACGCCGTGGTGTTCCGGCTCGAAGCGGGGCTCAGCTGGCCGACGGCCAAAGGCGCGCGCACGCTCGCCGAGCCGCAGTACTGGATCGGCAAGCGGGGGCAGGCCGGCCGCACGGTGCCGCACGGCTTTCCGAGGTCCAACCGATTCGCCGGTTAGCGGCTGTTCTCATCGGCACTCTGCCGCGAACATGCTCACGCCCGGAAATCGCATCCCTGACGAGTGCACGACCGTGAAGTGACAGGGCGCGTCGTGCGTCCGCTGGCGTCCTGGGAGCAAACGCCGGGGGTGAGCGGCGGTCGCCCCATGTCTGCCGGCCAGAGAAACAGGATGGCGACGGCGCGAGCGATCCGGCCGCGGCGCGTTTGCCTGCCGTCGTGGCGCGCGCTAGGCTCGGTCAGGCCAGCTTCATTACCGGGGCGGCGCGGCACCGCAGGACGAGTGACGCCATGAGCGAGCAGGATCAGGACTACGGCTTCGAGACCCTGGCGATTCATGCCGGCGCGGCGCCGGACCCGACCACCGGCGCGCGCGCGACGCCGATCTATCAGACCACCTCGTTCGTGTTCGACGACGTCGACCACGCCGCGTCCCTGTTCAATCTGCAGCGGTTCGGCAACATCTATTCGCGCATCACCAATCCGACCGTCTCGGTGCTCGAGGAGCGGATCGCCGCGCTGGAAGGCGGCACCGCGGCCTGCGCGGTGGCGAGCGGCCACGCCGCGCAGTTCGTCACCTTCCTCAACCTGATGGAGCCGGGCGACGAGATCATCTCCTCGACCAAGCTGTACGGCGGCTCGATCACCCAGTTCAGCGAGACCTTCCCGAAGTTCGACTGGCACGTGCGCTTCGTCGATCCGACCGAACCCAAGCAGTTCAAGAAGGCCCTGCGGAAGCGCACCAAGGCTATTTTCGTCGAAAGCGCGTCCAATCCCGACGGGGTGATCTGCGATCTCGAGGCGATCGCCGAGGTCGCCCATGGCGCCGGCGTGCCGCTCGTGGTCGACAACACCATGCCGACCCCCTACCTGTGCCAGCCCGTCCGGCACGGCGCTGACATCGTGGTGCACTCGATGACCAAGTACATCGGCGGCCACGGCAACTCGATGGGCGGGGTGGTCGTGGACGGCGGCAGCTTCGACTGGTTCCAGAGCGATCGGTATCCGGCGCTGACCGCGCCGACCAAGGCCTATCACGGCATCCGGTTCGCCGAGACGTTCGGCGACTTCGGCTTCGCGATGCGCTGCAAGGCGGTCGGCCTGCGCGACACCGGCCCCTGCCTGTCGCCGTTCAACGCGTTCCTCTTGCTGATGGGCGTCGAGACGCTGCCGCTCAGGATGCAACGGCACGTCGAGAACGCCCAGGCGGTGGCGGAATTCCTGGCCGGCCACCCGCTGGTCGCGTGGGTCTCCTACCCCGGTCTGCCGAGCAGCCCGCATCACGAACTGGCGCGGCGCTACATGCCAAGAGGCACCGGCGCGGTGTTCACGTTCGGGGTCAAGGGCGGCTATCAGATGGGCATCAAGGTGGTCGAGGCCTGCGAGCTGCTCTCGCACCTCGCGAACATCGGCGACACGCGCTCACTGATCATCCATCCCGCCTCGACCACGCACCGGCAGCTCGACGAGGAGCAGCTCAGAAAAGCGGGCGCCGGGCCCGAGGTGATCCGCCTGTCGATCGGCCTCGAGACCGCCGCCGACATCATCGCGGATCTCGACCAGGCGCTCACCGCGGCCGCGCGGGCGACCACCGCGAGCGCGGCGTAGGCTGGAGCCGCCGCGCGAGACTTGTCGCGTTGAGCGCTGGTTGGTGGAATGGTTACTGGACCGTCTACCGAGGAACCTTCCCCCGCATGAGCCTGAACATCAAGAGCCCCGAGGCGCACCTGCTCGCGGCGGAGCTGGCGCGTCTCACGGGCGAGAGCATGACCAAGGCAGTCACTGAGGCCATCCGCGACCGGCTGGAGCGAGAGAAAATGAAACGCGACGAGGACAAGCTCTTCGACGAGCTCATGGAGATCGCGGCGCAGTGCGCCGCCT
This sequence comes from Pseudomonadota bacterium, assembly GCA_046732855.1. GTDB lineage: Bacteria > Pseudomonadota > Alphaproteobacteria > Geminicoccales > Geminicoccaceae > JBKPNX01. Next base: position 31,015 of record JBKPNX010000111.1, read on the forward strand.
ATCCGCGTCGCGACGACCGAAGCCTCGAGGAGTTCCTCTACGACGAGCGGGGACTGCCGCGCTGATGGTCGTTGACAGCTCGGCGCTCATCGCCGTCCTGCGCTAAGAGCCCGAAGCGGCTCGGTTCACGCGCGCGATCCTGCGCGATCCGGTACGCCTGATCTCGGCCGCCAATCTCTTGGAGGCAGGAATCATCATCGACAACCAATCCGGTCCGGGCGCCGGCCGGCGGCTGGATGCGTTCGTCGAGCGGGCCGAATCGGCATCGAGCCGGTGACCGAGGCGCAGGTGCGGATCGCCCGTCAGGCCTACCTCGATTTGGGGCACGGCAATCACCCGGCGGGGCTCAATTTTGGCGACTGCTTCGCCTATGCGCTGGCGAAGACGGCTGGCGAACCATTGCTGTTCAAGGGCGATGATTTCGCGCAGACCTCCAGCTGCATCGCCGGCCCGAGTAGCTTTGGGTCCGCGTTTCGTGACCGTCTTCCCGCTCGCGGCGCACCTCCTCAATCACGGACCCGAGCCACCAGGTGCGCGATCAGCACGGCGACGTAGAGCACCCCGCAAGCGGCTTCGAGCGTCGCCCAGATGCCCACGGAGGGGTTGGTCGGGGTGATGTCGCCATAGCCGACCGTGGTCAGTGTGCCCATGCTGAAGTACAGGAACTCGGGCCACCGCGGCCCCTGGTCCAGTCCGTGAAACGAGCCCGGGGCGATTCTCTCGATGATGTCGAAGGACACGGCCCACGCCACGCCCAGCATGAAATACGCTGCGATCGCGGCGCTCAGGACGTTGGCGTCGGTCTCCCGCGCGCGGGACAACAGCTTCAGGATGTTGTACATCACCACGGCGAAGAGGCAGAAAAGGGCGCTGTTTGCCGGTATGTGAACCGCTCGCGCATCAAACAGGAATTCGGCCCAGCTCAGGATCAACCAGCCTGCCGCGCAGACAGCGGCTGCGATCTGGCGACCACCTCGTTCCGAGACAGTGTTCAGCGCCAACAAAACGACGATCGTGAACAGGATCTGATGCACGACGTCCGCGATCACCGCAGTCTGGGCCATCGGCGCGACCACGATCATCGCGATCAGGCTCAACAGGAACCACGTGTAGCGGTAGCGTTGCATGGCTTTCCATTGGCGCTCGGGCGTCCAGTTTCACGCTTTTCATCGCGGACAACCAGAGGTAACTCGGTCCCGGGGTCTTGTGATGCCACGAGAACTGCGGCAACGTACGGCTGGCCCGCGGTCGCGGCAGGGAGGAGCAGGTCGACCGGAGCGATGGAGGGGGCAAGGCCATGGCTTACGTCGACTGGCGCATCAAGGGACCGGAACTGAGCACCTGCAACTGTGACTGGGGCTGCCCCTGTCAGTTCAACGCTGCGCCGAGCCGGGGCTACTGCCAGGCGGCCGTGGCGATGCGGATCGACGAGGGGCATTTCGGCGAGGTCCCGCTCGATGGATTGCATTGGGCGTCGCTGCTCGCCTGGCCGGGGCCGATCCATCACGGCAATGGCGAATCCCAGGCGATCATCGACGAGCGCGCCGACGAGCGGCAGCGCGCCGCTATACTGACGATCCTCGCCGGCGGGGAGACCGCCCCCGCCGCGACCATCTTCAACGCGCTCGCGGCCACGCTGACCAAGATCCACAAGCCGCAGTTCAAGCCCATCCTCTTTGCCGCCGACATGGCGGCGCGGGTCGGCCACTTCTCCGTGCCCGGCCTGGCCGAGGTGCGAGCCGAGCCGATTCTCAATCCGGTGAGCAAGAGCCCGCACCGCGCGCGCGTCACCCTGCCGCACGGCTTCGAGTACGTCGAGGCGGAGTTCGGCAACAGCGTGACCAGGACACAAGGACCCGTGTCGTTCGAATGGCCCAGCGGGCATGCCCATTTCGCGCTGTTGCACCTGACGCCGAATGGGCCGGTCCGTTAGGCAAGGGCCTGCCGATGACTGGGCTCACCCCCCTCGAGAGCGTGCTCCGGCGCGATCGGCTGGTCGTTGTGAGCGCCCTCGTGGCGGTGATCATCTCCTGCTGGGCGTACGTGCTCGCCGGCGCGGGGATCGAGATGCCCATGGCCGAACGGACCGCCGCCACCAGCGCGCCGGCCGAGACCGATGACGACATGCGCGACATGCCCGCGAGCAACATGCCGGGAATGGCCATGGGTGGCGACGACCGCCTATCCAGCGTGGCGGGCGCGGCGCTGGCGAAGGTCGTCTGGACCCCGGGCTACGCCGTCCTGATGTTCTTCATGTGGTGGACCATGATGATGGCGATGATGCTGCCGAGCGCCACGCCCATGATCCTTCTGTTCGCGATGATCAATCGCAAGCAGCGCGAGACAGGCGCGCCCTACGTGCCGACCGGCATCTTCGCCGTCGGCTACCTCCTGGTCTGGGGCGCTTTCAGCCTGCTCGCGGTGTCCATGCAATGGGGCCTGGAGCGGAGCGGCCTGCTGACCTCGACCATGGCGAGCACCAGCGCGCTGCTCGGCGCCGGCCTGCTGATCGCCGCGGGCGTGTATCAGCTCACCCCGCTCAAGCACGCCTGCCTGCGCCACTGCCGTTCGCCGTTCGCCTTCGTCACCCAGCACTGGCGCCCGGGCGATCTCGGCGCGCTCCGCATGGGGATCGATCACGGGGCGTTCTGCGCCGGCTGCTGCTGGTTCCTGATGACGCTGCTGTTCTACGGCGGCATCATGAACCTGTATTGGATCGTCGGCCTCGCTCTCTACGTGCTTCTGGAGAAGACCATCCCGGCGGGTCACTGGCTGGGCCGCATCGCGGGAATGCTGCTGATCGCCTGGGGCGGCGCGCTCATGCTGGTGGTGGTCCCCTGAAACCGGGGTCGGGCGCCTGGCCCGGGCATGCGCGCAGAGGCGTCACTCGTGACGAGGATCTAGGCCGCATCGGCGCGCGCACGCAGGGCGTGGGCCGCGAGTTCCCGGCCCAGGCCGATCAGACTGGCGAGGCTCTGGCTGTCGCCGATCACGGCGGTGAACGCGCGCAATGTCCATTGCAGGTCCTGCTCGTCCAGCACCAGCGGCGGCAGCAGCTTGATCACCGGCAGATCGTGCCCGGCGACCTGCGCCAGGATGCGGTGATCGCGCAGCAGCTGGATCAGCACGAGCTGGCAGAACAGCCCCTTGCTCGCCCGGTCCATCAGCGCGTAGGCGGCCTTCAGCCGGAAGTCGCGGGGCGGCCCGAGCTGGAGCGCGATCATCATGCCCTTGCCGCGCACCTCCTTGACCATGTCGAACGGCGCGAGGTTTTGGCGCAGCCCGTCGAGCAGGCGCACGCCGAGTTCCGCCGCGCGCGCGATCAGGCGCTCGTCCTCGAGCGTTGTCAGCGTCGCCAGGCCGGCAGCCATGGCGAGATCGTTCTTGGCGAAGGTGGAGCCGTGGACCAGCGCCCGGTCCATGCGGTCGAATACCCGATCGAACACCTCGCGCCGGCAGGCGACCGCGCCGACCGGGACGAACCCGCCGGACAGCGCCTTGGCGAGCAGCACGAGGTCCGGCTCGACCCCCCAGTGCTCGACCGCGAGAAAGCGCCCCGTGCGCCCCATGCCGGTCTGGACCTCGTCGGCGACGAGCAGGGTACCGTGCGCGCGGCACAGCCGAGCCGCTGCCGGCAGGTAGTCGTCATGCGGCAGATTCACCCCCTTGCCCTGGATCGGCTCGACCACGAACGCGGCCACATCGCGCCCGGCGAGCGCCCGCTCGAGCGCCGCCAGATCATCGAACGGAATGCGCGCGCACTCCCCGATGAACGGCCCGAAGCGGGCGCGAAAGTGCTCATCGCCGCACAGCGCCAGCGCGCCATAGGTCAGGCCGTGAAAGGCGTGCTCGCAGAACAGGATGGTCGAGCGGCCGGTGGCGGCGCGGCTGAATTTGATCGCCGCCTCGGTGGCCTCCGCGCCCGAGTTGCAAAAGAACAGCTTCGGCAGCCATGGCATGTAGCTGGTCAGGCGCTCGGCGAGCAGACCGGCGAGCAGGGACACGTCGAACTGGACCAGCCCCGCGAGCTGGCCGCGCAACACCTGCTCGAGCGCGCCGACCACGGTCGGGTGATTGCGCCCGAGCGCGAACACGCCGAACCCGCTCAACAGGTCGAGGTAGCGGTGGCCGTCGGCGTCGAACAGATGCGGCCCCTCCGCCCGCACGTAGTCCACGGCGAAGCCGAGGGTGCGCAGCACACGCAGCAGCTGCGCGTTGAGATGACGATCGAACAGCTGGAACTTGTCGGCGCGCCGTTCCTCAATCAGCCCTGCCAGATCGATCGGCATCGGTCGTTCCCGCGCTTGCCATGATCGGGCGATCATAGCCAAGGGAGCTGCGCGCGCGAACCACTCTGACGCGGGATGCGGGAGGCCCAGCGACAGCGCGTCGGCCGGCGCCGGGGCGAGTTGCACAAGATGATGGTTGCATTTCCGCGCGATTTGCGCCCATCATCGCGGACCGGTTGTCTGCGATCCTGGCGTAGCCCGTTCGCCTCACGAGAGCGTCGTAGCGTTACTCCCAGACATTGTGGCACCATCGGCGTGCGGCCGCTCATGCGGCTCACCAATATCCATCGTGGCAAGGAGCGGCCATGCCTACGGGAACAGTGAAGTGGTTCAACCCGACCAAAGGGTACGGGTTCATCCAGCCGAGCGACGGCTCCAAGGATGCGTTCGTCCACATTTCAGCGGTCGAGCGCGCCGGCCT
>JBKPNX010000112.1:0-33537 GCA_046732855.1 Pseudomonadota bacterium
CGCGGCGCCGCATACGCGCTTCGGTCTCGCCCGGCCTCCCCGCCCCCAGGATCGTGTGCCACGTGTCGGTCAGATCCGCCAGGTCGTCAGGATCAATCGCGACAGTCCAGCCCCATCCTTGCGCCTGCTCCAAGGACAGACCCGTATATTCCTGCCACCGTCGATTGAAGAATTCCGCGAAGCCATCCGGCCGAGTGCGCCACGCCAGGGTGGGGATCGTGTCGATGACCAGTCGAAACTGGTCCGTCAACTCTCGCGCCGCCGCCTTATTGCGCAAAGCGAGGTAGGTTGCGGTTCCAATCGCGGCGAGATCTATGCCGAGGTTGGCAAGGGCTGTGACTGCCAAAGGCTCTTCACGCGACAGGATGTAGCTCAACACTGCCAATACCATGCAGCCGGCCGCCACGAGCAGAACCACGCGCTGCTCGAAGTAGCGGACGGCTATTAGCACAACGGCGACGTAGAATACGCCAACGGCAACGTCCACATGTGTAGTCGTGTCGACAACGAAGATGGCAAGCGCGAGTGCCCCAGCCGCGATAGCGGCGATCGGCCAGGCACCATTTACTGGAGAAGACAACGCCCGCGACATGCAGCTTCTGCTCCTCACTCGCGTCAGATCGGGCTCGACCAGGTCGTCCATGGTTCGCGTCCCGTGTCTCGCGAAGCGCAGATGGCAGATAGGGCCTTGCTGCGGACCCGCCAAGCCAAACCCAAGCTCGGCTCCCTACGCGAAGAGAGATGGCGCACGATCCCGCGACAGGGAAATTTCGTTTGGTTAACGTTTCGATGCCCGCTGACTATGCCAATGGTCGTGCCTGCCGTGTGGGCGGCGGCGGGCTCGCCGCGTGCGACGTCGCTGCTCGAGCAGACCCCACTGCGATTTGCACTCACGAGCGATTTCGGATTGGATAGGGAATGAGGGAGCTTTTTGAAGGAGCACGTCCACGGCGCGGACGAAGCGGATCGCAGGGATCATCCGACATGGAGATGCATCAGATCCGCTATTTCCTGGCGGTGGCGCGCACACTGCATTTCACCCGTGCCGCGGAGGAGTGCCACGTCACTCAGCCGGCCCTGACCAAGGCGATCCATCTGCTCGAGGAGGAACTCGGCGGCGAGCTCCTGCGGCGCGAGCGCACGCTGACACATCTGACCGAGCTCGGCCAGCGCATGCTGCCGTTGATGCTGCAATGTTACGAGAGCGCCCGGTCGGCCAAGACCCTTGCGCACTCGATGAACAGCGGCGAGAGCGCCTCGCTCTCGATCGTGATCTCGCGCAGCGTCAACCTCGCGCTGTTGACCGCGCTGCTCGGCGAGCTGACGCGCATCTGCTCCAGTGTTCAGCTGAGACTGCGCCGGGGCTCGGGCCCCGAGGTGACCGAGCTGCTGAAGCGTGGCGAGGCCGAGCTCGCGCTCGCGGGTCCGCTCGGGGAGGCTTGGGAGCGCATCGACACTTGGCCGCTGTTCACTGAACCGTTCGAGCTGATTGTGCCCCCCGGGCACAAGCTCGCGGGGTACAACCTGGTCGAGTTCGACCAGCTCGCGAATGAGCGGCTCCTGGTCCTGGCCGAGTGCGAGACGGCGGACGAGATCGCGCGCCGCTTGGGCGGCCAGGGCATGACCATAGGGAGCGCCCATCAGGTTGCCACGGATCACGATCTGGTCACCCTGGTCGAGGCCGGTCTCGGGGTCGCGATCGTGCCCGCGAGTGCGCTGCGCTCCGAGCGACTGCGCTCGGTTCCCCTCGATGGGCTCGACCTCACCAGGACGGTGGCCGTTTACGGCGTCGCGGGGCGCCGACGCTCGCCGGTCGCGACCATGCTCTTAAACCTGCTGCGTGCCGCCGACTGGTCGCGCTACTTCCATTAGCACTCGCTTCTTAGCGCCTTGAGCATGTCCTCGATCCCCATGCGCTTGCGGTAGTCGGGATCGACGAAGCGCGCCTTGACCTTGCCGTCCGTGCCAACCACGAAGGTGGCCGGGATCGGCAGCATCCAGGCGGCGTTGCCCTGATAGGCTGTAAGGTCCCAGCCGGCATCGGTCATCATGCGCTCCATCTCCGTGCCGACCCAGATCGCCAGGTTGAGCGAGAGCGCGTAGCCGTTGTCAACATCCGTCAGGATCGGAAACGGCGCCTCGGCCTCCGCCTTGAGTTCCGCGGCGAACGCTTCCCGATCCGGCAAGATCGCGACGATCTGGCCTCCCCCGGCCTGGACCTCCTTCTGTGCCGCCGCAAGGGCATGGGCGCTGATCCGGCAGTAGGGACACCAGTGTCCCCGATGGAACACGACGGCCGCGGGCCCCTTGATCAGCAGGTGCTCGAGACTGACCAAGCGGCCGCTCTCGTCGGGCAGGACGAACGGCGGCATCGGAGCGCCCGGGTGTGGCGCGGAGGAGCCAGCGCCGCTCTGCTTAAGCCTGCTCACCAGCCGCTCCACCGCCTCGGCAAACGGCGGGCTCAGCCCGCGCACCGCATAGGCCAGCGCCTGCAGCCGCTCATTCAGCGATGCATCCATGTCGCGACAATGCGCAAAGGCCTCCTCGAGAGCATCGGCAAGCGCCTTCGATGTCATCCGACGACTCCTGACGACCGGTAACGGGTCCCACCGGGTGATACAGCGGACGGACTGCGCAAAGGTACGACGTGGATGCGGGCAAGAGGCACTATATTCGGCCGAGTCCCATTTGGCAGGAGGCCTGTCCCTGGTAAAGGAGGCTTGGGGAACCTCGGTCATGAGCGGACAAGAGCTTGCAGGGCCGCCCGCACCGCCTCAGGCCGCGCCGACAACGGCACAGGTAAGATACAGAGCCAACTCAAGAAGCGCCTCGTACTCGGCTTGACCGATTTTTCTGGCGCAGCGCCGAGGTGACCGAGTTGCCCATCGTATTGTCCGCGCCTTATCGAGCGTTCCCGGGCTAGTCTAGGATCCTTTAGCGAAAAGGGCGGGCGCCTTGCCGACCTTAGCCGCCCGCTCTGCCGCGCCGCAGGCGACGAGCTCGGCGATCGCGCGGTGCATCGGCTCATGGCCCCATTCCGGCACGTTGTATGGCGGTCCGCCCGCCTCGAAATTCGCTCGAAAGCCGTCGAGCTCGTCCGGAAGCGACATGGGGATTCCTTTCGTAGAGGTTTCGACCTGGAAACTTCCGGGCCTCACGTTGCCCCATTTACGCCAGGACTGCCGCCGCGCGTCCGCCTCCTCAAGGAGCGCCGCTCGAGGGTCCGCTCTCGCCAGCGTGCGCCGATTCTTTAATAGTGCGCCTTCGCGCGCGTCACCCGAGCCTGTGGTCAAGTTCTATAGCGGCCGCGGCCCGGCCGAGGAGTGGATCGAAGGGCAAGCACGCGCTGCGCTGCACACGGCTTCCTTGCCACGGCGTCAGTGACCGGGTCTGTGCCATCGGAGCCTTGCCAATCGCTTCGGAGCGGCGGATCCTCAGCGTCGGCTAATGGCGTGCTGCACAGCCATAAACGGGAGCACCGCATGACGGTCAAGGTCCAGGTCGGCCCACCGCAGATCGCCATCCACCAGGGTCAAACGGTTTTGATCAGCGAGGAGGACGGGCAGGTCATTTGGCCGAGCGACAAAGGCCTGTACTTCTTCGATACACGGCTTGTCAGCAGTTGGGCCATTTATGCGAACGGCGAACCCTGGGACCTGCTGAGCGGCGGCGCTATCAGCTATTACGCCTCCCGTATCTTTCTCACCAATCGAGCTTTGCTCACCGAAGCCGGCACGATCCCGCCGCGCACCCTGGGCCTGATCCTCAGCCGGTCGATCAGCGGCGGCATTCACGAGGATATTGACGTAATCAACTACGGGATGAAGCCGACGATCTTCCAGCTAGAGATCGCACTCCGTTGTGATTTTGCAGACGTTTTTGAAGTGAAGTCAGGCCGAATTGTGCGCCGGGGCCGGATTACCACGGAATGGTCCGAAGCGCACCAGCATCTGCGTACCACCTACCGCAACCGCGACTTCACCCGCGCAGTGACAATTTCTCCCGCGCAGTCGTCAACAAAAGCAGTATACGCAAACGGACGGCTCAGCTTCGAGGTGGCTCTCGGGCCGGGTGAACCATGGCATTGCTGTCTTCTCTACACACTCGCCGATGGCGACCGGCATCATGTTGCGCCCACGCACTGCATCCGCGACAGCCACAAGTCGCGCCAGGCCGAGACGATGGCGGACTGGTTAGAAAGAGTCGTCAAGATTCGGACCAGCAACGAGGAATTTTATCGCCTGTTTCGCCAGGCACTCGAGGATATGGCTGCCCTCCGACTGCCGATGGCAAGTACGGATCATATGGTTTTCTTGCCGGCCGCCGGGCTCCCCTGGTTCGTCGCGCCGTTCGGACGCGACAGCCTGGTCGTCTCGCTACAAAACACCCTAGTCTATCCGGAGTTTGCACGCGGGACTTTGGAGGTTCTCGGCGCATTGCAGGCAAAGCACCAGGATGACTACCGCGACGCCGAGCCCGGCAAGATACTGCACGAGATGCGCTATGGCGAACTTGCGCATTTCAAGCTGATCCCGCACACTCCCTATTACGGCACTGCCGACGCAACGCCGCTCTACTTGATCGCCTTGCACTCTGCCTGGCGCGCCATCGGCGACCGGGAGCTGTTGGAGCGGCATCTCGAGACTGCAGAGGGATGCCTCTCGTGGATTGACGAGTATGGTGACCGCGACGGCGACGGTTTCCAAGAATACCAGACGCGCTCGCCGGTCGGCTATGAGAATATGGGCTGGAAGGATTCGGGTGATGCCGTCGTCAATCCCGACGGCTCTTTGGTCAAAGGCCCGAAGGCACTGTGTGAGCTGCAAGGCTATGTCTACAGTGCCTGGGTACGCATGGCCGAGGTGTTCGATGCGCTCGGAAACCCGGAGCGCGCGCAGGCGTTGCGCGCCAAAGCAGATGCACTGTTCCAGCGCTTCAACGATGCGTTCTGGTCCGAAGATCTCGGCTTCTATGCTTATGCGCTTGATGGCGACCAGAAGAAGGTGCTGACCGTCGCCTCCAATGCCGGACATTGCCTGTGGTCAGGCATCGCGCCTCCCGAGCGCGCCAAGAAGGTTGTGGAACGGCTGATGGCGCCGGACATGTTGACCGGATGGGGCATCCGCACGCTTTCCACCAGCAATCCTGCGTTCAATTTGTACAATTATCAGACGGGCTCGGTCTGGCCGCACGACAACGCGATCATTGCGATGGGCTTTAAATTCTACGGCTTCACCACGGAGGTAGCGCGAATCGCCCACAACATCAGCGTTGCAGCGAGCTATTTCCGGCTCAATCAGCTGCCGGAGTTGTACACCGCGTTCGAACGGGAAGAGACCAACTTCCCGGTGCAATATATCGGCGCAAACGTTCCGCAAGCCTGGGCAGCCGGCTCGGCGTTCATGCTGACACAGGCGCTGCTGGGCTTTCTGCCCGATGCGCCCCGCAACAAGCTCTATATCGACCCGTCGCTGCCGCAATGGCTGCCCGACCTAGCTGTCTACGACCTCCACCTCGGCAAGCACAAGCTCGACATCCGCTTCTGGCTTGAGGGGGAAGATACCAACTTCGAGGTCATCAAGGGTGATCCCAAGCTGGTAGAGCGCTGCAATGTGGTGTCCAAGATCGCGCAGCTGAAAACCGCCTCCGATCCGCTTTAAGTCTAGCCCTGTCAGGTCCACGGCGAAGGTGAGTCGTTGCCGTCGTAGGACGGGTCAGCGCCGGCGAGGTGCGTGGACCTGCATCGAGTCCGGGCGAGCCGAGCCGGCGCGCGAACCGCTCCGGCGTCTGTAACCGAGCGCGCTGTGCGGTCGCTCGCGGTTGTAGTATCAACGCCAGGCCTCGATCACCCGCGCGGCCTCGGTGAGCGAGCCAAACCAAGGCATTCGTCCCGGAACCAGCCGATGAAGCTTGTACTGCGACGCGCCATGTTGTCGCGGTGAACCGTGCCGGGTCCATGTAGCGCTGCCAAGCGCGCCACAGCAGGCGCTTGCCGGCGACGTCGGGTCGGTCCTGCTCGGCCGCTCACAGGGACTCTTTTTTATGCCTGAGGGCGATCCGGCGCAGCCTGTTGTGGATGGTCGACAGCCCGGCCCGCACCTCATAGCACCGCTGCATCAGCTTGATCACCGCCGACGGGCTGACGGCGAAGCGCCGCGCCGCTTCGCGGATCGAGCTGCCGCGCTCGACCGCACTCACGATCCGCAGCCGCAGGTCCATTGATGTCAATGCTGGCATGACGAGATCTCGGCTGGTCTCAACCGACCGCTACGGAAGCGCCGAGCAGCCGGATGATCTCCTCGGCGATCTGATCGGCTGGCACCCCCACATCGATCGTCAAAGGCTCCTCGCCCGGATCCGGTTCTTCGAGCGCATCGAACTGGCTTTGCAGCAGGCTTGCGGGCATAAAATGGCCGCGGCGCCCCGCCAAATGTTCGGCGATGAGGTCGCGGCCGCCGCGAAGATAGATCAGCCGGACTTCCGGCCGGTCGCCGATGATGATCTGGCGATAGGATCGCTTCAGCGCGGAACAGGTGATGATCCCCGGCTGCTTCTTGGCGCGCTGACCGTCGATCCAGGCGGCCACGCGTTCGAGCCAAGGCTGGCGGTCGGCATCGGTCAACGGGATTCCGGCATGCATCTTGACCACGTTCGCCTCGGGATGGAGCGCGTCGCCTTCCTCGAAAGACCAGCCGAGACGCGCCGCCAGTTCTCGCGCGACCGTCGACTTGCCCGTCCCTGACACCCCCATGATCACCAGGATCGGCGGACTGCCCCGATGGGCGCGCGCACTGTCGAGGCGGTGCACGCCGGCCGCGTCGGCGACGAAGACCGGATCGGCGCGGCCGATGAACAGACCGCTTTCGACCACGCCAACGACCCGCCTGATGCGCTCCTCCAGCAGCGCCGGGTCGGCGATTGGACCGAAGCTGCAGTCGAGAATGCGGTTACCGCTGTCGGTGACGAAGGGCTGGCCCGCCGACGACAGGCGCAGCCGGGCGCTGGCGCCGAGCCCCTCAAGCGCCGCCCCGGTCGCTTCCAACCCGAAGGCGACGACCTCGACCGGGACCGGTGCGCGCGTACCCAGCCGATCCACCAGCTTCGCCCCGTCGACGATGATGGCGAGGCGCCGGCTCGCTGCGGCAACGATCTTCTCGCGCAACAGTGCTCCGCCCAGTCCCTTGATCAGATTGAGCGTGCCGCGTTCAACCTCGTCCGCGCCGTCGATCGTAAGATCGATCTGGCGATGCTCGCCGAATGAAGTGAGCGGAATTCCCGCGGTCGTCGCCTGGGCCGCCGTACGTTCCGAGGTGGGAATACCGACGAAACGCAGGCCCTCTCGATGACGCCGAGCAAGCGCCTCGACGGCGAAGGCCGCGGTCGAGCCGGTGCCGAGCCCGACGACCATGCCATCCTGGACCATTTCCACCGCTGCCTCCGCGGCCTCGCGCTTGAGCGCGTCCCGCTCGGCGCCGGGTTCGGCATCCCCCGCGCTCATGACTGGACCGCCGCCGTGACGCTGGCGCGAATCGCCGTGATCGCCGCCCCGTAATCCTTCGCGCCGAAAATAGCCGAGCCGGCGACGATCGCCGTAGCTCCGGCCGCCGCAGCCTGCGCGGCTGTCGTCACGTTCTCGCCGCCATCGACCTCGATTACCGGAGAGAGACCGCGCTCGGCGCAGATCGCCCGCAGGCGCCGGATCTTGGGCAGCATCTCGGGCAGGAAGGCTTGGCTCCCAAATCCCGGGTTCACGGTCATCACCAGGACTATATCGCAGAGATGGAGGACATATTCGATGAGTTCCGGCGGGCTCGCCGGATCGAGCACCACGCCCGCCTTTTTGCCGAGGTCGCGGATCCGGGTCAGCGTCCGATGCAGGTGGATCGTGGAGCCGGGCTCGGCCTGGACGAGCAGTTGATCCGCCCCCGCCTCGGCGAAGGCGCCAAGGTAGCGCTCCGGTTCGACGATCATGAGATGCACATTGAGAGGCTTCGCGGTGGACCGTCGGATGGCCTGCAACACGACCGGCCCGATCGTGATATTCGGCACGAATCGGCCATCCATCACGTCCACGTGGATCCAGTCGGCGCCGGCCCGATCGACTGCGCGCACCTCGTCGCCCAAGCGCGTGAAGTCTGCCGACAACACCGACGGTGCGATGAGGACTGGCACGACCGTCAGCGTCGCGGTGCGGGGGAGCGTAGTAACGGCTTCGGGCATCGAAAATCCATGGAGACGTGGGCTACGGGATCGCTCCTTCACCAGCCGCAGCGCGGTCGACGAACCAGAACAGCTCGCCTTGCGGTCGCACGCGGGCCGCTGGCACCTGGCTGTCGCCGGCGCGGATCGCGCGCAGAATCGACGCCTTCTCCCGGCCAGCCACCAGAAAGGCGACACGCCGGCTGCTCTCGATCACGGGATAGGTCATGGTGATGCGGACCTCGGGCCGTCCGTGCGCGACCGCGGCCACCCAGCGCTTGCGCTCCTCCAGCACGGGCTCTCCGGGCAGCAGCGAGGCCGTATGGCCGTCGGGACCAAGGCCGAGCAGCGTCACGTCGAACAGCGGCCGGTCTGGATCGAGCACCGGCGCGCCATAAGCTTCCTGCAGGGTTCGTTCATAACGTCGAGCGGCGTCTTCGGGGGATCCGTCGGCCGGAACGGGGTGAATGTTCTCCGGCGGCACAGGCGCCTTGGCAAACATTGCTTCGCGGGTCATCCGCTAATTGCTTTCAGGGTGATCATAAGGAACAAAGCGCTCATCCCCCCAATACCACGAGACGACCCGCCACGGGAAACGGTCCCTGAATTCATCCGAGGCGAGAAGTCCATACAGCGCCTTCGGCGTCGATCCGCCCGAGAGCGAGACGCGGAATGGACCGTTTGCCGCCAGCGCCGCTGTCGTCATCCATTCGGCCACATGGCGCGCCAGCGCCGCCGGGTCCGGCAGTATCTCCATCCGCCCGATCACCTGCCCCATCGCCCGCTAGCCCCTCGAACCCAGAATGAAGCGCTCCATCGCCTTGGCGAAACCCTGGTCCTTGTAGGAATCCGTGACGGCGGAAGCTTGCATCTTCACCTCATCGGAAGCATTGCCCATGGCGATGCTGAAGCCCGACCGCTTGAACATCAGCACGTCGTTTGGTTGATCCCCGATCGTGGCGATCTCCTCGGCCGGCACGTCCATGTGGTCCGAGAGATACTCCACGACCGCCCCCTTGTTCGCGTCCTTGTTGGTGACGTCGAGATAATAGGGCTGCGACCGGTTCGCCGTCGCACGCTGGCCGAACGCGGCCTGGGCGTCAGCCTCGCAGCGCCGCACCCGGTCTAGATCATCGCTGACGCCAACGATCTTGGCGACCCGATGCAGCGAGTCGTCGAAGTCCGTCACCACCTTGGGCTCGAACTTGACCGTCCACGCCTCGCGCTCAACATGGGGGGCGCCGGGTCTGGTGATCAACCAGTCGTTGCCACAGTAAACCCAGGCGTCGAGGCCATGCTCGCGAATGAGATCGATCGCTTGGCGCGCGACATCGGCGGGCACCGTCTTTTGCGCCAAAATCGTGAGATCCCGCTTGACGAAGAGCCCGCCGTTGAACCCGGCGATCGGCGTATCGAGCTCGAGCGCGTCGAACAGCATTGCCATGCCGAGCGGGGGCCGACCGCTGGTGACGGCGAAGCGAATCCCGGCATCGCGCAACGCCGTGACGGCGCTTTGCGCGCGCTTCGTCAGAACCTTCTCCTCATTCACGAGCGTGCCGTCCACGTCCGCCAACACCAGGGAAATCTTCCGCTTGTCAGCCATCTGCACCTCCGCGGGATCCGCTCAGTCCAGTGGCCGCCAAGCGCGACCATCGCGCGCCAGCAACTCGTCGGCCGCCGCGGGCCCGCTTCCGCCCGAGACATAATTCGGAAAATCGCGTGGCGGACTGTCTGCCCAGGCATCGAGGATCGGCTGCACCACGTTCCAACCAAGCTCGACATTGTCGGCGCGCTGAAAGAGCGTCGCGTCGCCGATCATGCAGTCGTAGATGAGCGTCTCGTAGCCGGTGCTACAGGCCATTTTGAAATAGGTCTTGTAGGCGAAGTCCATGCTGACGGTGCCGAGCCTCACGAAAGGCCCAGGACGCTTCGCCGCGAACTGGAGCGCGATACCTTCCTCGGGTTGGATGCGGAGGATCATCCAGTTCGGATTCATCCGCTCCACATCCGTGCCGCGGAACAGCGTGTACGGCGCCTGATGGAAACGGATGGCGATCTCGGTCCACCGGAGCGTCATATGCTTGCCGGTGCGCAGGTAGAAAGGAACGCCTGCCCAGCGCCAGTTGTCGATCTTCAACTTGAAGGCGACGAAGGTCTCGGTGTTTGAATCCGGGGCCACGTCGGGCTCCTCGCGATATGCCGGCACCGCTTCGCCGAGAACCGTGCCGGCGTCGTACTGGCCGCGGACGGCGTCCTCCAGCACCTGCCCGGTTTCGAACGGCCGTACCGCCTCGAGAACCTCCGCTTTCTTGGCCCGGACCGCGTCGGCATCGAACGAGATGGGCGGCTCCATGGCCGTCATCGCCAGCAGCTGGAATACGTGGTTGGGCACCATGTCGCGCAGCGCCCCGGTCTTCTCGTAAAACTTGCCTCGGCGCTCGACCCCGACAGTCTCCGCCGCGGTGATCTGGACGTGGTCGATATGCTGCCGATTCCACAGCGGCTCGAACAGACCGTTGGCAAAGCGCAGCGCCATGATGTTTTGGACCGTTTCCTTGCCGAGGAAATGGTCCATCCGATAGATCTGACGCTCCTGCAAGGTCGTCAGGATCTCGGCATTGAGCGCTTTGGCCGAGGCCAGATCGTGGCCAAAGGGCTTTTCGATGACGACTCGGCGCCATTGGCCGTTCTCTTCCGTCACCAGACCCGCGGCTCCGAGCCCGGCGACCGCCACGCTGAAGAAGCGGTCCGCGACGGCGAGGTAGAAAAGGTGGTTGCCGGCGGTGCCGGCTGTCTTGTCCAGCGTCGCCAGATGCTCGCCCAGCCGGCGATAGGTCCCCGAATCGCTGAGGTCGCCCTGCAAATAGCTCATGCGATCGGTAAGCCAGCGCCAGGCGGTCTGGTCGATATGGTCGGCCTGGAACTCGCCATCACTGCCGACGAATCCTTTCATCGCATCGGTGAGGTCTTTGCGCCATTCCTCAGCAGTCTTGGTGGCCAGGTCGACGCCGACGAGCTGAAATTCGTTGGGCAGCCGCTTGGCCTCGACCAGATTGTAGAGCGCCGGCGCGATCAGGCGCTTCGTCAGGTCGCCGGCGGCGCCGAAGATCACCATGGCGCAGGGCGGCGCTACCACGGCAGCGTCGGCCTGCGCCCGGCCCTCGGACCTTCTCAGCTGGTCCTGCTCGCTCACCACCTTGGTTTTACTTCCAGCTTTAGCCCTGATGGCATCGCCGGCGTGCGTCATTGTCATCGGAGTAACTCCTTGGCGGCCGCGACGACCCGCTCGGGCTCAAAGCCGAACTTACGCTGCAGCTCCTTGAGCGGCGCCGACGCGCCGAAGGTCTTCATGCCGATGACCTGGCCCCCAGGGCCGACGTAGCGATCCCACCCGAGCACCGATCCCTGCTCGACGGCGATGCGCGCCTTGACCTCGGGCGGCAGCACGTCTTCGCGATAGGACTGTGGCTGGTGCTCGAAGATGTCCCACGACGGCATCGAAACGACCCGAGAACGGATTCCCTGGGACGCCAGCTCTTCATGAGCATCGACGATGAGGGAGACTTCGCTGCCGGAGGCAATGAGGATGATCTCGGGCGGGCCGCCCGGAGAGTCCGCCATGACGTAAGCTCCCCGCGCGACACCGGCCGCCGAGGCATATTTGTTGCGATCGAACGTGGGCAGCGGCTGGCGCGAGAGCGTAATCACCGCCGGCTGGTGGCGCAGCTGCAGGACGTAGCGATAGGCCTCGACCACCTCATTGGCATCCGCGGGCCTGAGCACGACCAGGCCGGGAATGGCGCGCATCGAGATGAGCTGCTCGACCGGCTGATGCGTCGGCCCATCTTCGCCGTCGCCCATGGCGTCATGGGTGAAAACGAAAATGGTCGGAAGCTCCATGAGAGCGGAGAGCCGAATGGCGGGCCGGGCATAATCGCTAAAGATGAAGAACGTCGCACCGAAAGCCCGGAGCTTCGAAAGCGACAGCCCGTTCACCACCGCCGCCATGGAGTGCTCACGGATGCCGAAATGCAGATTCCGGCCTCCGGGACTTTCGGCTTCGAAGTCCCCCGCGCCGGGGAACTTAAGGAGCGTCTTGTTCGATGGCGCGAGGTCCGCCGAGCCGCCGAGGAACCAGGGGATGTTCTGGGCGAGCGCGTTCAGCACTTCGCCGGAAGCGTCGCGTCCGGCGATACCCTTGGGATCGGGCGCGAAGCTCGGCAGGTCGCGATCCCAGCCCGCCGGCAGCTCGCGTCGCTGCATCTGGTCGATTTCCTTGGCGAGATCCGGGAATCCCTCACGATAGTCGGCAAAGAGCGCCTCCCAGCGGCGCCGTGCCTCCGCGCCGCGCGCGCCGATCCCGGCGTCGAACTGCTCCCGGACCCCGTCGGGCACGAGGAACTTGGCATCCTCCGGCCAGCCATAGGCGCGCTTGGTGAGCCGGACTTCCTCCTCGCCCAAGGCTTCGCCATGGGCGGCGGCGGTATCGATCTTGTGCGGCGAGCCATAGCCGATGTGGCTGTCGAGGATGATCAGGGTCGGCCGGTCCTCGGTCTTGCGGAAGACCGCGAGCGCATCCTCGATCCGCTCGAGATCATTGGCATCGCCGACCCGCAGCACGTTCCATCGGTAGCTCTGGAAGCGCGCCGCGACGTCCTCGGTGAAGGTGATGCGCGTGTTGCCTTCGATCGTGATGTGGTTGTTGTCGTAGATCCAGCACAGGTCGGCGAGGCCAAGATGGCCGGCCAGCGAGGCCGCCTCCGAACCGACCCCTTCCATCAGGCAGCCGTCGCCGCAGACCGCGTAGATGTCATAGTCGAAGAGGTCGAAGCCTGGCTGGTTGTAGCGGCTGGCAAGCCACTTCCGTGCGATCGCCATGCCGACGCTCGTGGCGATGCCCTGCCCCAACGGACCGGTCGTGGTCTCGACCCCGGACACCCAGTGATATTCCGGGTGCCCTGGCGCCTTGCTGTCGAGTTGGCGGAAGTGGCGGATGTCGTCGAGAGTGACCGACGGGTGCCCCAGGCGTTCGTACTCCGCGTTCACCGCCCTGGTACCCGTCAGATAAAGTACCGACCACAGGAGCATCGAGGCGTGGCCGTTTGACAGAACGAAGCGGTCGCGGTTGGGCCAGATCGGATCCTTCGGGTCGAAGCGCATGACCCGATTCCAGAGCGTATAGACCAGCGGGGCCAACGCCATCGGCGTGCCAGGATGACCCGACTTCGCCTGCTGGACCGCATCGATGGACAGCGTGCGGATCGTGTTGATCGCCAGTTGATCGAGCTCTTCCTTGGTCATGCCCCTCGCCCCCTCGTTCCGCGTGCGCGCTTCGATCGGCTATGATCCGGCCCGTTTCTCGAGATGCCCGCCGAACTCGTAGCGCATGGCCGAGAGCAGCTTGTCTGCGAAATCCGCCTCCCCGCGCGAACTGAACCGCTCGTACAGGGCGGAGGACAGCACGTGGGCCGGCACCCCCTCATCGATGGCGGCCTTGATCGTCCAGCGGCCTTCGCCGGAATCGGACACCCGGCCGGCAAATTTCGACATTGCTGGGTCCTGGATCAGGGCTGCGGCAGTGAGATCGAGCAACCAGGAAGCGATCACGCTGCCGCGGCGCCAGACCTCGGTGATGGCCGTCAGATCGAAATCGTACTGATAGTGCTCGGGATCGCGCAGCGGCGTGGTTTCCGCATCGATCACGCCTGGCTTCTTGCCGACATCGGCCGCCTTGATCACCGCCAGCCCCTCGGCGTAGGCCGCCATCAGGCCGTATTCGATCCCGTTGTGCACCATTTTGACGAAATGGCCGCCGCCGTTCGGCCCGCAATGCAGATAACCCTGCTCGGACGTGCCGCCGGCCTGTTCGCGTCCCGGGGTGCGAGGGGTGTCGCCGGGGCCCGGCGCGAGGGTGGCGAAAATCGGGTCGAGATGCCTCACCACATCGGCCTCGCCGCCGATCATCATGCAATAGCCGCGCTCCAAACCCCAGACGCCACCGCTGGTTCCGACGTCGACATAGTGGATGCCCGCAGGCGCCAGGTCCTTGGCCCGGCGGATGTCGTCGATGTAATAGGAATTGCCGCCGTCGATCAGGATATCGCCGCGCTCCAGATGGGGCAGCAGGTCGGCGATCGTTTGGTCCACCACGCCCGTCGGGACCATCAGCCAGACCGCGCGAGGCTTCGTCAGGCTCTTGGTGAATTCTGCCAGCGAAGCGGCGCCGACGGCCTGCTCCTTCTCCAGATCTGCTACCGCCTTTGCCGACCTGTCGAATACGACGCATTGGTGGCCGCCCTTCAAGAGCCGGCGCACCATATTCCCGCCCATTCGGCCAAGGCCGATCATTCCCAGTTGCACGGCGCCAGCCCTCCTTGGATGACCGATGTTTCCGGTCGGACCCGATCAGGCCCGCCGGGCGACCGACGCACGTGGGCCTTCGAAGACGTCCACAAACTCGAGATAACGCGCGGCGATGTCGGCGACAGCCTGCTCCCGCGTCGCCTTTTTGGCCCGCCAGGCGACCAGCGGATCCCAGAAAACGGTGCGGCCGACCGCAAAGCCGATGAAGCCCGGCACCTCCGCCGCAATCCCGAGCCAGTCCCGCACTTTCTGGTCGTCCTTGCCCCCGCCGAGAATGATGCAGCCGACCCGGTCGCGGCCGCCGGCCCGCGCCGCGGTCACGATCCTCTGGCAGTCCTCGCGGCGATCGAGCCCTTCGACCTTCCACAGATCCGGCTCGACGCCGGCGTTCTGGAGCTCGCCGATGGCCTCGACCATCAAGCTGGGCCTGAGCTCGAGATCATAGGCTTTCTGGTCGCCCTTGAGCTTGTCGAGCTGCGCCTTCTCCGCCGGGACCAGGAGCTCGAACAAGAAGCGACTGCGGTCCTTAGCAGCGAGAAAATCCGACAGGCGTTTCAATCGCGCGGCCTGTCTCTGATTCAACGCGCGGTCGCCCTCCGGATTGTAGCATACCAGCACCTTGCAGAAGGTCGGGTCGAAGACCTCGATATGGCGCGCGAAATCCTCGCCATACTCGAACTCGAACTCCTTTTGCCCGCTCTTTTCCGCCGGGCAGGCGGTGACGATATGCTCGGCGGTTGCCTGTTTCAGGATGGCGGCGCCGAACTGTTCGTCCACCAGGATGCCGGCCTTTTCCTTCGGCGCTCCAGCGGCCAGGGCGGATTGGAAGCCATCGTAGATCACCTGCTTGGAGGCGGCGACTTCGGCCGTCTGGGCATTGCTGAGCGGCGGGTTCCAGCCGAACAGCTTGGTCTGGAAGGAGCCGCGGTGATCGAACGGCTGAATGTAGAGCGCGCGGTCATACCCTCGCGGCATCAGTTGGATCCTTTGAGCTTGCGGTAGCGCCGGATCAGTGTGTTGGTCGAGCTGTCGTGCTCGAGCTTCGGCTCCGTCGCGCTCTCCAGCTGCGGGATGATCCGCTGGGCGAGAGCTTTGCCCAATTCCACGCCCCACTGGTCGAAGGAATCGATCTGCCAGATCGTGCCCTGGGTGAACACGCTGTGCTCGTAGAGCGCGACCAGCTTGCCCAGCGCCGCTGGCGTCAAGGCATCCAGCAGCAGGGTGTTCGACGGACGATTGCCCTCGAACAGCCGATGCGGCACGAGCCAGTCGGGCGTGCCTTCCGCCGCCACCTCCTCGACGGTTTTGCCGAAGGCCAGCGCCTCCGTCTGGGCGAAGACATTGGCCAGCAGCATGTCGTGATGCCTGCCCAAGCGGTTCAGGGTCCGGGCGAACGCGATGAAATCGCAGGGGATCAGCCGCGTCCCCTGATGGATCAGCTGGTAGAAGGAATGCTGGCCGTTGGTCCCCGGCTCGCCCCAGTAGATCGGGCCGGTGTCGTAATCCACGGCGACACCGTCCAGGGTCACATGCTTCCCATTGCTCTCCATGGTGAGTTGCTGGAGGTAGGCGGGAAAGCGCTTCAGGTATTGCTCATAGGGCAGCACGGCGACGGTCTGGGCGCCGAAGAAATTGTTGTACCAGACGGCGAGCAGACCCATCAGCACCGGCAGGTTGCGCTCGAACGGTGCGGTCCGAAAATGCTCGTCGATTTCATGGAAGCCCTGCAGCATGGCGCGGAAATTGTCCGGGCCGATGGCCAGCATGATCGAGAGACCGATCGCCGAATCCATGGAATAGCGCCCGCCGACCCAGTCCCAGAAACCGAACATATTGGCCGTGTCGATCCCGAACTTCGCTACCTCCTGGGCATTGGTAGAGACGGCGACGAAATGTCTTGCAATGGCGCGCTCCTCGCCCCCTAAGCCTGTGAGCAGCCACTCACGCGCGGTATGCGCGTTGGTCATGGTCTCGAGCGTGGTGAAGGTCTTGGAGGAGATGATGAACAACGTCTCGGTAGGATCGAGATCGCCCACCGCCTCGGCGAAATCCGTGCCATCGACGTTGGAAACGAAGCGGAAGGTCATGTCCCGATCGCTGTAGTGCTTGAGCGCTTCGTAGGCCATGACCGGCCCGAGGTCTGATCCTCCGATGCCGATATTGATCACATTGCGGATGCGCTTGCCGGTATGACCCTTCCAGGCGCCGCTGCGTAGCCGACCGGCGAAATCCGCCATTTTGTCGAGAATCGCATGGACCTCGGGCACCACATTCTCGCCACCGTGAATGATCGAGGCGCCCCGCGGCGCGCGCAGCGCGACGTGAAGCACCGCGCGGTTCTCCGAGACGTTGATCTTGTCGCCTCGGAACATGGCGTCGATGCGATCCTGCAGTCCCGATTCCCGGGCAAGCTGAAACAGGAGTTCCAGAGTTTCGTCGGTGATCCGGTTCTTGGAGTAGTCGAGGTAGATTCCGGCAGCCTCGACCGCCAGCCTCTCCCCGCGCCTGCGATCCTCGGCGAAGAGCTGCCGCAAGTGGAGGCCCCCCATCTTCTGGTGGTGCTTCTCCAGCGCCGCCCATGAGGGGCGCTCACGCAAAGCTGGGACGCTCATTGACCGTTTCCTCGCGGATTCTGGTGCACGCTCGCGCTGACGGGACGCCACTGTCATCTGCGTCAGCTCGCCTTGCGGATCGCGGCGCTCTTGGATTCGATGCAGCCGATCAGGTCGTTCCAGGACTTGACGAAGGACGAGGCGCCCTCGTCCTGGAGCCGACCGGCCAGCGCATCGATGTCGACCCCAGCCTTGGCGAAGCTGGCCAGAACCGTCTCGCAGTCGCCTCCGTCCGGTGCCAGGATCTCGCCGACTTCGCCGTGGTCGCCGAAGGCCTTGAGCGTGCCCTCCGGCATGGTGTTGATGGTGAAGGGCGCGGCGAGGGCCTTGACATAGAGACTGTCGGAAGCTTTCGGGTCCTTGGTGCCGGTGCTGGCAAAGAGGAAGCGCTGCGCCCGGGCGCCGGCATTGGCGGCGCGCTGGAAGCGAGCGGAAGCGAGCAACTCGCGATAAGCCTTGTACGCGCGCTGGGCGACGGCGACGCCAAGTCGATTGGTCAGCTCGCCGGGGACCTTGCCACTGACCGCGACGTCCCAGCGGCTGACAAAGAGCGAAGCGACCGAGGCGATTGCCGGGTTCAGCCCCGCCTCGACGCGCCGTTCGACACCGCGCAGGTAGGCCTCTGCCGCTGCAACATACTGCTCACGAGAGAAGAGCAGCGTGACATTGACCGGAACGCCGGCGAAGATCGCCGCCTCGATAGCGGGCAGTCCCTCCGGGGTGCCGGGAATCTTGATGAAGAGGTTGGGCTTGCCGCCGCGCTGATGGAGATTGCGCGCGGCCGCCAGGGTGGCGTTCGTGTCATGGGCCAAAAGAGGCGAGACCTCCAGTGACACCCAGCCGTCCACCCCGTCGGTCCGGGCGAAAGCGGGTTGGAACAGCTCCGCGGCCCGGGTCAGGTCCGCCAGCGCCAAGTCGAAGAACAGGTCTTCTGCCGATTTGGCCGAGGGCGCCCTTCGCGAGATGTCCGCGTCATAGGTCGCGCTGTTCTTGATCGCATGATCGAAGATCGTGGGATTCGAGGTGAGCCCCGTCACCGAGAGCTCGTCGATGTAGCGTTGCAGGGTGCCGCTGTTCAGCAGCTCGCGGGTGATATTGTCGAGCCACAGGCTCTGGCCGAGATCGTGGAGCGCTTTGGTCAGTTTCATCGCCTCCCCCTCAGGTGGATGCAAGCGGTCGCGACGCCGTCCGCAGCCGCGGCAGGTCAAAATCGAGCAGGTCGCCGATGCGCTCGATCGTGACGTCCGCCGGCGGAAAAGCGCTGATCACTTGCGGGTCGTGAGCAAAGATTCCCTGGCGCGGAAACACGGTCGTTACTCGCCCTCCCCAAAATCGCTTGACCGCCTCCAGGATACGCAGCTTGTCGTCCACAAGGACGTAGTGCGCGGCCGGGTAGCGCCGCTCAACGTCATCCAGTGCCTCTTCCTTATGAATATAGATCAGCACGCGTCCATCCACAGCCTCGGATAGACCCGCGCGCTCGACCTTGCGCGGCTGGAAGACGACATCGCCGTCCGACAGGATGACGGTCGGGCCGAGGCCGCGCAGCAGCTTCAATACCTCGAGGGCGGCCGGGAACAGCCGGTCGGCGAAAGGGTAGTCCAGGAGAAAGGATGACATCGACAGCAGCTCCACGTCGCGCGGGTGTTCGACGCGGTAGCGCTGGAGGGCTCCGATATAGTCTCGATAGCCCAGCTCCGCGAACAGGTCCTCGAGGATCGTCCAATAGCGCTCGCGCGAGGCGATGCCGAAGGCGCGCTCGAGATGATCCTTCAGGTCCTGTTGGATGCCGTCGTTGTCGAGCAGCGTGTTGTCGACGTCGACCAGGAAGACGATCGGATGGGGCAGCGTCATGCAGGGCTCCCAGCACTTGAGGCTAATCCCGAACGGTTCTCGTCAACTTGCGCTCCCCGTCCTTCACATGAAGCCGTGACCGCCAGCCAGAGCGTGGATTTCGACATGGCGATCTCCTCGGTGCTGGGGCGGGAGAGTAGTTAGCCCGGATCGTGCGCCAGGCCGAGTTAGATCAGGTAAATTCGGGTTAACCTAGTCAAGCGAAGCTGAATAGCATGATGATCGTTGGTGCCGGCGCCGCCCCGCGCCAACTGATGCACCGAGCATCAGAGGGCAGGATTTACCGACATTTACCCGACTTACTCAGCTCGGCGCGGGATGCGATTCAAAAAGCGCGCGTCCGGAACAGCAAATGGAGGTCTCAGATGAAGATGAGTGCCAAGCGCATCCGGTCTAATCCTGGGTAGTCTGGTCGCGCTCTCCGCAGCAGTGGCGCCCGCCGCTGCCCAGGGCCTGAGCGTCATCGCGCCCGACCAAGCCAACCTGGGCAAGATGGCTCGGCCTGAAGTCCGGTGAGTTCGTCCTCGGCCTGGATCAAGGGCAAATCCGGATGGCAATTTCCCGAGCCTCGGCGCGTGAGTGTCTGCGTGACCAGAGCCAGACGCCGGTTTCGCTCAACGTCGCCGCGCGCGGCTTATTGCCGAGGGAGCCGAAACTACCGCGGCTGCGGCGCATTGCGGCGAGATCGTGGGTGCTCAATCACTGTGAAGCAGGCAGGCGCTTTGGGCGGGCAGGACGCGTCAAGGCGTCCTAAGCATTGTCAGCTGACAGCTGAAAGGCGCAATCGAGGTTGCTCCGGGCGTCCCATCGCCGCGTGCGCAGCGGCGAGGATCCTCAGCGTCAGCGCAGCAGCAGCCACAGAACGGAGGCGGCGATGAATTGCGCCAGAGCATGAAGAAGTGAATTGTGATGACGCCGAGCGTGACAGAGGGCGACAGCTGCGCCTGGGTGTAACCTTGAAGAGAGACCGTTGGAGTTGCCGGTCGACCACCCCTTCGAGACGTTCTATACGATCAGATCCGGAGGCAGCCCTAAGTTGACGTTCAGGCGTTCGATAATGTCGCCCACGGCCGATGACGATAACGATGCGCTGAAGCCGATCATTCGATCTGCCGGATGGCGGTTGGCGGACGTTGGCCTCGGCCGCCGCTCGAGCTTGCGAGCGCGGGGTGGTCGCTCCGGGGGATGCGCGGCTGGACACCGGCCCTGCGCCTTTTGTGTCGCATCACCGACGGCGTGTGGTGTTGTCTCATGAGCGAGGAGCAACCCGTCGTCTTCGTGATCGACGACGATCCGTCCGTTCGAGACGCTTTGGCGGGACTGTTGCGGTCAGTCGGATTGGAAGTGCTGTCATTCGGGTCGACTCAGGAGTTCCTGCAGACCAAGCGACGCGACGCGCCCGGCTGCTTGGTCCTCGATGTCAGGTTGCCAGGGCGCAGTGGGCTGGACTTCCAGCGGGAGCTGGCCGAGTCGGGCATTCAGGTTCCGATCGTCTTCATCACCGGCCACGGCGACATTCCCATGTCGGTGCGTGCAATGAAGGCCGGAGCGATCGAGTTCCTGACCAAACCGTTTCACGATCAAGAATTGCTCGATGCGATCCAGCTCGGGATCGAGCGGGATCGCGCGCGGCGCCGGGATGCCGCGGCCGTCGCCGGACTCCGCGAGCGCTTCGACTCATTGACCCCGCGTGAACGCGAGATCATGGCGCTCGTCGTCACCGGACGCCTGAACAAGCAGATCGCAGGCGACCTCGAGGTGAGCGAGATCACCGTGAAGGTCCATCGTGGTCAGGTCATGCGGAAAATGCGCGCGAAGTCGTTGGCCGAGCTGGTGCGCATGGCCGACCAGCTTCTTGTCAAAGCTGGAGAATTCGGGCCGTCTAAACGACAGTAGCCGTCTAAACCATAGTATAAATCGCACCGGCCCTTTGTTTATCCGATCCTGCCGAAGGTCCATGCACGCCACACCGAAGTGCAATAGCGTCGGCCATATGGCGCGGGCAAATTGATGCGCGAACGGAAGTCGCAGGCCGAAATACCCAATGGGAATGTCGGCCGACTGGAAACCACTTTGGAGAGAGCATCATGCACAAACTTCTGGCAATCGGTGGGGTCGCCGTGTTGGCCCTCTGGGCGGTGGCCGCGTCTGCCGACGAGACCACCGGGACGATCTCAAAGATCGACCACACCAAGAATATCTTCGTGGTCGATGGGATCCCCTACGCGGCCTCGCCGAATAACACCGTCGGTGTCAAGCTGTCCCAGCTCAAGGTTGGCGACAGGGTCACCTTCGAATACACGGACGACCCGGCCGAGCAGAAGTGGCCGGTCAACACGATGGTTCTCAAGAGGGCGGCTCAGGGACAGGCTCAATCAAGTACTCCGTGGTTGGCCCACTAAGGCCGCCGGGAGCGCGTTCGAGCGGCCCAGCAGTGCCGGCCGAACGCGCTCCCTATCCGACCGTCGGGGGTCCGGCCTCGACCAGGGAAGTTTCGCGGGTTTGGATCTCGAAAGGGACGTTTAAATCATGCCGTCGCGCCTCCGCGACGCGCCTCTACCCGCAGATCACCGAGATGAGCGAGGTGTCGACGCCGGGATTCTCGTGGATACCGACGTGTGTCTGCTGACCCTCGTCGGACGTCGCTGGGCGGCTGGTAGCCGTAGGCTTAGTGGACATTCGCCAGCATCCCAATCTGCATCGGATGTCTGGGCAACGCTGTGGGAGCCGACGCGCTCCAAGTCTCACTGGGCTCCCGTCGCTCTGCCCGGCCGTGGAGCGCGGGCTATGCCGAGAACCTCCATAGCGGACGGCTCGATGATGCCGCGCGTGACCATCCGGGACACGATGACGCGTATGGTCACTGGTGAGTAGCGGCCGAGTTCCTCAACGAGGAACACGCGCATAGCTATCGGATACTCTTCCCCCCAGGGCATGCGGTGGCTCAAGTCCCCAAAGTTGCTCCCTGGAGCCCCCGCAGCCGTCCGCGACCGCGGCGGCGCCTCGAGTGCTTGCCCGCGCGCGTGTCAGATTGCAGCGCTCGTCTTCACTGGAAGCATGAGCAAACAGGTCGCGGCAGGGGCCTCCAGGGGAGGAGGTCACCGTGAACGTCGGCCATAGCCATGTTATGCGCAAGGTGCGCGCCAGATGGTCCACGCCCCGGGAAACTGGGACCGTCTAAACCATAGTATAAGTCGCCCTGCTCCTCTGTTTAGCCGATCCTGCCAAGGGTCCAGCCAAGCCGCCCTCAGGTGCAATGGCATCGGGCACGCCGCGCGGGCAAATTAGTTGGCGCAACGGAGGTCGAAGGCCGAAATGCCGAGGAAGCCTGTGATTACGATCGTTGATGACGACGAGTCCGTGCGCGAGGCGACCATGAGCCTGATGCGAGCGCTGGGCTTCACCAGCGAGGCGTATCAGTGCGCCGAGGATTTTCTGAAGTCCGGGCGTGTCCAGGCCACCTCGTGCTTGATCGCGGACGTCAGAATGCCCGGGATGAGCGGGCTCGAGCTCTATCGTCATCTGGTCGCGTCGGGCAAGTCGATCCCTACCGTCCTGATCACGGCCCACTCCGATGACGGGGTTCGGGCGCGCGCACTGAAGGCGGGGATCATCTGCTACCTGACCAAGCCATTTCGCGAGGACGACCTGCTTGAGTGCATCCGTTCGGCCCTCGACCGCAGGAGGAAGGGTAAAGGGCCATGATCAGTCCGGGATTGACGGTTTACCAGCATGCGGTCGGGACGGGCGGTCTCCATGCGTCACGAGCCGCAGGCGGCGCCGACGACGCGCGCATCGACGAGGGTGTGTTCACGGCGGCAGATCGGGTCGCTGCCCGGCCCGAGGGCGCGCTCGCGTTCGGCACGTTCCGTCTGCTGTCGGCGCGTCGGCTCCTGTTGCAAGGCGATCAGCCCGTCCGCCTCGGCAGTCGAGCTATAGAGATCCTGATCGCGCTGGTCGAGCGTCCCGGCGAGCTGGTCACCAAGGCCGAGCTCATGGCTCGCGCCTGGCCCAGCACTTTCGTCGAGGAAGGTAATCTCAAGGTCCAGGTGGCCGGGTTGCGCCGAGCGTTGGGCGACCGCCGCGGCAGCGGTCAATATGTCGTTACAATACCCGGGCGAGGCTATCGCTTCGTAGCGCCGGTCACCTTCTTCGAAGCTCTGCCCGCCCGGCCGGAGGCCGCCGCCGAGCGCGGGGACAACCTGCCGGCCGCGGTGACGCGCAAGGTCAACCGCACCGACATGGTAGAGGCACTCAAGGCCCGATTGCCTCGCAAGCGCTTCATCACCATCGTTGGCCCTGGCGGCGTGGGCAAGACAACGGTTGCCCCAGCGGTCGCCAGGAGCCTAATCGATGCTTATCCGCACGGCCTTCGATTCATCGATCTGGCGCCTTTCGCCGACCCACGTCTGATGCCGAGCGCGCTCGCTACCGCACTCGGTTTCAGGATTTGCTCCGAAGATCCAATCCCAGGCCAGGCCGCCGACCTGAGGGGCAAAGATTTGCTCCTCCTGCTCGACGCCTGCGGGCGTGTGATCGAAGCTGCTGCTGCCCTGGCGGCCGAGCTGCTCAAGCGTGCGCCGGGCGTGTAGATCCTGGCGACCCGTCGGACCCCCTGCGTGCGGAAGAGTGCGCAGGTGCGCCGCCTGCCGCAGTCGAGCCGGCGGCGCTTCCGGAACCCGCGCCGTCATGCATTTTGATGACTTTGTCCCGCTCGAGGCGTGCGCCGCCGCTCGGTAGCGTGAGGAGGCACTCGCCTGGCGCGCGCTCCGCTCCCCTGCCGCACTCGCTTCACCACGATTCATCAAGGTTTACCCGACTTCACTCGGTCTCGTGGACGACCAGTGGTTAGATCGTTTTGCCAGTTCGAACCATTCAGCTACGGCCGGATCGGCCGGCCGGCTCAGAAGGAGAACAACCATGTCGATCCGTACCACGTCCGAGCACACGAGCGCCATCCCAACCGGGCGCAGCACGTCCGGTGCGCGGCTGGCCCTTCCGCTCGGTCTCGCAGCGCTTGCCCTGCTGTGCGGCGCGGCGTTGAGCGAGCCCGCCGCAGCCGCGACGAAGCTGTGTGGCGACCGCGACCAGCTGCTCAAGCGCCTAGAGCAGGCGAACGAGGAGACCCCGCAGGCGATCGGCCTGTCCGGCGATGGCGGCGTCGTTGAGGTGCTGGTCTCCCCCGACGGCGGCTGGACCATGCTGGTCACCTATCCCAAGCGCCCGACCTGCGTCGTCGCCGCCGGCGCTGCCTGGGAGATGCGGCAGTTCTCCGGCGAGCCCGCCTGAACGCTGCGAGAGCGGAAAACCCGAACTGTTTCGAACGCACCTCCCGCCCGGCGGCGCCCCTGGCTACATCGACATGAGTGGGGCGGCTCCTGACTTGCCTGGCGGGTCGGCCGCTCCTGGTCGCACTCAATGCTACGCTCACGAGGCGGAGCTGCGCATGCCCGCACCTGCTCGATGGCTCACCGCCTCCTCGCAGCATTGGTCGTAGCGTTGCACTACGGCCGGGGTCCGGCGCAAGGTTGCGTTCACAAAGACCAAGTGGCCGTGCTCAAGAGCACGCGGCAGGCGCCCAGCGATCATGTAACGGACGCCCTTCACGAGATTCCGCATCGAGGGTGCGTCGCCGTTGCCATGCAGGCGATTGGCTCGAGCCTGCACGCGATCCACCTTTTCAGACAGTTTACCGGACTTCACCCAAATTTACTCGGCCCAGCGCGAGCCGGGATGTAATGAGGTCGCAGTCGAAGTCCTTAGACCTCTTTCCAGCATCAGGATGGAGGGGCGGGAAACACGTCAGCACGCCGACTGAGTTCTATCCTGCCAGAACGTGAGCCTGGAGGACCATTGAATGTCACGCATCATCGTCTTCGACGTCAACGAGACGCTGTTGGACCTGACGGCACTGGATGGGCATTTCGAACGCATTTTCCGCGTCGCCGGCGTGCGCGAGGAATGGTTCAAGCAGGTGGTGCAGTCCGCGCTGCTGACGACCATTCTCGACGCCTACTCTGATTTCGCTGCTGTCGGTGCGGCGGCGCTCGAGATGACGGCGGCGGTCCACGATGTGCCTCTCACCCGCGACGACCGGAACGCTATTCTCGGTGCCATGCGCGAGCTGCCGCCGCATCCGGAGGTACCGGACAGTCTACGCCGGCTGCACGAGGCGGGCTTGCGCCTTTGCGCGCTGACCAACTCCACCCAGACCGTCGCGGACGCGCAGCTCGAGCACGCGGGCCTGGCCCGATATTTCGAGCACATCATGTCGGCCGACACGGTGCGCCGGCTCAAACCCCATGCCGCGGTCTACCACATGGCCGCACGCGAGTGCGGGGTCGAACCGGCTGCGCTGCGGCTCGTGGCCGCGCATTCGTGGGATGTCGCCGGCGCGCTGCGCGCGGGCTGGGCGGCCGCCTTTGTCGCCCGTCCGGGGATGGTGCTCGATCCCCTGTTTGGGCAGCCAGACATCGTGGGTGCAGACCTCGCTGCCGTGGCTGAAGGAATCCTCGCAGGCGATGGTGCAGCAAAGCCGATCAGCCGAAGCTGACCCGCTGTAGGCAACGGCCAGGAAGAATGCACATGCGGGTACCAGAACAGGTCGCCGCTACACGGTGTCGACATCGGGGAGTTCCTCTGCACCGGACCAAGTCTTTGTGGCAGAAGAGTTATGCCCGGTTCAGATCCCCAATACCCCGGTCTGCCGGCCATCGAAGCGAATTGGCAGGTATGGAGTTCAATACCCTTCTTCGCAGGTTCGCCGTGGCGCCTCTTCCCGTCCCGGCGAGCTGGTATGCCGTGCCGCTCCGGCTTGTCGTCGGTTTCGGCTTCGTCGAGCACGGCTACGCAAAGCTTTCCCGAGGTGCGGACGGATTCATCGCACTTCTGCACGCCATCGGCATACCGTTCGCGGATTTACTGGGGTGGGCGACCATCATCGTTGAGATCATGGGCGGACTGCTGATCCTCGCTGGCGCCTTTGTGCCGGTCGCCACGGTGCCGATGATTATCGTGCTTCTGGTTGCGATCTTCACCGTGCATCTTCCGAACGGGTTCAGCTCCATCAAGCTCTTGTTCTATGACGCGGCGGGCGCACACTTTGGCCAGCCCGGTTATGAGACCAACTTGCTATATATCGCGAGCCTTGTCGCGCTCTGCGTCGGAGGCGCAGGGCCTTTCTCTTTGGATAGCTATCTGAAGGGCCGCCGGGCCCCCTGATTGGCGGGCCTGATCGGCGGGCCGTCTGCCGCAGCCCGGGAGTTCATGCGATGGTCGACAGCGTGGTCATGGGCGCGTGGTCTCGAGTGAAGGCCGCACCCGCGTCTTAGCGCCCGGAGAATCAAGGGAGGCTCACGTCGGCCCATGCGTCGGGTTCGCGAATCGGATGGAAGACGACCCCGCCAGGCCAGCATTGACTGGTTTTCGACGGCCAATGTGATTCCGTAGCACACGGCGACGAGGGCGAGAATCGACTGCTTGCTCTTTGCATGGCTGGCGAAGTCGATGGCCATAGCGCTACCAATCACAGATCGGCGCCCGCGCCGGCATTCGCTACTTCTTCAGCCCGGCCCATGCGCCCGAGCGGGATCACCGAGAAGACGTCCGCCCTCGCCGAAGGTCGTCGTCGGAGGTCCCGATCAAGCCGCCAGAGTTGGTTGCAGCTGCGGCGCGCGCCTTCCCTGCGGGCCAAGAGTGTCGTAAAGATTGGTGGTCCAGAGCCGATCAGTGAGAGCTGAGCAACTGCGGCGGCCTCGACCTTGCACCCTGCGGCCGGTCAATCGTGGACGACCACCACCATCTTCCCGCCGGCTTCGCTGGCCTCCATGACGCGATGCGCCTCGCGGATTTCCTCGAAGCGGAAGATCCGGCTCGGCTTCGCCTTGATCCGGCCCGCCGCCACCTGTTCGGCAATCTTCTGGAGTGGCACGTCGGACAATGGGAACTGCGGCTCGCCGAACACGAAGCTGCCGAAGAAAGTCAGGTAGACGCCGCTAGCCATCTGCAGGAGCGGGTTGAAATCGGCGATTGGCGCCAGGCCGCCCAGCCATCCCGCCAGGCACGCACGACCACCCCGGCGCAGCATGGCCAGGGAATCGAGAATCGTGCTGTTTCCGACAAGATCGAGCACCGCATCGAGCTTCTTGGCTTCAGCGATCCGCTTCGAAAGCTCCGGCCCCTCGGTTTCGACGCGCTCTGCGCCAAGCTGCTCAAGCAGGGCGACGCGCTCACGGCCGCGCGTAGTGGCGATGACCCGCACGCCGGCATCGGCAGCCATATTGAGCGCGGCTTGGCCGAACGAGGATGCCCCGCCCCGTATGACCAGCATCTGTCCCCGGACCATCTCCAAGTTGCGGAACAGGCAGGTCCAGGCGGTCGCATAGGTTTCCGGGATAGCGGCCAGCTCAGCCCAGGGCAGATCGGACTCGATCAGGGCGACGTTCGACGCCCGCACTCTGGTATATTCGGCATAGCTGCCGTTGATGGTGCGTCCGAGGCCGCCCATCAGCGCGGCGACCTTGGCTCCGATCGGGAACTCGCCGCCGGGGCAGGATTTCACCAGCCCGACGCACTCGATGCCGATCACCTTCGCCGCCTCGGCCCATTCGCCTCTTCGCATGTGCATCTCGGCGTGATTGATGCCGAACGCCTTGATCTCGATAACGACGTGGCCAGCCATGGGCTCAGGCTCCGGCAGATCCGCGTACACCAGGCTGTCCAGGCCGCCGAACTTCTCTGAGACGATCGCACGCATCGCGGTTCTCCTGTCAGTTGGCAGCTCGCCTGCTCAACCTTGGGAGCATTCAGAGACGAGCGTGCCGCTGAGTTGCAGATTTACGGGCGACGAAGTCGCGGATCGCGGCTGCGATCTCCTCGGCATGCGTTTCCAGCGCGAAGTGGCCGGTATCGAAGAAGCGGACGACCGCGTCCGGAATGTCACGCTTGAAGGCTTCGGCGCCGGGCGGCAGGAAGAACGGATCGTTCTTGCCCCAGACCGCCAGGAAGGGTGGCTGGTACGTTCGAAAGTAATCCTGGAAGGCCGGATAAAGCGCAACGTTGCTCTTATAGTCGCCGAACAGGTCCAGCTGGACCTCATCGGCGCCGGGGCGGGCTAAATAGAAGATGTCGAGCGAATAGCCGTCCGGGGAAACAAGAGTCGGGTCGGATACGCCGTGGGTGTATTGCCAGAGCGTCGTTTCAGGGCTCAGGAACCCACGGAGCGCCTCCCGGTTGGTCTGGGACGGCACTTCCCAATAGGCGCGAATGGGGGTCCAGCCGTCGCTCAGCCCCTCCTCATAGGCGTTACCGTTCTGAGAGATGATCGCAGTGATGCGCTCGGGGTGTCGCATCGCGAGCCGGAAGCCGATCGGCGCGCCGTAGTCGAAGACATAGACCGCGAAGCGATCAAGTCCGACGATCTCGATGAAGCGGTCGATGACGCCTGCGATGCTGTCGAACGTGTAATTGAACTGGTTCCGCGGTGGCATACCCGACTGGCCGAAGCCCGGCAGATCGGGCGCGATGATATGGAAGGGATCGGCCAGGAGCGGGATCAGATCGCGGAACATGTGGCCCGCACTGGGGAAGCCGTGAAGCAGCAACAGATTAGGCGCCTCGGCCGCTCCGGCCTCGCGATAGAAGATCTTCAGGCCGTCGACGTCGACCGCGCGATATTTGACTGCACCCATCGTGCTTTCTCCTGATCGAGGAGTTGACCTTTGGGGCGGCGAAAGGGCGGTCATCTCAAACCCTGTAGCCGCCATACCCCATCGAAGGGCTAACCGATTGCGATTCGTCGGGAGCCCTCCGTGGTCGCCGCGGTCTTCCGGGTGCTCGCATACTCAAGGGCAATCCGCTGGAACACCTCCGCCTGCGTCGGATAGCAGTGGACCGTCTCGGCCAGCGCCTCGAGAGGCAGCTTCTGGGTGATTGCTAATGTGAGCTCGCTGATCATTTCACCGGCATGCGCCGCGACGAGCGTCGCTCCGACAATCTCGCCACTGCCGCGACGGACATGAATCGCCGCGAACCCCTCTTCCTCGCCGTCGATAAAGGCGCGCTCCACCTTGGCCAGCTCGAGCCGGTAGTTATCGACAGGGATGCCTTC
Source organism: Pseudomonadota bacterium (assembly GCA_046732855.1). Classification (GTDB taxonomy): domain Bacteria; phylum Pseudomonadota; class Alphaproteobacteria; order Geminicoccales; family Geminicoccaceae; genus JBKPNX01. The sequence continues at coordinate 29,137 of JBKPNX010000112.1, forward strand.
TTCCCGGGCTTGGCGCGGCGTCAGGCCCACCTCGGCCACTTCGGGGTCGGTATAGGTGCAATGGGGGATGACAAGGTTCCGTGCCGGGCGGTTGGCTCCGTCCATCGCATTGGCGACGCACAGCCGCGCCGTTGCCATAGCCGCGTGTGTGAACTTTTCGGGAAACGCCGCGTCGCCAGCGGCATAGATATTCGGGTTGCTGGTACGCAGACACTTGTCCACTTCCACGCCATTCCTCCCGAGGCGCACCCCCGCCGCATCGAGATCCAGGTCCTCGACGTTCGCTTTACGGCCCGTGCCGAGCAGTAGCGCGTCGTAAGGCAACTCGCGCGTGCCGGCCGGCCCTTTCACCGTCAGACGGCCGCCGCTCACCCGCACGGCCTTGTAACCGAGGTGTAGCCTCAGCCCCTCGTGCTCGAACCGGCGGCGGATCAACGCCCCCGTTTCCGGCTCATCCTGGGGCAACAGGTTCTCCGTGACGCTGACCAGGTCCACCTCGCTGCCGAGGCGGCGGAAGGCCTGTGCCAGCTCGCATGCCAGCGGGCCCCCTCCGATGACAACCAGTCTTGCCGGCAGCTCGGTCAGCGAGAAGACGGTTTCGTTGGTCAGGTAGTCGCCGGTCTGCAGCCCGTCGATGGCGGGCACCACAGGTTCGGATCCGGTGGCGATCACCGCCTTCCGGAACCGCAACTGCCGGCCGTCCGCCTCGACGACGTTCGGCGCGGTGAAGCGGGTGTGCCCGAGGTAGACCTCCGCGCCCGTCTTTTCGACCGTCAGAACCGCATCGGACGCGCTGCTCAGGGAACGCATCCGACGAACCCGTTCCATGACCGCACCGAAGTCCGCCCGGGGCAGGCGGTCGAGCCGAAAGCCGAACTCGGCCCCGCGGCCTGCGTCGTGAATCGCGCGAGCGCAACGAATGAGCGCCTTGCTCGGCGTGCAGCCAAAATTGACGCAGGTTCCCCCGGTCAGTCGCTGCTCCGTCATGGCGACGCGGTGCCCTGCCGCTGCTGCGGTCATGGCAGCGACCAGACCGGCCGGCCCGCCGCCGAGAACCACTAGGTCGTACTCACCGCCATCGCGGTTGATCCAGTTCGGCGGGTGGCCCTGGTCAATTGTCTTTTGGTTGTAAACGTCGACGGGTAAAAGTTCGACGACCTTCATCGTGTATCCTTTCTAGAGTTGCTCATCTCGTTGCCCTGCCGTCCTCCGCACCTCGTCAAGGCCGATAGGCGGCGCCGCTGCAGAGCAACAAAGGGTCTTTGCGCGCCCCTGCATGGTCTCCTGCTAGCACGCTCGAAGCACGGCAGGCGGTGTTCCTCCTCCGACGCTTCAGTACATCATGGCGCACGCCGAGCCGAGTTAAGTCCAGTAAAACTTGGTAAACGGCGCCAAAAGAAGACGGAATGCAAGCTCGCGCGGCATGGGTAGTCGAGTGTTGGTCTGGCTCAAGCGCCGCCTTCATCGTAATTTACCGAGCTTTACCTGACTTCACTGGCTCCGGGGGACGCGCCGGGTGTAACAGATCATCACGCGATCCCCTGAGCGGGGCGCAGCCGCAACATGAGCGGAGGAACAAGAGGATGAAGTCTCTTATAAAGATCTTGACCAAGTCCGGCCTTCTCACGGAAGATCTTGATTACCATTTGATTCGTGCGGCGATGGTAATCGTATTCTTGTTTTTCGGATATCAGAAATGGTTTGAGTACGAGGCGCAGGTGTTGATCCCTTATATCAGCAACGGCCCCCTGATTTTTTGGATGTACCCGGTCTTCGGTATCCGGGGAGCCAGTTGGTTCTTAGGGATCTCGGAGTGGTTGTTTGGGGCACTCCTGTTTTTAGGTTACTGGAATAAGAAGTTAGGAATCCTTGGGGCGCTCGGCTCATGTATTACATTCTTAGGTACCGTGACTATTATTCCGTTCATGCCGGATGGCTGGGCGGCGTCGGCCGGCGGCTTTCCGGCAATGACCGGCAACGTTCCCTTCCTGATGAAGGACGTGGTGCTCTTTGCTGCCTCGTTCTATTTGCTGAGACAGGATGTAGTACGAGTGTCAGTTTCGGCCGGGCATGTCGCTCGAACGCCCGCGTATCCGATGGGTTCAGGCGAGCTGTCTTCTTAACCTTGTCGTCCCGCGGGTGACTGTGCATCACCGCCACCGTAGCTTCCGGCTGCTTGGACAATTGCAGGAAGCCGAAGGCAGAGGCGTAGGAGATCGGTCTTCGAACCGTCCGCCTCTCAGCATGGCGGCCAGGAGTCGATTACGCTGATGTTTCACCCGGTCTGCCGCATCTCGGCATGGACGTCGGTGCTCTCCAAGAGGGGTCAGTCGGCCGGCGAGCGGCTGGCGGCCTCGGCGTAGCCGCAACGGAAGATGCAGCGGCGATCAGTGTGGTGGTTGAGCTTGGCACAGACGACCTCGGAGGTGCCTCGGATCAGCCGGTAGAACTCGACCGCGAGCAGCATGCCGGCGGTCGGCCCGACGAAATAGATCCAGAGCGCCTGCCACAGGTTGCCCGGCAGCGCCGAGGCGAAGGTGCGCGCGGGGTTCATGCTCATGCCGGACAGCGGCGCCTCGAACGTAATGAAAAGGGCGATTAGGCAGCCCGCGAACACGCCGGTCAGGCGCATCAGGCGCGCCGTGTTGGTCGTGAACAGGACCATGGTCATCAGGCCGAAGGAGATCACGGCCTCCGCGAGTAGCGCGGCCGCGGTCCCCGCAGCGCCGGGCATGGTCGCCAGATAGGAGACCGGCGGGTCGGCGAAAGTCGCCCCGAGCAGCGCGAGGACCGCCAGCACGCCGAGCGCGCCACCCGCGGACTGCGCGAGCACATAGAACACCGTGTCCCACGTCGCGACCTTGCCCAGCCGCCAGAAGGTAAGAGTGACCGCCGGGTTGATATGCGCGCCCGACTGCTGCCCCCAGGGCGAGTAGATGATGGCGATCGCGGTCAGACCCATGATCAGACCCATCAGCGCCCGGCGCGGCATGCCGTCGGGCACCGCCTGGGCGATCGGCGAGCCCGGGTACCACAGCAGCGTCGCGAACAGCCCGGCCGAGACCATGAACAGGCCGAGCCCGGCCGCCTCCATCAGATATTCCGGCCAGTGATGGCGCAGCGCATCGACCGGATCGCGCGCCGGCCCGCCAGTCTCGGCAGCACGATTCGTCCGCGCGCGGACATGGGCAGCGGCGTCGGCCGAGCTGCCGCCAGCGCGCTCCTCCAGCCGCACGGCCGGATCGAGCCCGAGCAGCACGGCCTCGAGCAGGCCCGGCGGCGCCGCCGCATCGTGCGCGCTGGCCATCTCAGCCGCCGGCTTCGAAGCCCGGGTAGAGCGTCATGCCGCCGTCGACGAAGATGCTGGCGCCGGTGATGTAGTCGGCTTCGTCCGAGGCCAGCCAGGCGACCACGCGGCCGACGTCATCGACCTCGCCGATGCGTTTGTAGGGGATGAGCTTCATCAGCTCGGCATACGCCTCGGGCGTGCTCCAGGCCGCGGTGTTGATCGGAGTCCGGATCGCGCCCGGACAGACGCTGTTGACCCGGATGCGGTGCGGTGCGACCTCCTGGGCGATCGACTTCATCATCAGCATCACGCCGCCCTTGGACGCGGCGTAGTTGACGTGCCCGGCCCAGGGGATGACCTCGTGCACCGAGCTGACGCAGACAATTTTGCCGGCGGCGCAGGAGATCTCGGGCCGTACCCCACGCCGCTTGAACTCCTTGACCGCCTCACGCGCGCACAGGAACTGGCCGGTGAGGTTGACCCCGAGCACCGTATTCCATTGCTGCAGGGTCATCTCCTCGAGGCGCGCATCCTTTTGGAGGCCGGCGTTGTTGACCAGGATGTCGATCGTGCCGAGGTCCCCGATCATCCTAGCGAACATCGCCTGCACCTGATCCTCCTGGCTGACGTCGGCCTGGTGGGCGTAGGCGTTGCCGCCGTCGTGGCGGATCTCGGCCACCACCTCCTCCGCCTGCTCGGGCCTGGACACGTAGTTGACCACCACGTCCGCGCCGGCCCTGCCGAGCGCGAGCGCCACACCCTTGCCGATGCCCGAGTTGGCGCCGGTGACCAAGGCCTTTTGGCCGGACAGTGTCTTGCGCACCTCGCAGCTCGGCATCACCACCGACGGCAGGCCCTCGTCGTCCATTGGCTTGCGCATGTCACGCGTCCTCGCCTTCGGGTTGATCGGTTTCGCGGCGGCGCGGCTGCAGCAACTTGGCGACTACGCCGGTCCAGCCGGTCTGGTGCGAAGCGCCCACCCCGCGCCCGCTGTCGCCGTGGAAATACTCGTAGAACATCACGTGGTCGCGAAAATGCGGGTCGTTCTGCAGCTTCGGCTGATCGCCGAACACCGGCCGCCTGCCCTGCGCGTCGCGCAGGAAGATCCGGGT
>JBKPNX010000113.1:0-21162 GCA_046732855.1 Pseudomonadota bacterium
GCCGTAGGCCTGCCGTCATGGACCAGGACACCACGGCTCCGGAGTCGACTGCATGGTCTGCGGGCGGCTCCCCACCGCGCCCGCGGCGGCGGCGCGGCCGGCCGTCGCGCGCCCGCGGCCAGCCGAACTCGTCGGACGACGCCGCCGGACGCTGGACCATCCGGGGCGTACCGGCGCCGGTGCGTGAATTGGCGGTCCGCCGCGCGACCGAGCGCGGCATGACGGTCGGCGACTGGGTCGCCGAGGCGATCGTCGGCTTCGAGCGGGGCACGGCGAAAGGCCGCTTCCAGGGCACCACGCTGCCTGCCACCGAAAGCCCGCCCGATCTGGCGCAGCTGCTCCAGCGCCTGGACGAGCGGCTCACCCGCCTCGAAGGACGTCAGACACTCGGCTTTTTCGGCAGACTTTTCGGCAAACGCGCGTAGCAGGACCGGTCAGGAGTTCATCGAGTCCCAGAACTCGTTATTGCTCTTGGCGGTGCGCATCTTATCCGAGAGGAACTCGAGCGCGTCGATCGTGCCCATCGGCGAGAGGATCCGACGCAGCACCCACATCCGCGACAACGTCGCGCGATCCACCAGCAGCTCCTCCTTGCGGGTGCCCGACTTGTTGATGTCGATCGACGGGAACACCCGCTTGTCGGCGAGGCGGCGATCAAGCTGGATCTCGGAATTGCCGGTGCCCTTGAACTCCTCGAAGATCACCTCGTCCATGCGCGAGCCGGTGTCGATCAGCGCCGTCGCGATGATGGTCAGGCTGCCGCCGTCCTCGATGTTCCGCGCGGCGCCGAAGAAGCGTTTCGGCCGCTGCAGGGCATTGGCGTCGACGCCGCCGGTCAGCACCTTGCCGGACGACGGCACCACGGTGTTGTAGGCGCGCGCGAGGCGCGTGATCGAGTCGAGCAGAATCACCACGTCCTTGCCGTGCTCGACCAGGCGCTTGGCTTTTTCGATGACCATCTCGGCCACCTGGACGTGGCGCGTCGCCGGCTCGTCGAACGTCGAGCTGACCACCTCGCCGCGCACGGTGCGCGCCATGTCGGTCACCTCCTCGGGCCGCTCGTCGATCAGCAGCACGATCAGATAGACCTCGGGGTGGTTGGCCACGATGCTGTACGCGATGTTCTGCATCAGCATCGTCTTGCCGGTGCGCGGCTGGGCGACGATCAGCGCCCGCTGCCCCTTGCCGAGCGGCGCCACGATGTCGATCACCCGGCAGCTGATGTCCTTGGCGCCTTCGGCCTCGAGCTTCAGCTTCTCGGTCGGATAGTAGGGCGTCAGGTTGTCGAAGTGGACCCGATGCCGGGCGCGCTCGGGCGGGTCGAAGTTGATCGTGTTGACGCGCAGCAGGGCGAAGTAGCGCTCGCCCTCCTTGGGCGCGCGCACCTCGCCGTCGACGATGTCCCCGGTGCGCAGGCCAAAGCGCCGGATCTGGCTCGGCGACACGTAGATGTCGTCCGGCCCGGCCAGGTAGTTCACGTCCGGCGTGCGCAGGAAGCCGAAGCCGTCCTGCAGGATCTCGAGCACGCCCTCGCCGTAGATCGGCACGCCGCTCTCGGCCAGCCGCTTGAGCGTGCTGAACACCAGGTCCGGCTTGCGCAGCGTGCTGGCGTTCTCGATGCCGAGCTCTTCGGCGTACTCCAGCAGCTCGGTGGGCGAGCGCCGCTTCAGCTCGGACAGGTTCATGAACCCGGCGTCCGGAGGCGGGCCGGCTTCATCCTCGCTCAAGGGAACAGGCGGTTCCTGCAGCACGTCGGTCTCACCGGGTTCCGGGTAGTCGTGCATCAGCGGCCGCTCGATACGGGCGCGCGGCCGCCGCTTGCGGGAAGGCGGGATATTGATAATGGGATCAACGCTTCGCGAGAGGTCTCGACTTGGGGCGTGCTTAGCCAATTCGCCCCGTTCTGTCAAACCCAAAGCGGACGATTGTCCGCGGCAGACGGCGGATCGCGATCATCGGCCCGGTTGAAAGACGGCCAAAATCACGATGCCGATGAACAACAGCGTCGGCACCTCGTTGAACCAGCGAAAGCTCCGTTCGCTCGCCGGCCGACGATCCGCGGCGAACTGCCTGACGAACCGGGCCATCACGCCGTGGCTGAGCGCGAGCAGCACCACGAGCGCGGTCTTGACGTGCAGCCAACCGGCCGACCACTGCCCCTCGACCGTGGCCAGCGCGATGCCGAAGCCGAGCGCGGCGATCATCGCCGGCGTGGCGATGCCGCGGAGCAGGCGGCGCTCCATGACCTTGTATTTCTCCGACGCTTCGCTGCCGGCGGCGACCTGGCTATGGTAGACGAACAGCCGCGGCAGATACCACAGCCCGGCCATCCAGGCGGCGAACGCCATGATGTGCAGGGCTCTCAGCCAGAGAACCGGATCCCTCACGAGCGAACGCTCTGCGGCAGCCGCACCGATTTGACGTATTCCACCAGCGCGCCCACCGCGGCGGGATCGGTCTGCGGCAGCACGCCATGGCCGAGGTTGAACACGAACGGGCGCTCGCCGAGCGCCTCGACGATGCGGCGGGCCTCTCTGCAGGCGACGTTCCCGCCGGCCACCAGCGCGGCCGGATCGAGGTTGCCCTGCAGGCAGACCGGGGGCAGGACGTCGCGCGCCCAGCTCAGAGGCACGCCGCTGTCGAGACTGACCGCGTCGACCGGGACCGTTGCGGCGAAGCGCTGGTACAGGACGCCGGCACCGCGCGGAAACGCGATGATCGGCACGTCGGGGTGTCGCGCCTTCAGCCGCGCCGCGATGCGCGCCGCGGGCGCGATGCACCAGCGCACGAATTCGGCTTCGGGCAGGACGCCCGCCCAGCTGTCGAATAGCTGCACCACGTCCGCGCCGGCATCGATCTGCGCTGCCAGATGCTCGAACACCGCCGTGCTCAGAAGCTCGATCAGCCGAGCGAAGATCTCGGGCTGGGCCAGCGCGAACGCCCGCGCCGTATAGAAGCCGGGAGTCGAGGCGCCCTCCACCATGTAGGCCGCAAGCGTCCACGGCGCCCCGGCAAACCCGATCACCGCGGTCCCGTCCGGCAGAATGCGGCGCACCTGCCGGAGCGCGGCATAGACTGGCGCGAGACGGTCCAGATCGATGGGCCGCTGTAGCCGCTCGATCGCAGCTGCATCGCGCAGCGGTGCGAGCTTCGGCCCGGAACTCTCCTCGAAGCGGACCCGGCAACCCAGCGCATCGGGCACGACCAGAATGTCGGAGAACAGAATCGCCGCATCGAGACCATAGCGGCTGACCGGTTGCAGGGTGGCTTCGCTCGCGAGCTCCGGCGTGTAGCAGAACTGGAGAAAGTCGGATGCCTGCTGGCGCAGCGCCCGGTATTCGGGCAGGTAGCGGCCGGCCTGGCGCATCAACCAGATCGGCGGCCGCGCGCCCGGCCGCTTTTTCAGCGTATCCAACAGCAACATGCCTGAGACTCCGGCCAGTCAGCGCGCTCCGTGTTCTTCCTTCTCTAATCATATCTTAAGGAATCTTAGTGATGGTAGCTGAGGTAGCCGGGCGGAATCCGGGAATTCTTTGATTTTGGCCTGACTGTCCACAATCCTGCGGAAAAGCAGGCCCCGGCCAAGCGCCATTGGATAACACCAGGAGCATCTGCGCGAGAGCGGCCCTGCATGTCGGACATCCGTCGTGTGAATCGTGGGAGTGCTTTCAGCTCGATCCCGTTCCGTTCGCAGCTTGCCAACGCGCATGAGCTGTGCCCGCAGCTGCGCGCAACCGCTGGGACGCCGCTCGGTGAATCAAGTATAACGGCGCGCACGGCGGATTGTCCCCAGTCCGCCCACAGCTTGCCATGGGGGATTCCCCGGTGCGCGTGCATCTCCACCTCGTCTCGGATTCGACGGGTGAGACAGTGACCACGGTGGCCCGTGCCTGCGTGGCGCAGTTCGAGGGCGTGGTCCCGGTCGAGCACGTATGGTCGTTCGTGCGCAGCCGGGCGCAGGTCGACCAGGTGCTCAGCATGGTCAAGGCCTTGCCCGGAGTGGTCATCTTCACCTTGCTTTCGCCCGACCTGCGGCAAGTCTTGTACGAGGGCTGCCGGACGCTGAACATTCCTTGCGTCGCGGTGCTGGATGGCGTGGTGGCCGCGCTGTCCAGCCTGCTCGGGGCCGAATCCCGCCCGGCGATCGGCCGTCAGCACGCGCTGGACGCCGGCTACTTCTCCCGCATCGACGCGATGACCTTCATGCTCCGCCATGACGACGGCCAGTGCGCCAGCGAGCTGGATCAGGCGGACGTGGTACTGGTCGGGGTGTCGCGCACCTCGAAGACGCCGACTTCGATCTACTTGGCCAACCGCGGCATCAAGGTGGCGAACGTGCCCGTCGTTCCCGACTGTCCCTTGCCCGCGGAGCTGGATCGGTTGACCGCGCCGCTCGTGGTCGGCCTGACGATCAGCCCGGAGCCTTTGGTGCAGATCCGGATGAACCGGCTGCGGCAGCTGCGCCTGGAAAGCGACACGAGGGCCGGCGGGCCGGTCGAGGGCGACTACGCCGAGCTCGAACGGGTGCGCGCCGAGCTCGTGCATGCGCGCCGGCTGTTCGTCCGGCACGGCTGGCCGGTGATCGACGTCACCCGCCGTTCGGTCGAGGAGACCGCGGCGGCGATCTTCCAGCTGTTGCAGGCGCGCGAGGGCCTCCGCCCGCCGCCAGCAGACGGCCCCGAGGGAACACCATCATGATGGCGAGCTACGGCACCTTCGGTGAGACCCGCCGGCGCCAGCGCCGCGCGGCAGGGTGGGGTCTGGTCCGCTTCCTGTGCGCGCTCGGGGCCGTGCTGGCCGTCGGAGTCTACGGCTATCTGGTCGGCGCGTCGGCGAATCAGGCGCGGACCGCGCAGCTCGAGGCCGATCTGGCCCGCGCGCAGCAGGACAATCTCGACCTGCACGACCGCATGGCCGCAGCCGCCGAGCAGTCGGCCGATGCGGCGGCGGCGGTGGAGAGCATGCGGCAGCGGCTTGCTGCGGCGATTCCAAGCAGCGAGGCGGCCGATCTGCTCGGCCGGTTGCGCGCGCAGCTCAGCGCCGGGGCTGATCCCGCGCGGCTCGCGGTGCTGATCGACGCGGCGCACGACGAGGACACCTGTCAGAGCGAGCCCGTGACCAAGCGGTTCATGCCGCGCACGCCGGTCAGCGCCGGGCCGCTCAGCTGGGTCCGCTTCGATGATCGGGTCGTGGTGACCGGTGAAGGCGAGCCGGCGCGCAGCGAGACCGGCCTGGCGGAGGCCTGGTACGATCCGGCGCGGCCCGTCCGCCTGCAGTTCCGGACTCTGGACGGCGCGAGCAGCACATCGTTCCGTTCACCCACCGAATGGTGGTCGACGGCAAGGAATACCGCTTCAACGCGGCCAGCATCACGCCCCGGTTTCTCGAGGTGACCGGCCGGGCCTGCCCGTTGCCGGAAGCAGGTGACGACTCGAGCGCGAGCGCCGAGGATACGCAGACGCCGCACGCCGCGACACCCGAGCCGGATGCGCTGACCGAATAAGCGCCGGACCTGGCGTCCGGCGCCCGTCGGTCATGCCCTGGCCGCGCCAGCTATCTTGTCCAGAGAGTAGAGGCATCGAACTCCCTTAGAGGTTGCTCCTCGGCGCTGTTTGTCATACAATTCGTTGTTACCCAACTAAGTGCGCCAACACGAAATCTTTGTATTTGAATGGCGAAAGACTCGGCCGCTGAGCAACGGAGCGGTTTTGGCGAGGAGCCGTCGGCGCCGGTCGATCAGGACACCGCCAAGAACGCTCGAGAAGCGACTGCCATCTCCACGCAGCCGCCGAAGCTCTTCGGACAAACGGTAAAAGAGACCACAGCGCGCCTCACCCTCCTGATCACCTATCTGGGCGCCTTGGGCGCTCTGGTCATCGGCTTCAACAAATTCTCGGGCGAGATCGGTCTGGAGAGCCGGATCTTGCTCATTGGCGGCGCGGTCCTGCCGCTTTTGGTCGTGTTTGCCACCCATACGCTCCCCATTTGGTTGCGCTCAAAGCGTGAACGGCGTCTAGTCGAAGAAGGCATAAGCGGAACGCTTAGGCATCCATCCTATTTCCAGCTCACACCTTACGAAGAGAGAGATGCCGATCGCTACCGTAGGGCAGACAACGTCCACGATGACGTGCTTTCTTGGATCGCCAAGACCGATGAACCCCTTCTTTACCTGACTGGTCGCTCCGGCACCGGCAAGAGTTCTCTGCTTAACGCATGGGTGTTGCCCAAGCTCAGACAACAGGGTGATGGATTCGAGCCGCTATTGGTTCGCGGCTTTGATGACCCGATAAAGGAGCTGCTGCAGGTACTCCTCACGCCCGGCCGAATCTGGCGTCAGCCACCAGCGCAAGAACACGACGCCCGAACTACTCTTAAGCGCGCCTCGGCCCATCTGCATCCGAAGCGGATCCTGATTGTCTTTGATCAGTTCGAGGAATTTCTGATCCTGCATGATGCAGAAACCCAGAGCCAGGTAACAGAATTCCTTAGATCTTTGTTGGAGGAAACCCTGCCAAGAGTCACAGTGCTTGTGGTGCTCCGCACCGACTACCTGGGGCAGCTTCACGAGGTGGGTTTACCGCCGTTGCGTCAAGGATACAACTGGAGAGAGATTCCCGCATTCACAGTGAGTGCCTCGAGAGAATTTCTGGCAAATTCCGGCCTCGACATAGGGCGGAACTTGATCTATGAAACCTTGAGAGAAGCCAGCGACATTGAGGAAAATAGAGGTCTAATTCGACCCGTTACCCTCAATATGCTTGGTGTTATTCTGTCGAGGTACAGCCAGCATTTGCCGAAGGGGGTAGAACCACGGGCGCTCATCAGAGGCCATTTGCGCGACGCGATCAACCAGCGGGATGTACGCGAGCACGCCCCACACATCCTTCGCCTCATGGTGACCGAAGCAGGTACCAAACTTCCGCGTTCTGTCGAGGATCTTGCGCGCGGGACGCGCCTCCCGCCACAGGTCGTCAAAGGGTGCCTCCACATCCTCTCTCGAGAACACCTCGTACGAGCAATCGATCCGCGCAACGAAGTTTGGGAGATATCGCACGACTTTGTTGCTCTCACACTAAACCAGATATTAAACAGCTGGAAATTGCCCCCGTTTCGACGCGTTCTAAAGTGGGCTGGACCCGCTTCTCTGGTGATTTGGGGCATCCTTTTCCTGGGTCTTTTCCCGGTCTATCGAGAATGGCTCCACGTGCGTGCTGCGCAAGAGTTGGGCGCTATGGGCTTCAGGATACTGTCTCAAAACGATGGCTATAGCATAAGCTTTAGAGGCGATCAGTTTGAAGTTGGCAAAGTACGTAAGTTGCTTGGGAGTTTGAGCTCAACTGTTCGAACCTTTTCAACACAAAATCCTGAAGAACCACCAAAACTCAAGGTGGAAGAGATCAGCTTACCTGATCAGAAATATGACTCCTCTACTATGGAATACGGCGACTATTCTAAGGAACGGGGAATTCTACTTTGGTCAAATATTCGCGATTATGTGGAGAAATATGTAAACTGGCGAAAAACCAAGGATAGCCCGACCATTACGGACTTAAGCTTTCTTGAAGACGTCAGATCACTGCAGTGGTTAGATCTGGTAGACAATCGAGGAACTATCTCGGATCTTGATCTTCTTGAGGGCCTTGAGGAATTGAGATCCTTAGGAATTGCCAATCTTTCAACATCATACGTTCGGGGTTTCGAAACGTTTGTTAACTTGAAGACGCTGCGGATCGTCGATCCGAGCGTATTGGAGTTTGTTATTGATGGAAACGATGTTATCGAAGAACTGGGCATAGAAGCAACAGCGAGACCGGTTTTGGAGATACAGCAACAACTTGAAGATCTCGTGAGGCACCGGCCCACGCCGGCGGGAGACGAGATATTAAGCACGCTAGAGAGCTTGGCGAGGTGTGCCGTTCCTTTATGGGGAGAGGAAGAGACCCCGAGTGTTGATAAGCTCCGACTACGAGAGATGAAGGCATTGCGGAAGATCGATCTAGGCTGCATTAGAGTGACGGAGTTTGACCTAAGTTCCTTAGGGGCCCTTGAGTCCATCAAGTTCATGAATAAGGGCGTAAACGTTTTTCGATTGAGACACGCTGGGGCCTTGGAGACATTGGACCTGGAGGGGAAAAGCCTCGTAGACCTGACCCTGGAAGACGTGCCGGCGTTGGAGAAGGTGTCCCTGGGGCGAACGCCTTTGACGACGACGCAAGGCCTGGAAAACTTGCCGGCGCTGCGCGCATTGGACCTCAACTTTAGCGAAGTCACCGACCTGGCCGGGCTGAAGAACCTGCCGGCGTTGGCGGAACTGTTCCTCGCGGGCACGCCTTTGACGACGACGCGAGGCCTGGAAAACTTGCCGGTGCTGCGGAGATTGGAGCTCCGCTGGAGCGAAATCGTTGACCTGACCGGGCTGAAGAACCTGCCCGCGTTGGCGGAACTCTCCCTCGCGGGCACGCCTTTGACGACGACGCGAGGCCTGGAAAACTTGCCGGCGCTGCGAACACTTGACCTGAGTAAGACCCACCTCACCGATCTGACCGGGCTGAAGAACCTGCCCGCGTTGGAAGCGTTGTACCTCGACGGCACGCCTCTGACGACGACACGAAGCGACCTCGGCGGGAGCGAGGTCACCGATCTGACCTCACTGAAGAACCTGCCCGCGTTGAAGATGCTGTCCCTCCGGAACACCCAGTTGCCGGAAAGTGAGGTGCAGGCGCTGCGCGAAGCGTTCAAGGAAATAGGTCACAAAGTTAAGATCCTCTTTTAGTCTAGCCGTCAGGGGTATACCTCCGGCGCCGATGTCCGCTGCATCGGCCCGGCTATTCGTTCATCCAGTTGAGAGACCAGCCGAGGCGGGTGACCGCCCGCCCCGGCGCACGGCTCAGCGATAACCCTGGGCGCTCAGCTCGATCACCTGCTTGGCGGTGTCCTTGGTGACGAACAACGGGCCGGTCAGGACGTTGCTGACCGGCACCATGCCGTACCTATCGTAGACGGCGAGGAAGATCACCGGGTAATAGCCGGTGAGGTACTGCTGGGCGTCGATGCCGAACAGCGCGCGCCCCTGATCGATCGCTTCGAGCATGGTCGGCGACAGATCGAACGAGCCGAGCGAGATCTTATCGCCGAGGCCCGCTTCCTCGATCGCCGCCAGCGTCGGGTCGAATGCGGTGGCGCCCGCGGTCAGCACGGCGTCGATCTCGGGGTGCTGCTTGAGGTAGCCGGTGACGCCGGCTTTGATCTCGGTCGGGTCGTTCGAGGTGGCGATCACCTGCGAGTGGCCGGCCAGCGCGTCGGCGAAGCCCTGGCAGCGCTGATCGAGGGCGACGTTGCCGACCTCCATGTTGACGCACGCGCCGCTCTTCTTGCCCAGCGCCTTCATCTTCTCGCCGGCGGCGAGGCCCGATGGATACTCGTCGATGCCGAGGTGCAGCAGCGCCCCGAGCTTCTTGCTGACGTCGAGCCCGGAATCCATCGAGATCACCGGGATGCCCGCGGCGACCGCGGCGCGAATCGAATCGCCGAGCGCCTCCGCGTCCGGGATCGACACCACCAGCCCATCCGGCTTGGACGCCACGGCGGCGTCGATCAGCTGGGCCATCGCGACCATGTCGAAGGTCTGCGGCGCCTGATACTGCACCTCAACGCCCATCAGCTTCGCGGCATCGTCGACGCCGTGCTTGACCACCGACCAGAAGGTGTCGGACGCCTGACCGTGGGTGATCACGACGATCCTGGTCGCCTGTGCGGGCGCGCTGGCGACGACCAGCGCCAGCGCCATGGCCGCGCCTGCAAGAGCCTTGCCTAACCTGTCCATTGTTCTGCCTCCCTGGTTGTCAGCTTTAGTGCCGGCGCCGCGGCGCCGGCCGGTCACGCGTGCACGCTCTCCTCGAGATCGAACTTCTGCGCGTCGACCGGCTGGACGTTCCTGAGATCCGCCTCATCGCGCGCCATGCCGCCGAGCGCGACCCGCGCCGCGATTTCGATGTTGTGAATGGTGTCGGTGATCTCCTGCGTGGTGTGCAGGGGGTGCGTCGGCACCATGACCGTGCGGTTCAGCACATCGAGCGAGCGCTGGCACATGTCCTTGGCATAGCTGCGCCGGCAATCCCGGTTCTGCGGCATCAGGTAGGGGTTCATCGCGGCGTGCGCCGCGCCCTCGCCGATCAGCACCTGATCCCACTCGGTGTAATTGTGGCGCCCCGTCCTGCCGGCGATCACGCTCGGGAAGACCGCGACGAACGCGTCCGCCGCCTCGGCCGACGGCAGCAGATACATGACCTGGGCGGCGCAGTCGTAATCGGGGCTGTTCATCGGCGTCGGCCGGAGCCCGAGGTTGCCGAGATGCGCGGTGCCGTCGAGGATCTGCTGCTTCTCCTCGCGCATCGCCGCGATCATGCCGGGCAGGCGGTCGAGCTGGACGTTGAGCATGGCGCCCATGATCTCGGTCGCGCGCGCGCCGTTGCCGGCGAACGGCTTCAGCTGGTCGCTGCGGCCCTGCCAGTAGAAGTGACAGGGGTCGATCGCGCACTTCACCCTCTGGGCGAGCGCGTCATCCGCGGTGCACACCGCGCCGCCTTCGCCCGAGGTGATGTTCTTGTAGTAATTGAAGCTGAACGCACCGGCGTGACCGATCGTGCCGAGCATCCTGCCCTCGTAGCCGCCGCCGATGCCCTGGCAGGTGTCCTCCAGCACCAAAAGATCGTGCCTGGCCGCGACCTCCATGATCCGGTCCATGGCGCAGGCGGCGCCCCACATGTGCACCGGAATCACTGCCCTGGTGCGCGGCCCGACCGCGTCGTCGACGGCGTCCGGGTCGATCGTGATGGTCTCGTCGATGTCGACGATCACCGGGATCGCGCCGGCGGTGAGCACCGCCATCGCGGTCGCCATGTAGGTGTGCGCCGGCACCAGAACCTCGTCGCCCGGGCCAATGCCGAGCGCGATCACCGCCGCCGTGAGCGCGTAGGTGCCGCTGCAGGTCAGCGCGACGTGGCTGGTGCCGAGGTATTCGGCATAGCGCTGCTCGAAGCGCGCGCATTCGGAGCCGATCCCGTAGCGGAACAAGGCGCCGCTGCGGATCACCTGCGCGATCGCGTCGATCTCTTCCTGTCCGACGACGTACATGAGCCTATCCCGGTGAGCCTCCTCGAGTGCTGAGCCAGGATCTCACAAGGCCGGCAAAACGGCAACGTGCCCGCGGCGCGACCTCGCCCGCGACCGAGTCATCCGGCGGTTCGGCGCACGCCGATGGTCCCTTGAGCGAGTGGTGATGCTCGCACGGATTTACAGAGCCCGGTCGCCCGCCGTCCCGGAGCAGGAAAAGCAGAAGACCCGGTGCAGGCTGCCCAAGCAGAAGAAGCTGCAACCGGCATCGCGTCTCGGGCCGTTCCAGCGAGAACCTCGCCAGGGCTACTCGCCGGTGGGCTCCTCGGAACCCCGCTTGATCGCCTCGTGATGACGCTCCCAGCGCGCCCGAATCTCCGTCTCCGAGAGGCCGAGGTCGTAGGCGGGCGACGTGACGGGCAGCGCCTGCTCGACTTTGATGACAACGACCCCTCGGATCGGATTCGAGACGCCCCGCGCCGAGAAAAAAGCCGTCGCCTTCTCGTATCTCGCGCCAGTCTCAAGAATCGTGGCAGACCCCTTGAACCGATAGCCTTTGCGGAGCATGGGATCGACGACGTTGATCTCGATCGCCGAGTTGCGGCGGAGGTTCGCGATCGTTTGGGGCGAGCGGATGTCCGCGAACACGAGATGATCGTCGTCCCAGACGGCGATGGTGCCCTTTGGGGAAAGGTTCGGGCTGCTGTCTGCACACACCGTTGCGATGAACGCGAGACGCTGTTGGCGCACTACGCGCTTCATGTCCTCGGTGAGGATGCCCATGCTGCGCGTCCTTTCATGGCCAGGCGGGCGGGCGCTCTTTGCAGGTCTTCGGCTGTTGGGGTCGGGCCACCTTACTCCTGGCCATCAACGGCTATGGCGCCATTGAAGATCCGCGAGGAGACGCCGACGCTGCCCGGGCGGCGTTCGCGCGAGCACGGGTCTGCTAGCGGCGGTCCGCGACGGCTGTCACTGCTGCACTGAGACTGCCGACAGCCGGTGCTGCAAGCAGATCTCGCTTGGTTCCGGGTACCCTGCCGGCCAGGCTTGGCCAGGCGTGCTCAGCTCTTGCCGAGCAGCCGGCGCACCGGCTTGGTCAGACCGCTGATGAACCGTGCGGCGTCGCCGCCCTTGGTATAGCTCAGCTGAAGCATCCGGCGCTCGCCCACGAACGGCTTGTGGCCGTGGAACGAGTCGTCGGTGCGTCGGAACGCGAGCAGCGTGCCGCCCGCAGGCACCACCTCGGCGGCGTAGTCCTCGAGATCGGTCGCCGAGCGCAGCATGCGCAGGCGGCCGCCCGGGTGCGACCACTCGGGATTGAAGTACAGAAGGACTGTGATCAGCTTCGACTTGTGGTCGGTGTGGATGTTGCCGTCAGTCGCCTCGCAGAACCGGCGGATGCCGATGATGGCGGCGCAGGCGCTGAGATCGACGTCGAACTTCTGTTCGACATGCCGGGCGAACGCGCGGCCGCGCAGGGCGTCGATCAGCGCCGCGAAGGCGGAGCCGTACGTCACGCGCTCGGGCGTGAAGTTGCTCGGTCCTTCGATCGGGGGGAAGTCGCGATTGAGCGCCGCAAGGGCGTCGGCGCGCAGGAATGCCGGCACCACGATGTGGTCGAACGGCGCGCGCACGAGCGGCGTCGCATCGAACGCCGCGAAGTCGAACAGCGTCGCTTCGTTCCAAATCGCCTCGCCGGCGCGCATCTTGGCCGCGGCAGTCGCCATCACCGTCTCTCCACACTCGAGCCGCGCGACCCATAGCAGCATCGTGCGCGCGAGGCCAGTGCGCGGGAGCCCTTGGAAATCGGTCGCATTGTCGCGTATGACGGCCGCACCGCGTCGATCACGACCCCCTTGGCGGCGGACCCGACAGCGCGCGAGGAGACCTTTTCGCGGATGTACGTTCAGTGGCGTGACGCCGGCCGCTGGCTCCTGACCACGGGGGCGTTCTTCCTGCCGCAGCCGCGGCGCAAGGCGATCGATCGCTGGTTGCGTGGTCGCGAGGAGCACAGGAAGCTGCAGCTCGCCGACTACGTGCTGATGTCCTGGGGCAAGAGCGGGCGCACCTGGCTGCGCGTCATGCTGTCGCGCTTCTATCAGATCGCCTACGGGGTGCCCGAAGGCCGGATGCTCGAGTTCGACAATCTGAAGCATTTCGATCCGGCGATCCCGAGCGTCTTCTTTACCCACGGCAACTACCTGCGCAACTACACCGGCAACTGGACCGACAAGCGGGAGTTCCACGGTAAGAAGATCGTGATGCTGGTGCGCGATCCGCGCGACATCGCCGTCTCGCAGTACTTTCAGTGGAAGTACCGGATGCGCCGGGTCAAAAAGATGCTGAACGACTATCCGGCGCACGGCGCCGACGTCTCGATTTTCGATTTCATCATGAATCAGGACGTCGGTCTGCCGGAGATCGTCACTTTCCTCGAGATGTGGGAGCGGGAGCTGCCGCGCGTGGCCGGCTCGGTCGTGGTCCGTTACGAGGACATGCGCGCCGATCCGGAAAGCGCGCTGCGGCGCGTGCTCGCGTTCCTCGGCACGCCGGGCAGCGACGCCCAGATCCGGGACGCGGTCGCGTACGCCGCGTACGACAACATGAAGCAGCTCGAGCAGAGGCAGGTGTTCTGGCTGAGCGGCTGGCGCTTGCGCCCGGGTGACCGGGCCAATCCGCAGTCGTACAAGGTGCGCCGCGCCAAAGTCGGGGGCTGGCGCGACTATTTCGACGACCGGGAGGTCGCTGCCATCGACGCCCTGCTCGCCGCGCGCCCGCAGCCGCCGTTCGGCTATGGCGAGAAGGCGCCTGCGCAGCGCTCGGCCTGACACCGGGCAGTGCTCGGCCTGACACCGGAAGGCAAGACCTTGACCCGTGGACCGCTGTTCTTGTCACCCGGCGCGACGGAGGTCCAGTCTCGATGCCCGGTCAAGCCGGGGCGGGACGAAAGGAGCGGACGGGACGCACGGGTCAGCGCGTCCCGGATACGGGTTGGGCGCTCCCCGGGCTCGACCTTTCGCCGGGAGTGAGGTTGACTGGTGGCGAAACCAAGTGACAACGCCCGGGAGGCATCTCATGGCTGGCACCAGCGTGCACCGCGGCCCGTTCGTGATCATCGCCGAGTTCGAGGTCAAGCCGGACCAGCTCGAGCGGTTCCTGGAGCTGGCGCGCACTGACGCCAGCCACTCGGTCGCTGACGAGCCGGGCTGTCGGCAGTTCGACGTCACGCTCGATCGCGAGCAGCCGAACCGGGTGGTGCTGTACGAGGTCTACGACGACGAGGCGGCATTCGATGCCCATCTGAAGACGCCGCATCTCGCGGCGTTCCGCGCCGGCATCGAGGGCCTGATCGTCAGCCGGCACGTGCGGCGGCTCACCCGCGTCCACGGCTGAGGGACGCCAAGATGGCGATCAAGGTCCTGTACGCCGTACCGAAGGCGCACGAGGCGACCCTACCGGTGCTCGACCGCCTGCGCGCCGAGAGGTGCGAGCTGACCTTCAATCGGACCGGGCGCACGCTTACCGAGGACGAGCTGATCGAGCTGCTGCCCGGCGTGTTCGGCACGATCGCGGGTGGCGAGCCCTTTACCGAGCGGGTGTTCGCCGCGGCGCCCGAGCTCAAGGTGGTCGCGCGCATGGGGGTCGGCTACGACAAGGTCGACGTGGCAGCGGCGACCCGGCACGGAGTCGCGATCTGCATGGGGTTCGGCACCAACCATCAGGCGGTGGCCGACCACGCGTTCGCCCTGATGGCCGGGCTCGCCAATCGCCTGCTCGCCTATCACCAGGAGGTGATTGCCGGTCGCTGGGGCGGCCATTTCCAGCCGGGCCTGTGGCGCACCACGACCGGCATCATCGGGCTCGGCCGGATCGGCCGCGCGCTCGCCCGGCGCTGCCAGGGCTTCGACATGCGCGTCATCGCCTACGACGTGGCGCCGGATGCCGCCCATGCCCGAGGGCACGGCATCGAGCTGGTCGACCTCGACACGCTGTTCCGCGAGGCGGATTTCGTCTCGGTCAATGCCCCGCTCACGCCCGCGACGAAGCACATCGTGAACCGCGAGCATCTGGCGCTGATGAAGCCGTCGGCGTTCCTGATCAACACCGCGCGCGGCGGGCTGGTCGACGAGGCGGCGCTGCACGAGGCGCTGGCGGCAGGCCGGATCGCCGGCGCCGGGCTGGACGTGTTCGCGACAGAGCCGCTGCCAGCGGGCTCGCCCCTGCACCAGCTGCCGAATGTGCTGCTCACGCCGCATTGCGCGGGCGGCAGCATCGAGGCGGTGGTCGCGATGACCGAGCGCTGCGTCGACAACCTCCTGGCGATCCGCGATGGTCGTCCTCTAGGCGAGGATCTGCTCAACCCGGAAGCGCGGGCGCGCTGAACGCGTCACGCGCTCCTGGTCTGCGCGCCGGCTGCGGCACCGGCGCCGACAGCCTGCGGCCCGGACCCTGCGGTCCCGGCGGCGAGCGAAGCATAGTACTGCGCGATCAGCTCGGTCTTCCGTAGGGCGAGCCGGGCGCGCTGAATCTGCGCCTCGAGGCGCGCCTCGAAGCTGCTGCCCAGGCTCTGGTCGAATGCGGTCTGCCACACCAGGTGCGCGCCGATGCAGAGGCGCAGGACCGCGGTCCGCGCGATCGCGACCGGCTGGCCGAGGTGACAGGGCAGGGCGGCGAGCCGCCGCGCCGAGCACAGCGCATCCGCGGGCAGCCATGCGGAGATGTCGGCGTTCAGCCAACGGTGCACCTGCTTCATCGTCGCGAGGTCCATCGGCTTGCCGCCGTCCTCCGCAGCTCCGCCCAGCACCTCGAACGGGAAGATGGTCTTCGGCCAGTCGCCCGAAGCCTGCACCGCAAACGGGCGCAGACGGCGCGATGCGGCGAGCGCCGCGCTGATCGCCGCGCTGAGCTCGGTCATGCTCCGCGCGCGCTGCTACCTGGGCACGGCGTAAAACGCCCGCATCTCCCAGAGCGCCGCCTGCCAGCGCAATACGAGACCGAGATTCGCCCTCTCGGGCAGGCGCGCGCTCAGATGCTGCAAGGCATCCGGCCACTCCGGCCGGCTGAAGTAGTCGGCCAGGCCCGCCGGCAGCGGTGACAGCCGGGACGCGCGTGCGATCACCGGGGCAGGTATGAGCAGCGCGCCGGCGAACGGCGGGCCGCCGAAGAATTTCGAGCCGGTCACCAGGACCATCCAGCCGGCCGCGAGACAGGCGCGGATGCGCTCCGGCGACAGCCGCATCTGGCACGCATCGACCAGAACATCGACCTGGCCGCGGCGTTGCGCGGTCAACATCTGCGCGGCAGCGAAGCTCGGCGCGAGCAGCCCGGTCTTGGAGCCGGCGAGCACATGGATCAGGCAACGCCGGCCGGCGGCGATCGCCTGCTCGACCAGCGCCGCCACCTCGGCGTCGATCTCGGCCACCGGGCGTGGCTGGCCGTCGGAGCCGCGGATCGGCACGGTCGGCACCTGGATCAGGTCGGGATGGCACCCGGCGATCGGCGCATCGGGTCGTGCTGCCTCGCCCGACGGCGTGACGCGGGCGAAGTGCCGGCCCTGGGCGGCGGCGAGCACCCCGCTGCCGGTTTCCTCGGGTGCGATCACGATGTTGACGAGCGGTCGATCCGCAGCGCCGAGCGCGAGGTGCAGCGCAGCATATTCGCCATCGGTGCCGGAGGGCGTGAGCACGACCTCGACGCCGGCGAGGTCCGCGGCGCCGCAGGCCTCGAGAATGCCCCGCCTGATCGCCGCGATCGCGCGGTCGAGAGTGGGATTCAGGTCGCCGGTTCGGGCCGCACCGATCAGCTCCTGCCGGAGCGCCTCGGCTGCGGCGTAGGCCTGCGGCGAGATCGTCGAGGCGGTCGACGAGCCGAACGCCAGCGCCTCGAGGCGCGGACGCGGGGCGCAGCCGTAGGCGTTCAGACCGGTTGCGGGGTCGACCTCGAGCCGGCTGCCGCCGCCCGCGCTCAGCAGCTGCTCGAGCGGCGCGGCAAGGGCGCGCAGCTGGTCGAAGGGGTCGCGCCGCACCCGGGCGCCGTCCCGCTCGCCCCGGCGCGCCCCATCGGGCAGGTGGGCGCCTGAGCCCTGGCGCTCGCCGAAGCTCAACACCGCCTCGATCAGAACGTCGAGATCGCTCTGCCGGGTCCGGTGATTGGTCAGGCAGACGCGGATCACCGTGCGGCCGGCGAGCATTGTGGTCGACGGCGCGGCGATCCCGGACTCCTGCAGCTCGGCGGCAATATCAGCGTTCAGCCGATCCAGGCCGGCGTCGTCGAGACCAGTCGGGCGCAGGCGGAAGCAGACGATGTTCAGCGCGACGGGGGCCATGAGTTCCAGGTGCGGCTCTGCGGCGATGCGCTCAGCCAGGTAGCGGGCCTGCTCGCAGTTGCGCTCGATCATCGCCCCGAGCCGCCCCGCGCCGTGCTCCTTGAGCGTGAACCACACTTTGAGCGCGCGGAAGCCGCGCGACAGCTCGGGGCCGTAGTCGCAGAACCAGGGGTCGCCGCCGCCGAGGCCGCGCCCGGTACGGCGCAGATAGTCCGGGCTCATGGCGAACGCTGCGCGGTGCAGGTCGCCGCGGCGCACCAGGACGCAGCCGGCGTCGTAGGGCACGTGCAGCCATTTATGGAAATCGAACGCGAGCGAGTCGGCGCGCTCGATCCCCGCCAAGCGCGGCTTCAGGGTATTGCTGAACGCGATCAGCGCGCCGAAGGCGCCGTCGACGTGGAGCCAGAGGTCCTCCTTCGCGCAGAGATCCGCGAGTCCCGCGAGATCATCGATCGCGCCGGTGTTGACCGTGCCCGCGGTGCCGACCACCAGGAACGGCCGCGCGCCCAGGTCGCGGTCGCGCGCGACCGCGCCACGCAGTGCTTCGAGGTCGATGCGGTAGTCCCGATCCGCCGGGATCAGTCGCAGCGCCGTGCGGCCGAGACCCAGGAGCTCGAACGCGCGCGCGACGCTGCCGTGCGCCTCGGCCGAGGCATAGCCGACCAGCGCCGGCGCGTTGCGGCTGCCGTTCGCACGCACGTCCGTGCCGGCCAGATGATGGCGGGCGACGGCCAGCCCGATCAGCGTCGCCATCGACGTGCCGCTGACCAGGATGCCGCTGCTGCCTTCGGGAAAATCGAACAGCTGGCGGCACCATTCGATCACCTGGCGCTCGACGTAGATGGCGCCGTGATCGCGCCCGCCGCAGTTGGCGTTGATCGCAGCGGCGACGAGCTCGGCCAGCACGCCGGACGCGGTGCCGGAGCCGTGCACCCAGCCCCAAAAGCGCGGATGCCCGTTGCCCGTAGGATACGGCAGGATCAGCTCGCGCGCCTCGCGCCAGGTCCGCTCGATGCCTTGACCTTGGACGGGGAGCGGCTGGGCCAGCGCCTGCCTCACCGCCGCCGGGACCGGGCGCCATACCGGCCGCTCCGGCACCGCGCGCACGTGATCCAGCACGTCGTCGAGCAGCCGATGGGCCAGGTCCTTGAAGGCCTCCCAGTCGGCGGGATCGAGGGATTCGTCTGGAACGGGCTCGGCCCCGCGCAGCGTCACGACAGGAGACTCGAACTCTCGGGCGGCTCGGAGAGAGTAGCGATCACTGGTTAAGCATCGATGAGACCGGCCGGGGCGCGACGTTCGAGCACCGCTGCGTCAGCGGGGCGCTCATGGCCGCGGGTAGCGCAGCCCGGCCCGCACCAGCGATCTTCGAGGGGGCCAGGGAGCGCAACGAGCGACGACTTCGCGCCTGGTTCGGGCTGGTCCCCAAGGAGCGATGGCGGGGCGCGACGCCCGGCGGTAAATCCGCCGACAGAATTGCTCGACGGTGTTCCAGCCGAGACCTGGGTGGCGCGCGGCGCTACCTAGTCGAGCAGCTCGGCGCGCAGCTGTTTCATGCTCGGCAGCTCGCCCTCGAGGAACGGCACGGGCCGGCAGAGCTGGACAGCCGCGAGACCGAGGCGCGCGGCGAGCAGGCCGTGCACCGCGCCCTGACCGAGGCGGGCCGAGACCACGCTGAGCAGGGACGCGCCCGCGGTCTCGATCGCGGCGTCGCTCAACAGCTCGCCGACGCCGGCAGCGAGCACGTGCGCGAGCGTCCGCCGCAACAGGCGGAGCGATGCGACCATTCCAGGCCGCACGCCGTACAGCCGCGCGATCGCGCGCAGCATGATCAACGTGCGCCACAGCACGATCGCGCTGTCCAAGAGGCCGAGCGGCGACAGCGCCGTGAGCGCGCCGATGTCGCGCGCGCCGCGCGTGACCAGTCGCCGCGCGTCGCGATCGAGCGGCGCCAGCACGGTCCGCGCGAACAGGCGCAGCCGCTCGCCGTCGTTCAGGACGTCGCTGGTCTGGAGCTCGAACCGAGCGAGCGGCTCGGCGAGATCGGCGCGGCCGCGATAAAGCTGCTGGAGCTGCTC
The DNA here is from genome assembly GCA_046732855.1 of Pseudomonadota bacterium. Lineage (GTDB taxonomy): Bacteria > Pseudomonadota > Alphaproteobacteria > Geminicoccales > Geminicoccaceae > JBKPNX01. The sequence continues at coordinate 19,516 of JBKPNX010000113.1, forward strand.
GAGGTAGGCCTCAGACTGGCCGTGCACCTCGGACCCGATCAGCCGTTCGCCGGTCAGGCGCAGCTGCTCCGCGCGTTCGAGCCGGCGCAGATCGGCGAGCTCCCGGCCGAGTGCGCCGAGCGCGCCTAGCACGAAGAGGGCAAACACCACGGCGAACCCGCCGCCGAGCAGCGGCGAACGCGCGAACAGGCCGGCGACGAAGTCGTAGGTTTCCACACCCAGCCAGCCGAGCAGCAGGACGGCGCCAGCCGCCAGGGACAGGCGCAGCCATGGCCGGCGGCTCGAGACTACCAGGGTGCGCTCGACCAGCACCGGCGCGGGCGGCGCCTCGGGCGGCACCAGCTCCAGCCGGCCCGCCTGGCTCGGCTCGAGCTCGAAGGGCGCGATCGGCTGCGGCGCGGTCATTGCAGGCGATCGCCGATCAAGGTCTCGAGCGCCTGATCGAGCCGGGTGTGCTGCGGCGGTCCGGCGCCGTTCAGGCGCAGGCGCCGGGGCGCGAAATCGCGAAAGCGGAAGCGGCCGGCCTGCCAGTCCTCCTCGCTCGGCAGGTCGGCTGGAATCTCGCCGGGGAACAGTACCGTCTCGCGCGCCTCGTCCTTGAGGCGCCCGCGTACGCACGAGAGCACCTGACCGTGATGCTCGGTGCGTACCACGTCGGTGGAGCGGTGGGCGGCGAGCGCGACGAACGCAGGCGTGATGCCCTCGAAGCGGGCCCGCGCCGCGGCGTCCCCGACCAGCCGCTCGAGCAGCAGGCGCAGATTGTTGTGCTGGTTGTACGCGACGTGATCGGCCTTGCTCGCCGCGAACAGCAGCGTGTCGATGCGCGGCCGGAACACCCGGGCGAGCAGGCCGCTCGAGCCATAGCGAAAGCTGCGCATCACCAAGTCCAGGGTCGCCTGCAGATCGGCGAAACACGCCGGCCCGCGGTTGAGGGTGGACAGCAGATCGATCAGCACGATCTGCCGGTCGAAGCGGCTGAAATGGTCACGGTAGAACGGCGCGACCACCTCGGCGCAATAACGATCGTACCGGCGCCGCATCAGATCGGGCAAGCTGCCTTGGGGGGCCGGATCGGGCGGCAGAGGACAGAACTGCATGAGCTCGGCGTCGGCGGGCTGCGCCGGCATGGTGAACCGCCCCGGCTGGAGCAGGCCGAAGCCAGCCTCCTGACAGCGCTTCAGGTAGGCCGTGTACAGCGCCGCTGCCTGCGCCGCCGCCTCCGGCGCGGCCGGCGCGGCAAGATCCAGGCCGGCAACAAACCCGCGCCAGTCCGCCACGAGCTGCGCCCTGGGCGCGGCCTCCGCCAGGTCGAGGGTGGCCTTCGACCAAGCCTCGTAGGTCTGCTCGAGCATGGGCAGGTCGAGCAGCCATTCGCCGGGATAGTCCACGATCATCAGGATCAGCGAGCGGTGCGGCCCGAGCCGGCGGCGCAGCATGCCCTTGATGCCAAAGCGCAGCTCCAGGCGCAGCGCGCTGAGCGACCTGGTCGGCTCCGGCCAGCGTGGCCCCGCCGCGGTGAGCGCGGCGCGGGCCGCGGCGAACGGAAACGCCGGCAGGTCGCCCGCGCGCGGCTCCAGGAGGCGCGCGCCGAGCAGGCGGCCTTCCTGCGCCGCGGCCAGAAAGGGCAGCTCCCGTCCGCTCAACAGG
>JBKPNX010000114.1:0-4332 GCA_046732855.1 Pseudomonadota bacterium
CCTGGTCACCATCTCGCGCTCTCTCGAGGAGCGCCGCGTGCTGACCCGCCTGGGACGGCCGCTGTGGCAGCGGGATCAGATCAAGGCCATGCTCAAGAACGAGACGTACGCGGGGACGAGATACTTCAACAAATCACCCGCGCCACGGAAGCGTCCTAATAAGGGGATACGCTCACGGCCCGCGAGCGATACGTTCGGAAGATCGGCCGCGGAAGCAGGATCCAGTGGCTTACCTGAAGTGACCGCTTCCGACGTCGAAGCATCGCCGACCGCAGAGACTAGGCTCTTGCTGCGGTCAGGATTGCGCGCGGCGGCGTGGCACTACGCTATCGGCGAACACTGGATGCACTACTCCCGAACGGCCGCCGAACCAGGCGGCGATCGCGCCCAGCACAAGCGCCACGAAGGCTACCAGCGCGCCGGTCGAGACCGCCGAGGCTGCAGTGTCTGCAGCTTCGGTCGCGGCCTGCTTCGCCTGCGCGACCGTCTGCTGGTATTGCTGCTCGAACGCCGCGACCTGCTGGCGCGCCTCGTCGAGCGGGATGTTGCGCGCCTGTGCAAGCGCCTGTGCGGCCTGCTGGCGTGCCTGCTCGGCGTTGCTGGCGTCACCCGTCAGCAGCTGCCGGATCGCATTTACCGCAGCGTTGTTGAGAGCCTCCGGGTCTGTGCCAGTGGCGCGGACTTGACGCTCGATCGCGTCGAGCGGATTGGCCTCAGCTAGCACCGGGGCCGCCGACTGCGCGACCGTCTGGCCGAGGCCGCCGATCGCCCTGGCGACCCCGCTGAAGACGCCGCCGACCAAGCTGCCGGCCGTGGTCGTCAGCAGATAGAGAACCACGAGCGTGGTGAACGCCCAGGTCGTCAGGCCGTGGAAGGCACCGGTGGTCGGCACCGCGCGGCCGGACATCCTCGCGGCGACATAGCCGCCGGCGAACGCGGCGAGGATGCCTGAGATGAACCACCAGACGGCGGCGGTGATCGAGAAGGTTGAGGCGGCGGGGTTGTCGCCGCTGGCTGGGTCGAGCGTGGCCATTCCGATCCCGACGCCTAGCATCGTTAGCAAGATCTGGACGACCAGCGCGACGACGACGCCGGCGAAGATCGCGCCCCAAGCGACCCGATTGATCATGATGGTGTGGGCGTCATCGTCGATCGTCGGGCGGTCGTGCAAGGGCCCGGGGCTGTCGGTGTACTGGGTCAACGGCTCGAACCTTTCCTGGAATGCGCGCGGCATAGGCCATCGTTACGGCTGAAATCCAGGCGGTGTCCTCATCCGGGCGCGGGCGTTCTGCAGTAGGTTTGACATGGCTGTGCAATCCGGCGGCGTCAAGGGAATACGCGGTCGTGATAAGCGTCTCGGTGCTGGCCGGATGTTGGCGTCCAGGCACCAGACAAATGGAAGAAGTCCCGCTCTGCCCGAGGCTCGATGCGTGGCACACTTCTTCGAACGTAAAAACGGTTGATGTTCGTCGTATGACGGTAACATCGCCGCGTTGATGAGGGGAAGGCATAGGCGCAGCGCGCCGATCACCATCCCGCAGGGGCCTAACCAGCGAATGCGCTGCGAGCCGTAGGCGCGCAATCGTGCCGGCCTCATCCGCTCTAACCAGCCCGCTGTAACCCACTACGTCCGCCGCCAAGATGGCCGCCAGTTTCCTCTCAACCCGGAGTCCCGCCATGGCCGTCCCTAAGCTTTCGAGCCTCGATCGGGCAGCCCCGCCTTGCGCAGACCATCCACAATCTTGTCGATGAATTCCTCGGGAAAGATGTAGGCGCCGAGCCAAAAGCGTGGGCGCTCGGCCAGATCCGGGTTTTGCCGCAGCGCCTCGGCCAGCGAGCGACGCGCCTCTTTGGCCTGCCCCGTCTCCGCATAAATCGCCGCATACAGCATCGGCGTCCAAAACATGTCGGGCATGTCGATCTTCTGCAACTCGGCGAGAGCGTCCTCGTAATCACCTTCCGCGTAGTGGCAGATGACGAAGGGGTAATGCAGCCATCCGGGGTGATAAGGATTGAGTTTGACCCCCTTCTCGAACATGGCGCGTCCCTGCTCGCACTGGCCCGACCAAGCGATTCCCCATCCGGCAACACCAAGCCAGAAGGCGTTATTAGGGTTGAGCCGCCAGAGCTTGTCCATGCTGGCGAGATAGTTGTCGCGATCGCGCCGGATGAACTGAGTGTAGGCGAGAGCGTACTGCGCCTGTTGACTCGTCGGATCAAGCGCCTGTGCGCGCTTTGCGGCGTCCAGCGCTTTGTCGAGGGCATTATCTACGGGATTGAGGCCCATCGCGTAGCTGTCGTCGTAGATTTCGGCAAGCGCCGCCCACGCATCTGAGTAGCCCGGGTCGACCTTCACCGTGTGCTCGAGGCAGCGGAGCGCGGCAAGGTGGGTCTCTGCAGTGTTGACGCGGTTGTATTCGTGGAGTCGGAGTACGCACTCATAGGAGCTGAGCTCCTCGACGGGCTTGCGCCGGGTCGCCTTGGTCAGCTCGCGCGAGAGGATACCGTGCGTGTCCGCAATGGTGTTTGCGACGGACAGGGTGACCTCGTCCTGGATAGCGAAGATGTCCTGGGCGGTTAGGTCTCGGTCATAAGTCTCGCCCCAAACATGGTCGCCGTCGCTGGCATCGAGCAACTGGACCGATACCCGAATACGCTCGGGCGAGCGGCGGACGCTGCCTTCCACCACATAATTGGCGCCGAGCTCCTTGCCGACGCTCCGCACGTCCACCGCCTGTCCCTTATAGCGGAAGGTCGAGTTGCGAGCGACGACGCGGAAAGGCTGAAAGCTCGAGAGTTTGGTGATGATGTCCTCGGTCAAACCATCCACGAAGTATTCTTGGGCAGGGTCAGCGGTAAATTTTGTAAATGGCAGAACCGCGATCGACGGCCCGGTGGGCATGGCTAGGATCGGGTCCGTCGCAGCGCTATCGACCGCCGCGCGGTTCTGCTGCCACCACCATGCACTGGTACCGCCCAAAGCGAGCAGGGCCGCGAGGCCCGCAGCTAGACCAATGGGCGCCAAGCGTCGGCGCTTGCGCGTGCCTGGCGCGGCCCGGTCGAGCGCGACGCGCCAGACCTCGATAGGCTCAGCGATGTTCTTGCGCGGTGCTGGCCCATTGGTTCGAAGGGCAGCGCGAGCTTCGCCTTGATCTGGTTGTGCACGTTACGAGCGACGCAGATACCGCCGGGTTCGGCGAGACCTTCCAGGCGCGCCGCGACGTTCACGCCGTCGCCCAGAATGTCACCGTCCTCGACGATGATGTCGCCGACGTTGATGCCGATGCGAAACTGAATGCGCCGGTCCTCGGGTGTATCCGCCTCGCGATCAGTGACGCCGTTCTGGATCGCGACGGCGCATTCGACCGCGTCGACGCCGCTCGCGAACTCGACCAGCGCCCCATCGCCCATCAGCTTGACGAAGCGGCCGCGGTATTCGGCGACCATTGGTTCTATAAATTCTTTGCGCAACGCCCTTAGGCGCGCGATTGTGCCGGCCTCATCCGCTCCGACTAGCCGACTATAACCGACCACATCCTCGGCCAAAATGGCCGCCAGCTTGCGTTCCACGCGCGGGGCCATGAGCCCACCTCCACCTGCGCCACCTCAATTCGCAGTGAAGCCTATTTAGCCGGAGTTTGAGGTGTCTGTCTACGTGAGCGCCCCTGTTCCTGAGACGCACGCTCCTCGAGCCCCCGGCTCACGGTCAAGTTATCCCCACCCCTCGATTCGACTCCTTAGCGCCCCTCTGGAATCAATGGAGTCGTATGAAAAGAGCGGTGTTGTACGCACGGGTGAGCACCGATGCCCTGTGGTATCGGTGTCATTCGTACTAGGAATTTTCTTTAAGTTGCTTCTCTAGAGCCCTCGCTAGGTCTTCGTTTCCTTGTAGCTATAAGTTGAATGCTCTGATAAAGCCCCGCAGGGCGCCTGCAAATGCCTTGACATCAAAATTCTCTGCGTTAATCGTTCCTTTCAACTCTTGAGCCGCCCTTTGCTGACTCCCGACAGGCTGATAGGACCTCCCTTGGGGGTAGCGGCCTGAGCAGATGGTGCGCATTTCGAACACTTATTGTATTGATATTCGAACTTTTGCAGGGGTATTGTTTGAGTATACGTCTGGCTTACGCTGCCCCCGATGCCGACACCAGGCGCTGGTGGCGCCGAAGGGGCACGGGGTCAGGGCTGCCACGGCGCGACGACATAGTGCACGCCGATATGGACGAGCTCCGCGGTGATGACAGTCACCAGGAGACGGAAGATCCATTTCTTCGCACTCGCCGAGATGGCCAGCCGAGCTCCGAGGACGCCGCCGGCGATGCTGCCCAGAGC
>JBKPNX010000115.1:0-7606 GCA_046732855.1 Pseudomonadota bacterium
GCTCGGAGATGTGTATAAGAGACAGGGTATGGGACGCGGCGAGCGGCCAGGAGCTGCTCGTCCTGCGCGGCCATGAGGGCGGGGTCGATTCGGTTGTGTTCTCGCCGGATGGCGCGCGCATTGTCAGTGGCGCCGATGACAACACCGTACGCGTGTGGGACTCGGCCAGCGGCGAGGAGCTACTGGTCCTGCGCGGCCATGAGGGCGACGTCAATTCGGTGGCGTTCTCGCCCGATGGCGCGCGGATTGTCAGCGGCGCCGATGACAAGACGGTACGGGTGTGGGACGCGATGGGCGGCAAGGAGCTGCTGGCCCTGCCCGACCATGAGTGGAGGGTCCAGGCGGCCGCGTTCTCACCCGGTGGCGTGCGGATCGTGAGCAGGGCCGCTAATACAATGCAGGTGTGGGACGCGGCGAGCGGCAAGAAGCTGCTGTTCATGCGCGGCGATTGGGAGCTCTTCGCCGCCGCGTTCTCGCCCGATGGCGCGCGCATCGTGGGTGTTGCCGATGACGGCACGGTGCGGGTATGGGACGCGGCGAGCGGCCAGGAGCTGCTCGTCCTGCGCGGCCATGAGGGCGACGTCAATTCGGTGGCGTTCTCGCCCGATGGCGCGCGCATGGTCAGTGGCGCCGATGACAAGACGGTACGGGTGTGGGACGCGGCCAGCGGCGAGGAGCTACTGGTCCTGCGCGGCCATGAGGGCGAGGTTGATTCGGTGGCGTTCTCGCCCGATGGGGCGCGCATCGTGAGCAAGTCCGGTGGTACAGTGCGGGTGTGGTTTGTCGGCAAGGATGATGCGGCGCTGGTCGCCCGGGCCTGCGAGCTATTGCCGCGCGATTTCTCTTCAAAGGCAATCGAGCGCTTCAACCTCGATCCAGCAGCGCCATGGCCCTGCGCCGAACGCGCAAAGACCCTCTGGCCGCACCCCGTGCCGGCGGCGATCAAGCCAGCGACTGGTCCCGGCTAGGACGCAGGCGCTGCGTGGCGCAGTGAGCTGAATTGGCGCTGGCGCAGTTCGTGATGGCCGCTCCTGGCTACACTCTGCCCTTGCAGCCAGGGGCTCAGCACGACCGAAATTCGGCTCAGATCGGACATTTCAAACTGAAGAGCGGGACCTCGCGCTGTGCGGCTGGCGATGTGCTATGTACCCGGGGGGCAGTTCTATCCCTGGCTCCGCTCGCGCCCAGACCGCCCGGGGACCTCATCTTTTCTACATGTCCGCTTTTCGCCCAAGGGACGTTAGCTCGTCATAGAAGGGAATGGTTGATCAATGCCACGTAAGTCAGAGAGCGCCAGGGCCGCGGCTATTTACCGTGCCAAAGGCAAGGCGCCAGCGCCCCCGGCCCATCTCGACGCGGAGTCCAAGAAGATTTGGCGGCGGATCACGCATTCGAAAGCTGTTGACTACTTTGAGCCTGGTTCTGAGCCGTTGCTCGAAGCTTACGTCCGGTCGCTCGTGATGCACCGTTTCTATTCGTCCATTTGGGAGAACGATCCGCACAATCGCGATGAGGTCGTTAAGAATATCGTCGCGTTGAACAATTCCCTGGCCCAGCTTGGGACCAAATTGAGGTTGGCGATCACTTCTGTGGATCGCAGGTCGGGCATTTTGGACGAGAAAGGCCTCTATCCCGAGAAAATGGGCAAGTCTGGCGACCTGTTGTTCGGCGGCGACGGCACCAACGTGATTCGGTTCTGATGTCCGTAACCATCAAGGGCATGCCGGAGTTGCTGCGCGAGCTACAGCGCTTGAATGAGGCCGCTCAGGGCCGCGTGATCGACGCTTTTGTGGATTCGATCGATTTGGGTGAGCTCGGGTTCGATGTCGTGCCCGAGACGAGGGGTCGGCCTGCCTATCATCCCTCGGTCCTGCTCAAGCTCTACATCTACGGCTACCTGAATCGGGTGCAGTCGAGTCGACGGCTGGAGCGGGAGGCCGGACGCAACGTCGAGGTGACGTGGCTGATGGGGCGGCTCGTCCCCGATCACAAGACCATCGCGGACTTCCGCAAGGACAATGGCCACGCCATCCGCCAAGTCTGCACACGCTTCGTCGGGTTGTGCCGCGAGATGGGCCTCTTGGCCGCCGCCAGCGTGGCGATTGACGGCAGCAAATTCAAGGCGGTGAACAACCGTGACAAGAACTTCACGCGGGCCAAAATGGCTCGACCAAAGTCGTGACGCCGTCAACGCTCCCGCTTGCGTATTTTTACACCATCAAGACCCATAGCTGCCGTGACAGTGGTACCCAGGCAGACCCGGCTATTCGAAGCGCAACGCCTCGATGGGGTTGAGCCGCGACGCCTTGTGCGCCGGGTAGAAGCCGAAGAACACCCCGACCGCTCCCGCGAAAGCAAAGGCAGCCAGGACCGATAAGGGACTCACGAAGATCGGCCAGCCGGCTAGCTCGGCAATCGCGATCGCCGCGCCAATGCCGAGCACAATGCCAGTGAGCCCACCGAGCAGACAGAGCATGACTGCCTCGATCAGAAACTGGCTGCGGATGTCCCGTTGGCGCGCGCCGACGGCTTGGCGCAGGCCGATCTCCCGCGTCCGTTCGGTGACTGAGACCAGCATGATGTTCATAATGCCGATGCCGCCGACGACCAGCGAAACCGAGCCGACGGCAGCGAGAAAAAATGCAACCGTTCGGGCCACAGACGCCTGCGCCTCCATGGCCGCAGCGGGCTCGCGCACCTGGAAGTCGTCGTCGTCGTCCGACGCGAGCCGATGGCGCTGGCGCAGCAACTGGCCGATCTGCATCTGGACCGGCGCCATCGCATCGGTAGATGTCGCCTTGACCACGATGAAGTCGACCGCAGGACGGCTCACCTGGCTCCGGGCGCCCAACACGCGCAGCTTGGCGGCGGTGAGCGGCACCAGCGCGACGTCGTCCTGATCGCGCCCGGACTCCGCCGCCTGACCTTTTTCGGCGAGTATCCCAATCACCGTGAAGGGCACGTTCGCGATGCGCACCAGCTGGCCGAGCGGCGCTTCATCCGCGAACAGCTGCTCGGTGACGGTCGCGCCGAGCAGGACCACCTTGGCCGCCTTCTCCACCTCATCAGATGTGAACGCACGGCCCTTTCCGATCCTCCAGTCGCGAGCAACCAGGTAGTCGGGCGTGATCCCGCCGACCAATGAGGACCAGTTGCGGTTGCCGTGCACGAGATGCGCATTGCCGGCAACGGTCGGGGCGGCGGCAAGAACCTCAGCTACTTCGGCTCCGATGGCGGCGGCGTCATCTTCGGTCAGGTTGTGTCGCGAACCGGCGCCGAGACGGGCCGCGCCTTCGTTTTGCGAGCCCGGCTGCACGAGCAGAAGGTTCGCGCCCAGCGAACGGATCTGCTCAGCGACTCGGGTCTTCGCGCCGCTGCCGACGGCCAGCATGGCGATCACCGCGGCCACCCCGATGACGATGCCGAGCATGGTGAGGGCGCTGCGCAGCAGGTTGGCGCACAACGCGCGGGCGGCGCTCCGCACGCATGCCCATGCGCTCATGCCGCGGGCACCGGCGCCAACCGCCGATCCATGCCGTTGCCACAGCCGGCGCCAGCCAGCACCGTGCGGGCGTCCAACCGTGCCACCACGCGCTCCTCCCGCACGGCACGCCCGTCGCTCATCACGACCACCCCCCTGGTATGGCGGGCGACCGTCGGATCGTGAGTGACGAGCAGTACAGTGCGCCCCGCCTCGTTCAGCGCCTGCAGGTGGGCCAGGATCTCGAGGCTGGTGCGACTGTCGAGGGCGCCGGTCGGCTCGTCGGCAAGGATCAAGAAGGGATCGTTGACCAGCGCCCTAGCGATTGCGACGCGCTGCTGCTCGCCGCCGGAGAGCTGGCTTGGCCAGTGGTCACGACGGTCGCCGAGTCCGACCGCAGCCAAGGCGGCTTCGGCGCACTGGCGGCGCTTCCGTTTGGCGACTCCGGCATAAAGGAGAGGCAGCTCGACGTTTTCCAGCGCCGTACTGCGGGCGAGCAGATTGAAGCCCTGGAATACGAAGCCGATCCGCTCGTTACGGACCTGCGCGCGCTCATCCGGATTGAGCTCGAGGACGTCCTGGCCGGCGAGGAGATAGCTGCCCTCCGTCGGGCGATCGAGCAGGCCGAGCAGGTGCATCAGGGTGGACTTGCCCGATCCGGACGGCCCCACGATCGCGACGAAATCGCCCTGGTGTAGCTCCAGGCTAATGCCGCGTAGAGCGTGCACGGTGGTGAGCGCCATCTGGTGCTCTTTGCGCAGCCCGATCGCGTGGATGAGCGGCAGGGCCACCTCACAGCCTCCAGCTTAACCCGAGCCATGAATGGTCTTGCGACGTCGATGCCGTGCCGATGATCACTTGCTGACCGGCGCGCAACGGGCCATCGACGAGTTCCGTCATGCTCTCGTTGCTGCGGTCGAGGGCGACTCGGACCGCACGGGGTCGGGCGTCAGCGCCTAGCACCCAGATCACGGCGGGGCTGCCGCTCGCCGACACGGCGGCTGGAGCGGTGTTCGTGCCGGGCCGTCCCGCGGCGCTATCAGGCGGTTGGAAACGCACCGCCGCGTTCGGCACTTTCAACACATTCTCGACTTCCTCGACCACGACCTGAATCATTGCAGTCATGCCGGGCAACAAGACGAGATCCGCATTCTGTGCCGACAGAACGACCGTATAGGTGACCACGTTCTCGACCACTTCGGGGGCTTTGCGAATTTGCTCGACGGTGCCGCTGAAGATCCGGGCGGGATAGGCATCCACAGTGAAGGTCGCCCGCTGTCCCACCTTGATCTGGCCGATATCTGCCTCGTCGACCTTGGCGTGCACCTCCATGTGACGGAGATCCTGCGCGATGGTAAACAGGGTTGGGGCCTCGAGACTGGCTGCGACGGTCTGACCCCCGTCGACATCGCGGCCTATGACCACGCCGTCGCTCGGTGCGGCAATCACGGTGCGCGCGAGATCGATCCGCGCCTGGTCCAGCTCCGCGGCCTGCTGTCGTTCCGCCGCTTCCGCGTAGAGCAGTTCGGCGCCGGCCATCACCTGCCCGGCCTCGGCAGCGATCACTGCCTCCTTGGCGATCTCCACCTGGGCCTCGGCTGCGCGCAGGTCCGCGGCAGCTGACTGGTTCGCCGTCATTGCCTGATCTACATAGGCGGGCGCGAGGATCTCGGTCCCTGCCAGAACCTGCTTGCGCCTCAAGTCGCGCCCGGTTTCGCCCAGTTGCGCACGCAGGCTCTCGACCCGAGCTTCGGCGATCTTGAGACCGCCGCGTTTGGCGGCGAGTTCGGCAGCCGCGGTGTGCAGAGTGGCGCGTTGCGTCAAGACCCGGGCTCGGGCGGCGTCCAGCGCGGCCTCCCCTTTGCGCACTTCCGACTCGAAGGTCCGGGGATCGAGTCTGGCAAGGGGCTGCCCCTCTCTGACCTCGTCATTGAAGTCGACCAGGAGCTCAGCCACCTGCCCCGACAGCTGTGAGCCCACCTCGACCGTTTCGACGGCGTTGAGTGTTCCGGTCGCGGTCACCGTCGTCCTGAGGTCGCCGCGCTCGACGGCGGCTGTCAGAAAGGTGGCTTCAGAGGGCTTCTCCCTGAAGAAGGTGACACCGAGGCCGACGGCTGCGAGCCCGATAAGACCAGCAACGATAACACGACGGCTCACGGTAGTCCCACTCGTGCCAAGTACCCGTTCGTCCTCATCGCTGGAACGTCCAAGACCCGCGTCCTCCCTCCGCGCGGCCCCGCCTCAAAACACGCCAGGACGGCGCAGCACGCAGCGGGCGCTCGCCCCTGTTGCGGGAAACCCCCACGCCGCCGGGGGCGAGCTTTTCTTGCGGCGCGGTTCAGGTCCGCTGCCATCCGACAGCGCAGTGATCAGCACCCGCAGACATGATCAGTCCGCGCAGAATCTCCGCGGGGGACCAAGTTGTGCTGGCCGAGTTGGCCCGCCGTGCAGCGCCGGCACTGGCGTAGTCGGAACTCAGGGCATTCCGGCCTGGCACTCCTCGGGCAGGGACTCCTGAATACTCTCCGGCGCAACGGCAATGGCGTGCACGCCTTGTCCGCCTTCGCTCAGCGGGGCGTGGTCTTCTTTCGACACGTTTCCCACGCCTCTACGGCCGCCTTCGCCAGGATCGGGTGTGAACGGCGAGGCGGCGTTAGCGTGCTCGCCGAGACCTGGCTCGCCGAACGCCTGGAATTCCTTGGTGACCTGACCCCAGCAGTGGTTCAATGTTGCGTCATCTGCCGCGTACACCACCCCTGGCGCGCTGAGGCCTGCACTGAGCGCCACGGTAGCAAACAGCATTTTGGTAGGGCTAGTCATTTGAGGATCTCCCTGCTGGAGGTGGTATTGAACGGACCGACTGCCCTTGCTCTTAAAAAGAACAGCGCTTGCCCGAAGCTGACAACAACGTGTCGGCTGAATTATTCCCCCTAGCCGCGAAACGGACCGATCTATTCAAAGATAGATTTTTATGAAAACTTGTGACAATATCTTTTTAAATTTATTTAGTGGCAAAACTGCATTCCGAGCACGGCAATGTAAATTTAACCAGAACAATCCCCGGTCGTCACGGCTGCTGCGATGGAATCGCGACGGGCCTCCAGGTCCGCACGCGGCTGTTCACCGCCTCCGTCGTCGCGCTGGAGAATGCTCGAGTGATCGTCGGATGCGCGCCATCATGTCGACCTCTCCGGTTGCAGGACCTGATAGCCGCGATCGGGAGCTCACGCGGCGTTCCAGCTATGCCTGCCTCGGCCAGCTGGAAAACCATGTAGCGACCGTGGCGCACAATCGTGGCGCCGATCTTGACCAGCTTCGGGCGCGGGGTGGTCAGACCCGTGTTCTTTCTCTTCTTCGATGCGATGGCCGCTTGTGGGCTACACTTTGCCCTTGGAGCCAGGGGCTCAACACGACCGAAATTCGGCTCAGATCGGACATTTCAAACTGAAGAGCGGGATCACGCGCTATGCGGGTGGCGATGTGCTATGCACCCGGGGGGCAGTTCTATCCCTGGCTCCGCTCGCGCCCAGACCGCGCCGATGCCAGATTTTTTCAACCTCTGTGAATTTTCCGAGAAAGTTTGGCTGTGAACATATTGGGCGGGAATTTCCAGGAAAGTTAGTGAAGATGCGGCATCCCGCTGGTCTTTGGTCACGGCATCGCGACCTTTGACCCTCGCCCCGCCCCCATTTGATCCGGGCCGGTGTGCTGTTCGGCGACGGAAGCTGCGGTACTGATCAGCCGAGCAGCCACCCCGGCAGATGGGCGCGCAGACGTGGGTTGAGGATATCCACCGAAATAGCGCCGACTGCTTCACCGTGGGCGGTGACGATCGGCGAGCCCGACATACCGCCGTTTAGCTCGATATCGTGCAGCTCAAGGCTGCCACCGCAGTGACTTGCGGTGCCTTGCAGCCATTGGCCGTCGAGGCTGAGGGCCAGCACGGCAGTCTGCGCCAGCTGCTGGGTAGTACGAAAGTCCGTCCCTGGAATGTCACCGACTGCCAGCACGGGCCGCGCCTCGACGAATTCCTGGTAAGCGTAGTGTTCCTCAAAGAACATCTGGCCATCGGGTTCGCCGAACACCGCCAGATCGGCGATCACATCGCAGTACAAGCATTCGGCC
>JBKPNX010000116.1:0-22795 GCA_046732855.1 Pseudomonadota bacterium
GCCCTCGCCCCGGCGGTCCCCGATCTCGCGGGCGATGGCCAGGTGCTGCTCGTAATTCTCGATGGCGCGGCGGTAGTCCCCCAGGCTGTAGTAGCAGCTACCCAAATTGCCGAGGGAACCGCCCTCGCTTTTGCGGTCCCCTATCTCGCGGTCGATGGCGAGGTTCTGCTCGTGATGGTCGATGGCGTGGCGGTAGTCCCCCAGGCTGTCGTAGCAGATGCCCAGGTTGCCGAGTGCAGCGCCTTCGCCCTGGCGGTTCCCTATCTCGCGGGCGATGGCCAGGGACTGATCGTAGTGGTCGATGGCGCGACCGTAGTCCCCCAGGCTGGAGTAGCAGTTGCCCAGGTTGATGAGATGGCTCAACGTCAGCTCAGGGTCGGTGAGGCGGCCTCTGAGGCGTTCATGCAGCCCGGCGGCGAGCCGCGCGTGGCCCCACACCTGCAGGTAGTCGAAGTCGATCTCGAGCAGCACTGAGGCTGCGGCGTCATATTCCTGCCCGGCGATCCGCACCTCGAATTCGGCGAGCTGGGGCGCCAGGTCCTCGACGGTCTTCCAGCTCGCGCGGGGGGTACGGATGCTCTGGTAGTACTCTGCGGCCCTATGCAGCAGGGCGAAGCGGGTGAAGGGGGGCGGCGAGACGTCCCGGTCGGCGGGCGTGCCCGCGGGGATCCGATCCATGGCGTAGCCGCGGTCGACCTGGTGCAGATGGTAGCGCCCGGCCTCGCGCCGGGCGAAGCGCATGTTGACCAGCCGGCGCAGCACCGGGGCGCTGTCGATGCCCGGCACATGGGGCTGGAGCACGTAGTCCACCGCCGCCTCCGGCACCGGGGCGGCGAGCGCGGCGAGCGCCTGCATCACCTGCTGGGCGAGGGGGTCGAGGCGGCTGAAGGCCTCGCCCACCAGTGTTTCGACGACATGCTCGGGGAGCAGGCGTCTGGTGTCGGCCAGCACCTCTTCAAGGTTGGTGCTGCGATCGGCGGCGAGGATCGCGGCAAGGGCTTCGAGCGCCCGCGGGTAGCCCTGGGTGCGCTCACGGGCGGTAGCGAGCAGTTCTTCTGGCGCATCGCGCAGGCCGAGCTTGCCGTCCGGGTCCTGCGCACGCAGAATCTCCTCCGCGAACGGCGAGGGCAGCCCCTCGTCGAGCGCGAGCGAGCGCTGGCGCCCGGGCTCGCAGAGCAGCAGGGCACGCGGCTGGACCCGGGTGGTGATGATCACCTTGATACCGTGCGCCGGCAGCTCCAGCAGCGCCCGCAGGGCCTCCTCCAGCTCATGGTCATGGAGCTTGCCGGTTGCGCTGTCGACCACGTCCTCGAAGTTGTCGAGCAGGACCAAGGTGCGACCACTCGGAAACGCCTCCAGGAGGGCCTGCATCCTGGCACGGGCCGGGGCATGGGGGTTCCGGTAGATAGTGTCGAGAAGCTCCGCGGTTGGCGCCGGCAACAACTTGCAAAGATCGGCGTAGAGGTGGGCAAGGGTGACCTGACGCAGCCCCTTGGGGCTCAGATACACGATACCATCGACGCTCAAAGGCCCGAGGTCATCGGGCAGGTGGCCCGCCTCCAGGGCCTTGAGCAGGCGGCAGACCATGGCCGTCTTGCCGATCCCGCCGCGCCCGACCACGGTCATCATCCGCAGGCCCGGGTCCTTGAGAAAATTCCCCACCTGCTCGGTCTCCACGCGGCGATCCTGGAACCAGGATGGCGCCGTGGCGGGCGGGGGATTGATGAATTTCGTGACGTGCTTGAGCGCCACCGGCTCGGTGGGCTGGCGCTCGCGCTCCAAGGCGCTCTCAATGCGCGCCTCGGTCTCCCGAGCGATACCCTCCGGGTCCGCGATGACCTGCTCCTGCGCGGCGATCTCTTCCCGCAGCTCCTTGATCTCCTCCTCAATGCGTACGCGCTCCGCGTCCTTGGCCCGCGGCAGGTCACGCTCAGCGTCGAGCAGCCGTTCCTTGAGCCCTTGCAGCAGACCTTCGGGCGATGAACGCCAGCGCATGTGCTCGCGCAGCCGCGCCAGCGCTTGTTTGTCGTCTCGCGTGAAGTCCAAGTACTGGCGTGGCTCCAGTCGCAAGGGCATCACCGCGTCGGGATGAAAGAGCAGCGGGATGATCGGCTTCTTGTAGCGCAGTGCCCGCGTCCATTCGTGTCTGCATTCGGACTTCGGATGGATGCTGTCGCCGGTCATGAGAAAAAGCACGCCGGCGCACGTTCGCAGCGCCTCCTCGATCTGCTGGTCCCAATCCGCCCCTGGCTGCAGCTCCTGTTCGTCGAGCCACACCGGGATCGAGGGCTCCGATCCGATCAGACGGTTCGCGAGTGTGCGGGCGAGGTCCTGGGCATCGACTCTGGAATAACTGAGGAAAAAGGGATTCTCCATTTCGACGCATCCTGTGACTGGACGTTCGTCCCGTTCGAGCCTTTAGCCTCGACAATCGACGCGCAACAGAACTGGTTTGGGCGAAAGCCACCCTGTACTGTCGCGCTAATCTCTATACCACCTCCATCGAACGACAGGATAGCTCGGAGCCGGATGTCCGCTTCCCGAAGCCAACCCAATTCGGGGTGGGCCCTCTCGCGAGGGGCGTTGGGCAACGCACGAAATCCGAGGCAATGGATCGGCGCTGCCGGGGCAGGTCAACTGTCGGGTTCGGGCGTCAGCACCGACAGGAGCACGCTTTCCATCATGCTGCCGGTGTGATCGGTGTAGGTGCCCTTGCCCGCTTCCGCGACCGCGCGGAAGAACGTCATGGGAATGTTCTCGTCGTGCGAGCGGGATGTGGGGGTCGAAACATATAAGGCGGAAACGGTGCGCTGCTTGTGACCGGCCACGAAATTTCGCACCCGGTAGATCGTCTCGTCGACCAGCGGCAGGTGGACGGAGGCGTCGCCGATCAGGACCAAGGTCTGCCTGACCTCCGGGCGCAGCCTCATCAGGGTCGCCGCCTCGAGGCCGAGATGGACATCCTCCTCGATGGTCCGACTGCCGATGGTCGAGGCCTGGAGCCGCTCGAGGAACGCGATCACCCGATCCAGATGCTCGTTCGCCGAGGTCGGCGGCAGGATGGCGACCGGCACCTGACCGGTATCCCGATCGTTGTAGGCGGCAATGCCGATCCGGATCGACGGCACCATGCGTTCGAGCACCCGGACCACGCTGGCGAGCGATGAGGCGAGGTCGGCGATCACCGGCGTCATGCTGGCGGTGCTGTCGATCACGAAGACCAGATCGAGCGCATCGACCACCCGCCCCTTGGTATCGGCCGCGGGCTTGGGGGACGGCTTGGGCTGGCTCTGACTGGTGGCCTCGATCGCCGCGGATTGGGCCGAGATCTGCTGCGCCTCCATCAGGGCAGCGTCGGCCTTGGCGCTCTCCTCGGCGATCCGCTCCTTGATGTCGTCGAGCTGCGCAGCGTTCTGCTCGTGCGCCACGCGCAATGCGGTGATCGTGTCCTCGAGGTCGAAGCTGTTCTGGTAATAGGGCATCAGTAATGCAACGAGCAGCACGAAGACGCCGATCGCCGTCGCCAGCGTGTCGAGCGCCGACATGGTCAAGAAGACGACGGACCGGTCGACCCGCTTCATAGGCGTAGCTCGACGCTGAGCACTAAGGCCTCGATCGCGTTACTGATGAAGTCGCGCATCGCGCTTCTCGCCTAGGCTCCTTTCTCCGGAAGAATCGACAACAGCACGCTCTCCATGATCTGCCCCTGATTGACCGAGTATTCGCCGCCGCCGGCTGCTGCGATCTGTTCGAAGAACCTGGCCGAGAAGGGCTCGTCGCCGGCATAGATCGTCGATACCACCCGCGGCAATTCCGCCTGGCGCGTGGTCTTCCTGAACTGCGTCGCCAGATCGAACGCGGCCTGGCGATCCCTTGCCAGCGCGTCGCCGATCACGACGATCCGGCCCTGGGCATCGGCGCGCCACGGCATCTCGATCGCGACCTTGAGGGCCAGATCGACTGGCTCCGGGTCATCGCCGCCGCCGCTCGCCTCGAGGTCGCGCACGAAAGCGAGGATCTGCCCGACCTCCGCGCCTTGCATGGGCCGCAGCGGAAAGTCGCGCGTGACATAGCGCTCGCCCCGGTCCTTGTAGGCGACCACCCCGATCCTGAGTGAACTCGAGAGCCGGTTCAGGATATTGATGACGCCGATCAGGTTGGCCTGCATGTCGGCGAGCTCGCGGCGCATGCTGCCGGTGGTATCGAGGACGAAGACGAGGTCGAGGTCGCGGATCGCGAACGGGGTTGGCAGTGGGCTCGGCGCCGGCTTCGCCTGTTCCTTCGGGGAGGGTTGGGCCGCCGCCTGTGCCTTGGCGGACGCCAGACGGTCCTGCGCGGCCGCGAGCGTGCGCTCGGCCTCGCTGCGCGCGGCCTGGGTTGCGCTCAGCTTCTCGCGGTAGAGCCGCAGCTCCGCGGCCTGTGCCGACGTCTGCGCTTCAGCCTGCGCGATGTCGCGCTCGACCGACGGCTGCCGCAGGTAGTACGGCAGCAGGACGAAGGTGATCAGGACGAAGGTCCCGAGAATGCTCGCGAACAGGTCGAGCGTCGACATGCTGAGGAATTCGAACGAGCTGCGCACCGCGCTGCGCATGGCCGGTCACTCGTTGAGCAGCCGGTTGATCAGATTGTCGATGCAGTACTGGCCGGCCTTGTTCAGCGCCGCCTCCTCGTAGCGCTGGATGAGATGCTGGGCGAGGACCAGAATCGCGGCGAGCGACAGCGCGACGAGCGTGGTATCGAACTTGACCGCCAGGATCTGCGTCAGCTCGTGCAGGAGGGTCGGGTCGCGCGGGTTCGCGGCCCCGGCGAAGCGGAGCGCCTGCGAGATGCCCAGGACGGTGCCGACGAAGCCCAGCGTCGGCAGCACCCAGATCATATAGCGGACCATGCTGTAGCGCAGGTCGATCTCGTGCTGGAACAGCTCGAGGCTCGCGGTGAGGATCGCGGTCGCTTCGCTGACCGAGCGGTTCGCCTGGAACTGCAGGACGATGCGTTGGATCAGGCGGGGCAGGAAGTAGGGTCTCGAGGACGCGCGCAGGGCGGCGCGCGCCGAGGCGTGGATGCGTCGCAGCTCCGGCGCCTGGAGGATGGTCATCTCGTCTTCCGGCAGCAGCCCCAGGCGCAGCTGGGCGCGATCGGCACGCGCGGCCAGCACGCGCACCGCGAGCTCCCCGAGGCAGAAGCCGAAGGCGAGCCATTCAAAGGTCTGGATGGTGATCGGATAGGTGCTGCGGTGAATGTCGAGCAGCATCACCGCGACCCATTCCGGCGCGAAGGCATAAATCGCCCACATCATCACGACGGCGGCGAGGAGACCGGCGCCGACGATCGCGCTATGGACCAGTGCCCCGCTGTCGCCCGGGCGCTCCTCGAGGGACAGCGGCATTCGCTCCTGCTGGACCGTGGCCACGACAGAAAACCTCCTCCCGGCGACCTCATCGATCGCCCGTGCCTGGCGCTCCGGCGCCGTCCGGCCGAACGCACACGGACCCCTCGGCGTCTGGAGCCTTCCAGGCGCAGTCGGACCTATCGTCCGCTTTTTCCGGGTTTTTGGCGACGAAATTCGCGCGAGATCCGACGCCGGCGGCAGACGAAATGGCGTAAGCGCGATCGACGGCAAGGCTTAGGATCGGCAGGGGTCACCGGACATGCATGGCGCCTTGCCGACGATTGTCCTTCCGCCCGCCATTTGGCCGATCGGCAGGATTGTGGCGCCGACCGGGAGCGCGCACGACGGCTTGGCGATGTCGGAGGGGCCAGGTCGTCGCCGGCCAGCCGACCCCGCTGCCTGGGCGATCTTTGCTGCGGGCGGCAGGCCAACCCTGCATACTTTGACCGCTAAGGCCTCGCCTGGCGCCGCTCGCGCCGGGCCGCCATCGGAGATCGCAGCATGCGCCGTCTGATCGCCCCAGTTCTCGTCCTGCTCCTGGCGCTCGGCGCCGGCCCCGCGGCCGCCTTCGAAGGCAAGCCCAAGCTTGGCCCCGACGCCGTCCCGATCACCGAGCGGACTGACTATCTGCGCGCGGCGCCGGCGCCGGACTACTGGAAGCTCAGCGCCTTTTATGTGCCGCAGTTCACCTCGAGCGCCTGCTCCGTGGCGAGCGTGGCCATGGCGGTCAACTTCGCTCGCGGCCTGCCCCCCGCGGCGGAGACGCCGATCGTCACCCAGACCGCGCTGCTCGAGACGGTTGGGGACGAGAGCTGGGCAGGCAAGGGCGCCGAAGGCGGCGACGGCGTCACCTTCGCGGAGTTCGTCGCGGTCCTCAAGGAGAGCCTGCAGCGCTACGGCATCGATGACTATCAGATCAAGGTGATCCGACCCAGTGATGCGAGCGCGGCGAGCCTGGCCGAGGTGCGCCGGGCGCTGGCCGCCAACGAGAGCTCAAAGGACGACCTCATCCTGATGTACTTCAACCAGGGCGTGCTCACCGGCGACTGGGACGGCCCGCACATCTCGCCGATCGGCGCCTACGACGAGGGCGCCCATCAGGCGCTGATCATGGACGTCGACCGCGAGTGGTACGTCCCCTACTGGTCGCCCGACGACCGGCTGCTCGATGCGCTGCTCAGGCCCGCCCCCGCCGAGCACGGGCCGCTCGCCGGCGAGACCGGCGGCCTGGTCTGGATCAAGCCAGGCCATCAGCCGTGAGCGAAGCCGCTGGGCAGTCGGTCCATTCAAACCCGGGGACCGGGGCGAAGGATGCACGGCGGCGACGCACCACGGCTGTCCGCTAAAACAGGAGCGTGGTGGGCTGTGCCGATCGCACCAAAGAGCGCCCAGCGACGCCGCGACGTTGACGAAGAATTAACCAAACGCCGCCGAATTCATCGTTGCGAGGTCCATGCGACCGTGGGAGTCCCGCGGCCGATCGGCCGGGGACGGCGAACGGATTCCCACGGTCGCATGGACCATCGCAGCTGGTCAGGGTAATCACGAATGGTTCACAGAACGTCAATCCGACAATCCTGACCAACCGCCCCGAGCGCGTTCTCGGGTTGCAGCGCATCGTTCCCAACGACCACGGCCAATCTGGACGTCCGCCTCATCGGAGATGATCCCGATCCGGCACTGCAAGGGCTGCATGGGCACCCATATCAAGGGCAAACGCTTCCTATCCCTGGCCGCTCCTACGAAAGCGCGCGATCAGCGCACGCGCGGCTTGGGGTGGCAGCAGGCGCTCGCCGTCGACCTCCTGCTCGAGCTCACTCAGGAGCTCGGCCGTGGCGGGATCGGCACGCAGCGCATCGGCGAGCCCGGCCTGAACCTCGGCCCAGAGCCAGGCCTTGATCTGGCGCCCACGCTTGGCGGCGAGCTCGCCGCTGTCTCCGAGCGCCCGGCGATGGCGCAGCACCGCCTGCCAGATTGCGGCGATACCATCCTCGTGCAGGGCCGAGCAGGCGAGCACCTCGGGCGTCCAGGCCGGCGTCGGCGGCCGCAGCAGCTGCAGCGCCGCGCGGTAATCGGCCTGCGCGCGCTTGGCCGCGGCGAGCAGCTCGCCGTCGGCCTTGTTGACCACGACGAGGTCGGCGAGCTCGACGATGCCGCGCTTGATCCCCTGCAGCTCGTCGCCGGCGCCCGGCGCGAGCAACAGGAGGAAGCAGTCGACCATGTCGGCGACCGCGCCCTCGCTCTGGCCGACGCCGACCGTCTCGATCACGACCACGGCGAAACCGGCGGCCTCGCAGGCGAGCGCCGCCTCGCGCGTGCGCCGCGTGACCCCGCCGAGCGTGCCGCCGGCGGGCGACGGGCGGACGAACGCTTCGGGCGCCTGGGCGAGCCGCTGCATGCGCGTCTTGTCGCCGAGTATCGACCCGCCGCTGCGCCGGCTCGACGGATCGACCGCGAGCACCGCGATCTCGTGTCCCTGCGCGATCACATGGCGCCCGAGCGCCTCGATGAAGGTCGACTTGCCGGCGCCGGGCGTGCCGGAGATGCCAAGACGCACCGCCTCGCCGGTGGCGGGCAGCAGCCGGTCGAGCAGCCGCTCCGCCTGCTCCTGATGATCGAACCGGCGCGACTCGATCAGCGTGATCGCGCGCGCCAGCGCCCTCCGGTCACCGGAAAGGACACGCTGGGCCAAAGCCTCCAGGGCCGGGGTCATCGCTACGTGGGCCAAGTGTCTTGTTAACATCGTCATTGCTTGCTAACTTGCGGTAAGGAGGGCGCGCGCATGAAAACGGTGACGATCGGGGCACGGATCAGCGAAGCGCTCCATCGTGATCTCGCGAAACTGGCGGCGGCTACCGGCCGCTCGAAATCGTGGCTCGTGGCCGATGCCTTGAGCAGCTACGTGCAGTCGGAAAAGGCGTTCATCGAGGCGGTCGAAGAAGGGATCAGGGCTGCCGAGGAAGGTCGCCTCGTCGATCATGACGCCGTGGTCGCTGAATTTGAGCGACGTTACCGCTCCAGATGAGAGTCCGCTGGACTGATCCGGCGCAAACCGATTTTCTGGAGATCCTCGACTACATTGCGCGTGACAATCCGGCGGCGGCGGAGCGGGTTGGGCAGCGGCTGCTGTCGGCAATCGACGGTTTGACGTCACAACCGCGCCTTGGCCGGCCGGGCAGGATTGCGGGGACGCGTGAGCTGGTGATTCCAAAGCTGCCCTACGTCGCAATCTATAGGATTGTCGAAGCCGGGCGTGCAGCCATGAGCCAGGTCGAAGTGCTGCGGGTCGTCCACGGCGCGCGGCAGTGGCCGAGCAACGGCCCGGGATAGAGTGGGCCGGCCTCAGTGCGCGGCGTCCCAGTTGGGACCGACGCCGACGTCGACCACCAGCGGCACGTCCAGATGGGCGGCGTGCATCATCACGTCGCGGATCAGGTCGGCGGTCGGCTCGACCTCGTCCTCGGGCACCTCGAACACCAGCTCGTCGTGGACCTGGAGCAGCATGCGGGCGCCGAGATTGGACTGACTGAGCGCCCGGTCGGCGCGGATCATCGCCCGTTTCATGATGTCGGCGGCGCTGCCCTGGATCGGCGCGTTGATCGCCGCGCGCTCGGCGTAGCCTCGGCGCGAGGGATTGCCGCTGTTGATCTCGGGCGTCGCGCACAGGCGGCCGAACAGGGTCGTGACGTAGCCGTAGGTGCGCGCCTCCGCCTTGGCGCGCTCCATGTAGTCGCGGATGCCGGGATATTGCTCGAAGTACGCCTCGATGTAGTGGCGGGCGACGTCGAACTCGATGCCGAGCCTCTGGGCGAGACCGAACGCGCCGATGCCGTAGATGATGCCGTAGTTGATCATCTTGGCGTTGCGGCGCAACAGCGGGTCCATCCGCTCGATCGGCACGCCGAACATCTGCGACGCGGTCACCGCATGCACGTCGACGTCCCGGGCGAACGCCTCCTTCAGCGCGGCGATCCCGGCCATGTGGGCGAGCACGCGCAGCTCGATCTGCGAGTAGTCGGCGGACAGCAGCAGGTGGCCGTCCTCGGCGATGAAAGCGCGGCGGATCCTGCGCCCTTCCTCGGTGCGGATCGGGATGTTCTGCAGATTCGGATCATTCGAGGACAGCCGCCCGGTCGAGGTCGCGGCCATGGCGTACGAGGTGTGCACCCGGCCGTCCGGCCCGATCTCCTGGATCAGGGCGTCGGTATAGGTGCCGGTGAGCTTCTGCAGCTGGCGCCAGTCGAGCACGGCGCGCGGCAGCGGGTGCCCTTGCGCCGCGAGGCCTTCGAGGATGTCGGCGGCGGTGCCGTGGCTGCCGGTGCGCGTCTTGCGCGCGCTGTCGAGGCCCTGCTCGTCGAACAGAATCTCGCCGAGCTGCTTGGGCGAGCCGAGATTAAACATCCGCCCGGCCAGCCGGTATGCCTCGCCCTCGAGCTCGGCCATGCGCGCGCCGAAATCGGCAGACAGCTGGCGCAGCATCGCCGGATCGACCCTGATGCCACGCCGCTCCATGGCCGCGACCACCGCGATCAGCGGCCGCTCGATCGTTTCGTACACGCGCGTGCGCCGTTCGCGCGCGAGCGCCAGCTTGAGCGCGCCATGCAGGCGCAAGGCCGCCGCGGCGCAGCCGGCGGCATAGGTCGCGGCCTGCTCGACCGGCACCTTGTCGAACGGGATCTGCTTGCGTCCGCTGCCGCACACCGCCTCGTACGGCATCATCGCATGCTCGAGGTGCAGCTCGGCAAGCTCCTCGAGGCCGTGGCCGTGACGCGCCCCGTCGAGCACGTAGGAGAGCAGCATCACGTCGTCGTACGGCGCGACCTCGAGCCCGTAGCGGGCGAGCACGGTCTGATGGTACTTCAGATTGTGCCCGACCTTGAGCACGGCAGGATCCTCGAGCACCGGGCGCAGGCGCTCGAGCGCCTCGCCGCGCGGCGCCTGACTGGCGGCCAGCGTGCCGAACTCATCCCGGTGCGCGAGCGGCACGTAGCAGGCCTCGCCCTCGCCGACCGCGAGCGACAGGCCGACCAGCTCGGCGCGGGCGACGTTGGCCGAGGTGGTCGTGCAGGCGAGCGCCAGGAGGCCGTGCGCGCTCGCCCGGTCGAGCCAGGCATCGAGCGCGGCGAGGTCGCGCACGGTCGCGTATTCGGCCGCGGCGGCGGCTTGCTCGCGTTCGGGCACCGGCGCTTGCGCAAGGCGATTCGCGAGCGGCTCGATCCGCTGGGCGAGCGAGCGGAAACCGTGCCGGCGCGCGAAATCCAGGAGTCCCCGATAGTCGAGCTCGCCGACGTGCACGTCGCCGAGCGGGCAGAGCGACGGCACCGTATCGCACAAGGTGACCAGACGCTGCGACACGCGCGCCTGCTCGGCGTGCCCCAGCAGATTCTCGCGGCGCTTGGGCTGGCGGATTGTGGCGGCGTGGGCGAGCAGGCCTTCCAGATCGCCGAATTCCTGGAGCAGCTGCGCCGCGGTCTTGACCCCGATGCCGGGCACGCCCGGCACGTTGTCGGAGGTGTCGCCGGCGAGCGCCAGCACGTCGCGCACCAGCTCCGGGCCGACCCCGAAGCGCGCGATCACCTCCGCGCGGTCGATCGCTTTCTGTTTCATCGGGTCGTACATCTGCACGCCCTGGCGGATCAGCTGCATCAGGTCCTTGTCCGAGGAGACGATGATCACCTCGCGCCCGGCGGCCTCGGCTTCGCGGGCGTAGGTCGCGATGATGTCGTCCGCCTCGTAGCCCTCGAGCTCGATCACCGGCAGGCCGAGCGCCGCCGCCGCCTCGCGCACCAGCGGGAACTGCGGGACGAGATCGTCGGGCGGCTCCATGCGGTTGGCCTTGTAGCCGTCGTAGATCGCGTCGCGAAAGCTCGCCTTGCCCTTGTCGAACACCACCAGCAGCTGATCGCCCGGCATGTCCTGGACCAGGCGGAACAGCATGTTGCAGAAGCCGAACACGGCGCCGACCGGCACGCCGCTCGGGTCGGTCAGCGGCGGCAGCGCGAAGAACGCGCGGAAGATGTAACCCGACCCGTCGACCAGGACGAGGCGGGGGCGGGCAGGCTCGGGCATGGCCGGCTCGATCGCTGTGGTCGCCGCCAACATAGGCAAGCGAGCCGCCGGAAGCCAGATCGCAAAGCGCTGGCAGACGACCTGGCGCATGAGCCATCGCCGTGCGCACGGCACGACCCGCCTCGGCGTGGCTCCAAACGTTAACTCGTTGAAAAGGCCCGGACGCTCGGGTTCGTTTGGCCTTTCCGGGGCGGCGCGCGCACCCGCTCGAGGGCCGCCGCCTGATCGCGGCCGGCCGGGATCACGCCGCGCGGGCGTCGTCGGTGACGCCGGCCATGAGCAGGCCGATGCGCCGCTCGTCGGCCTCGGCCGCGGCGAGCTCGCCGGTGATCGTGCCATCGAACATCACGAGGATGCGATCGGCGAGCGACAGGATCTCGTCCAGCTCGACCGAGACGAGGAGCACCGCCTTGCCGGCGTCGCGCATGGCGATCAGGCGTTTGTGGATGAACTCGATCGCGCCGATGTCGACGCCACGGGTCGGCTGGCCGACCAGCAGCAGGTCGGGGTCGTGCTCCAGCTCGCGCGCGAGCACCAGCTTCTGCTGGTTGCCGCCCGAGAACGAGCGCGCCTTGAGCAGCGCGTCGCCGGGGCGCACGTCGTAGCCGCGCATCCAGCGCAGGCAGGTGCCGATGATGCCACCCGTGTTGAGGAAACCGTGGCGGCTGTAGTCCGGGTCGAGCTGATAGCCGAGAATCGCGTTCTCGTACGCCGCGAACTCGGGCACCAGCCCCATGCGCAGCCGGTCCTCGGGCACGTGGCCGAGGCCGTGCGTGCGGGCGTGGGCGACCGCATCGATCGGGTGACCCTTGATCGCGACCCGGCCGCCGGCGATCGGCCGGATGCCGGCGAGCGCTTCGAGCAGCTCCGACTGGCCGTTGCCCGCAACGCCGGCGATGCCGACGATCTCGCCTTCCCGTACCGTGAAGCTGATGCCCTTGATCCGCATCACCCCGGCGCCGTCGCGCACCACCAGGTCCGCCACCTCGAGCACCGGCGCCCCTGGCCGAGCAGGTCCCTTGTCGACGCGCAGCAGCACCTTGCGCCCGACCATCAGCTCGGCGAGCTCCTCGCTCGAGGTGTCGGCGGTGCGGCGATGCGCCACCATCTCGCCCCGGCGCATCACCGAGACGTTGTCGGTCACCGCCATGATCTCGCGCAGCTTGTGGGTGATCAGCACCACGGTGCGCCCCTGGTCGCGCAGATTGCGCAGAATGCGGAACAGGTGGTCGGCTTCCTGCGGGGTCAGCGCCCCGGTTGGCTCATCGAGGATCAGGATGCGCGCGCCGCGGAACAGCGCCTTCAGGATCTCGACCCGCTGCTGCACGCCGACCGGCAGATCCGCGACCCGGGCGTCGAGATCGACCTCGAGCCCGTATTCCCGCTCCAGCAGGGCGATCTCCTTGCGCGCGCGCCGAGCACCCTCGGCGAGCGTCATGCCGCCCTCGGCGCCGAGCAGCAGGTTCTCGAGCACCGTGAACGGCTCGACGAGCATGAAGTGCTGGTGGACCATGCCGATCCCGGCGCGGATCGCATCCTCGGGGCCGTGGATCTGGCGCTCGTGGCCGTCGACCCGGATGACGCCGCGCTCGGCCTGATAGTAGCCGTAGAGAATGTTCATCAGCGTCGACTTGCCGGCGCCGTTCTCGCCGACGATGCCGTGGATCGTGCCGCGGGGGATCCGCAGGTCGACGTTGCGGTTGGCATGGACCGGACCGAAGCGCTTGTCGATGCCGACCAGCTCGACCGCAGGGACGGCGCCCGGGGTCGCAGACGGCTCAGTTACCTCTTGCGCGGCGGGCGCGGCCAAGCCCACGTCCCCGGCGCGAGCCTATTGGGTCGAATAATAGTCGGTGACCTCAAGCTCGCCGGATATGATTTTCGCCTTGGCCGCCTCGAGCTTGGCCTCCATCTCCGGGGTGATCAGCGCGCGGTTGTTGTCGTCGAGCGCGTAGCCCACGCCGTCCTCGGCGAGGCCGAGGTTCTGCGTGCCGGTCTTCAGCGTGCCTGCCTTGGCGTCCTTGAACGCGTTGTACACCGCGACGTCGACCCGCTTGAGCATCGAGGTCAGCACGCTCCCGGGATGTAGATAATTCTGGTTGCTGTCGACGCCGATCGACAGCTTGCCGGAATCGGCCGCGGCCTGGAGCACCCCGAGGCCGGTGCCGCCGGCCGCGGCGTAGACGACGTCGGCGCCGCGGTCGAACTGGCTCTGGGCGAGCTCGGCGCCCTTGGCCGGATCGTTCCAGGCCGCGGGCGTCGTCCCGGTCATGTTGACGAACACCTCGGCGTCCGGATCGACGTACTTGACGCCCTGCTGATAGCCGTGGGCGAAGTTGCGGATCAGCGGGATGTCCATGCCGCCGACGAAGCCGACCTTGCCGGTCTGGGACGCCATCGCCGCCGCCATGCCGACCAGGAACGAGCCCTCGTGCTCCTTGAACACGACCGACTGCACGTTCGGCTGGTCGACCGTCGAGTCGATGATCACGAACTTGGTATCGGGGAACTCCTTCGCGATCTGCTCGAGCGGCGTGGCGAATGAGAAACCGACCGCGACCACCACGTTCGCGCCACGCCGCGCCATGCGCCTGAGCGCCTGGTCGCGCTGGGACTCGTTGGTGACCTCGAACTCCAGATATGAGATTCCGGTCTCGTCCTTGAACTTTTCGGCGCCGTGGTAGGCGGCCTCGTTGAAGGATTTGTCGAATTTGCCGCCCATGTCGAAGATGATGGCCGGCGTGAAGTCCTGGGCCGATGCGGCGCCTGCGGTGAGCATGCCGGCCGCGAGCGCGCCAAGAAGTCCCTTGTGCATCCCAGCCCCCTGCACTGATCCTGCTTGATCTCAGGGTAGGCGAGGCCGGCGGAAATGCAAAGGGTTGCCGATGCGTCACGCTACGACGCAACGTGCTTGTCGCCATTACCGAGCAGCTCCCGCAACAGCCTGCGGCGAAGCTCAGGGAGCCTCGGCGGCTCACTCCAGCTGCGCCGGCACGTGCACGCCGCCCGCCGCGTTGAGGTCGGCAACCGCCATCTCGGCGCCACGCTCCACCTGCTCCCTAGCCAGGAGTAATCGCCGGTGATCTGCGCGGCGGTACCGATCAGGATCTCCGCCTCTGGCCCCCTTGCGATCTTGTCCATGGCGCCGCAAGACCTTTTCACCCCGCCTGTTCATGCCCATGATCACAGGCCGGACGACATACGCGAGGCGGGTCGATGAAAGTCGCGCTGATCCAGATGAACTCGCAGGCCGACAAGGCGCGCAATCTCGCGCAGGCGCGCGCGCTGATCGAGCAGGCGGTCGCCGAGGAGCGCCCGGATCTCGTGGCGCTGCCCGAGATGTGGACCATGCTCGGCGACGACGACGAGGCCAAGCGCGCGGCGGCCGAGCCGGTGCCGGGCGGCGACGCCTACGGCCTGCTCCAGCAGCTCGCGGCGAAGCACCGCATCGTGCTGCACGGCGGCTCCATCATCGAACGCGATGGGATCGAGCGCGGCAGCGAGGCGATCTACAACACCACCGTGGCATTCGACCGTGACGGCCGGGAGCTCGCCCGCTATCGCAAGCTGCACCTGTTCGACATCACCACGCCGGACGGCCGCGAGTTCCGCGAGTCGGCGACCTTCAGGCGCGGCGCCCGCGTGGTCACTTACGACGCGCTCGGCACCCGCATCGGCTGCTCGATCTGCTACGACCTGCGCTTTCCCGAGCTTTACCTGCAGCTCGCCAAGGAAGGCGCCAAGGTGATCCTGGTGCCGTCCAACTTCACGCTCCAGACCGGCAAGGACCACTGGGAGGTGCTGCTGCGCGCCCGGGCGATCGAGACCCAGACCTACGTGCTCGCGCCGGCGCAGTGGGGCCGCTACGGCGCCGGCAAGTCCTCTTATGGCCATACGCTGATCGCCGATCCGTGGGGCCACGTCATCGCCAAGGCGCAGGACAAGGTCGGCTACATCGCCGCGCGCCTCGATCCCGAGGAGGTCGAACGCGTGCGCGCGCGCATGCCCTGCGCCGAGCACCGCGTGCTGTAAGCCGGCGGTCTGATCGCCCATTGGGCCGCGACGCGTCGCCCGATGACCGAGCGCCAGGATGGGATCGCGTCTGATCCGCAGGATGCCGTAGTCGCGTTTCTGAGCGATGGTGCCGCCTACGGCCTGCCCGGCGCCGCGGTCGAGCGGATCACGACCCATGCCGCGCACGTGTTCCTCGTCGACGATCGCGCGTACAAGATGAAGCGCGCGGTACGCTACAGCTTTCTCGACTTCACCACGCTCGATCGGCGCCGACGCGCGCTCGAGGCCGAGCTAGAGCTGAACCGGCGGACTGCGCCGCTGCTGTACCGGCGCCTCGTCCCGGTGACCCGCGCCCAGGGCGATCGGCTGGCGCTCGCCGGCTCGGGAGAGCCGGTCGAATGGCTGCTCGAAATGGCGCGGTTCGATCAGGAAACTCGGCTCGATCGCGTTGCCGCGCGCGGCGAGCTCACGCCCGCGATCGTGGACGACCTGGCGGAAGAGATCGCCGCGTTCCACGCCAAGGCGGCGGTGCGCACGGAATCTGGCGGCCACGCCGGAATGCGTGAGGTGATCGAGGGTAACGCCGAGGACTTCGCGGCGCTGCCCGAGGCGATCTTCAGGGCCGAGCGCATCGCGCGCCTGACCGCCCGTTGCCGCGACGAGCTGGCAGAGCGGCGGGACCTGCTCGAGCAGCGCCGGCACGCCGGCCAGGTGCGCCACTGCCACGGCGATCTGCATCTGGCCAACATCGTCCTGCTCGAGGGCCGGCCGGTGCTGTTCGACTGCCTGGAGTTCGACGAGGCGCTCGCCTCGACCGACACCTTTTACGATCTCGCCTTCCTGCTCATGGACCTGCTGCATCAGGGGCTCGGGGTATTCGCGCAGCGTCTCCTGAACGGCTATCTCGATGCGACCTGGGACGACGGCGGCGTCGCCCTGCTGCCGCTGTTCCTCGCCGCTCGCGCGGCGATCCGGGCCAAGGTGGTGGGCCTTGCCGCCGCGAGAAGCGCGGATGGCCCCGCCCCAGAGGAAGTCGCCGAGGCCCGCGACTATCTGGAGCGCACGCTCGCCTACCTCGAGCCGCCGCCCGCCCGCCTGGTCGCGCTCGGCGGCGTTTCCGGCACTGGCAAATCGACGCTGGCGCGATCGCTGGCGCCGGAGTTTGGGCCTGCGCCGGGCGCGGTGGTGCTGCGCAGCGACGCCGTGCGCAAGCGCCTGCACGGCGTGGCGCCGGGCGACCGGCTGCCGCCGACGGCGTACCGCAAGGAAGCCTCGCGCGCCGTCTATGACGCGCTGGCGCGGCGCGCCGCCGTGCTGGTCCGCGCCGGCCATGCGGCGATCGTGGATGCGGTGTTCCTCGACGCCGCCGAGCGCGCGCACATCGAACGAGTTGCACTTGAGGCGGGGGTGCCGTTTCAGGGGCTCTGGCTGAGCGCGCCCGAGGACATCCTGGTGGGGCGCGTCACGGCGCGCCACGGCGACGTCTCGGATGCCACGCCCGACGTGCTGCGCCAGCAGCTGGCGATCGATCCGGGCGCGCTGACCTGGCGGCGGCTAGACGTCAGCGGATCGCCTGAGGCGGTCGCGGGGCAGGCACGCGCGCTGCTGGGCTCGCCTTGATGCTCGGCAGCGCCAAGCCTGGCGCATCTGGTGCGCCGCGCGCTGGCCGCTGTCCTCGGCCGGGCGGGAGGTTAACGAGCGCTCGAGATCGAGCGGGCGCTGCCTGCGAGCGCCGTGCGCTATGGCTTGCCCGCGCGAGGTTGACGGGCAGCCCCGCTCAGGTCTCGCGGAACGCGCGGCGCAGGCTGTCGTAGAACGGGCCGAGCAGGTAATCGAGCGCGGTCCGCTCGCCGGTCGTGATGTAGACCTCGGCCGGCATGCCCGGGGTCAGCTCGAGCGGAGGCTGCAGCGCGGCGAGCTGGCCGGGGTCGATCTCGATCCGCACCGCGAAGAACAGCTTGCCGGTCTGCGGGTCAGCGGTGGCATCGGCGCCGACCTGGCGCACGCGGCCCATGATCCGCGGCAGGTTGCGCTGCTGGAACGCCGGCAGGACCACCCGCGCCGGCAGCCCCGGCCGGATCACGTCGATGTCCATCGGCGACACGCGCGTGTCGATCAGCAGCTCCTCCTTGGCGGGGACGATCTCGAGCACCGGCTCGCCCGGGCGGATCACCCCGCCGGGGGTGCGCATACGCAGGGCGACCACGGTACCGTCGACCGGCGCGGCGATCACCGTGCGCTCGAGCACGTCGCGGCTCGCGACGACCTGCTGCTCGACCTCGGCAAACTCGGACTGGATGCGGCTCGCCTCCTCGTTGACGGCTTCGAGCTGGGCCGTGTCCTGGGCGAGGATCTGCAGCTCGGCCTCGCCGATCGCCTGCTGCGCCTGGGCAATACGCGCGCGCCGCTCGGCCCGGTTGCCCTCGATCTCCGCGCGCGTCCGCTGCAGCGCAAGCAGCCGCGCCTTGCGCTCCAGCCCCTTGCGGTACAGCTGCTCGACGCCCTCGATCTCTTCGTCGACCAGGGCGATCTGCCGGCCGTCCGCCCCGATCTGCGCCTGGAGGCCCGCGATCTCCTCGCGCAGCTGCTCGATGCGCTGGCGCAGAATGCCCTTGCGATCCGCGAGCGCCTTGGCCCGGGCATCAAACATCGCCCGCTGGGCCACCATCGCCTCGAGCGCCGCGGGGGGCGCGGTGGTCGCCTCGATCATCCAGTCGGGGAAGCGCACGCCGGTCGCGGCGGACTGTTCGGCGAGCAGGCGGGCCTGGGTCGCGGCCAGCGTGTAGAAGCGCGCCTGGAGCGCGTCGAAGCCCGCGCGTGCCTGGATGTCCTCGAGCAGGATCAGAGGCTCGCCCGCGTGCACCACGCTGCCGTCCCGCACCAGGATGTCGCGGACGATGCCGCCCTCGAGATGCTGCACGGTGCGCCGGCTGCCCTCGGGGCTGACCACGCCCGGCGCGATCGCCGCGCCGGCGAGCGGCGCGCTGGCCGCCCACCAGCCGAGGCCGCCGAAGAACAGGCCGATCAGCAGCACACCGGCGCGGACCGGGCGGCGCAGCTCGTGCATCAGCGGCGCGTCCCGCCGGCCGGGCGCTGGATCGGGGCCGCCGATGCTCAGGCGGACCTCGCTCTGCGCGATCACGACGCCACCGCGGCGACCGCGGGCGCCGCCCGCTGGACCATCAGGCGCGGCAGCACCTCCTCGCGCGCCCCGAACAGGACGGCAGCGCCGTCGCGCAGCACGAGCAGCTTGTCGACGTGGACCAGCAGGCTCGGCCGATGCGCCACCAGGATCACGGTGGTGCCATGCGCCTTAAGCCGGCCGATGGCATCGATCAGCGCCGCCTCGCCGGCCTGGTCGAGGCTGGCGTTCGGCTCGTCCAGCACGACCAGGCGCGGCTGGCCGAACATCGCGCGCGCGAGTCCGATCCACTGCCGCTGGCCGCCCGAGAGCACGCCGCCATGGGCGCCGATCTCGGTGGCGTAGCCGCCGCGCAGGCGCAGAATCATGTCATGGGCGCCGGCGAGGCGCGCGGCTTCGATCACCGCCTCGTCCGGGGCGTCGCTCAGGCGCGCGATGTTGTCGCGCACCGTGCCGGCGAACAGTTCGACGTCCTGGGGCAGATAGCCCACATGACGGCCGAAATCGCCACGGTCCCAGGCGTGCACCTCGGCGCCGTCGAGCCGGACGTGGCCCGAGCTCGGCGGCCAGATGCCGACGATCAGACGGCAGAGCGTCGATTTGCCCGAGCCCGAGGGGCCGATCACCGCCAGCACCTCGCCGGCCGCGAGCTCGAACTCGACCTGCTTGAGGATCGGCCGGTCGCCGCCCGGCGGCGCGAAGACGAGGCGCTCGACGCTCACCCGGCCTTCGGGCACGGGCAGGCGCAATGCCGCCGCGGCCGCGCGCTGCCGGCGCAGCAGCGCCTGGAGCCGATTATGGCTGGCGCGCGCGCCGACCAGGCCCTTCCAGGCGCCGATCGCCTGCTCGACCGGCGCGAGCGCGCGACCGAGCAGGATCGAGCCCGCGATCATGCCGCCGCCGGTCAGCTCGCCCCCCAGCACCAGATAGGCGCCGAGGCCGAGGACGCCGATCTGGAGATAGAGGCGCAGGAACTTGGCCATGCCGACGATCACGGCGCCGCGGTCGCCCGCCTGCGCCTGTTGGTCGAGGACGCGATCGTTGTCGGCATGCCAGCGCCGCAGGAGCGCCGGCAGCATGCCCATGGCGTGCACCACCTCGGCGTTGCGCAATGCCGTCTCGGCGCGCCGCTGGGCGGCCGTCCAGCGCTCGTTGGCCTCGCCGAGCGGCGCCCGCATGACGATCTCGCTGCCCAGCGCGAGCGCGAACAGGAGCACGGCGCCGAGCAGCGCCAGCACGCCGAGCCAGGGGTGCAGCAGCCAGATGACGGCGATGAACACCAGCGTCCAGGGCGCATCGAGGACGGGCAGCACGCTCTCGCTGCTGATGAACGCGCGCAATCGGGCAAGTTCGCGGAGCGGCTCGCCGCCGATCGCCCGTCCGGTCAGCGCTTCGCCGAGGCTCGCCGCGAGCACGGGCCCGGACAGCCGGCGATCGAGCCAGGCGCCAATCCGGACCAGCGTCTGGTGGCGGATCGTCTCCAGCAGACCAAACACCAGCAGGGCGAAACCGGCGAGCACGGTCAGCGCGACCAGGGTCTCGACGTGGCCGCTCGGCAGCACGCGGTCGAACACCTGGAACATGTAGAGCGGCGAGACCAGGACCAAGAGATTAAGGAACAGGCTGAGCACGGCGACCACGCCGAGGCCCCGCCGCGCTTCGCGCAGGGCGACGTCCAACGCGGTCGGCTGCTCCCCGGCGGGGCCGCTCGGCTCCTTTCTGCTCTCGGTCGCGATCGAACCGGCTCCTTTGCCAGAGAGGCGCCCGCCGTCGCCTCCCATAAACCCGCCCCTGCCCGCATATTGCGCCGGCGGATTAACAGACCCTTAAGAACCTGCCGCGCGCGCCGCCCCCCGCGCCGAACTCAGCGCCTCGCCGCAGGTCCTCATTGCCTCAGGTTCTCGGCCCTAATCTGCCAATTTCAAAATTAATACACGTAAATGATCAATATAACGAAAGACTAAAATTCATTATCTTGCCTTTTCTATTTATCAGGTTCAATATCACTGGCGTGAATTGGCTAGCGCTTCGGAGGAGTGATTGTCCGGAGCGCTGTGCCCCGGGCCAGGGAGAGCCCTAGCACGGGTCTCGTCACTCTTGGTGGGGGAAGAGCGATGGGCAGGAACTGTGAGCGCCCCGGGCACGGCGTGGCTCGGCAATCCGGTAATGCCGGCAACGACTCGCTGGTCGGGCGCGACGATCGAGATCTCCTTTACGGGCGCGGCGGCGACGACCGGCTGGAAGGCCGTGCCGGGCAAGATTGGCTGCATGGCGGTCGGGGCGACGACCGGCTGTTCGGCGGCGCCGGCCGTGATTGGCTGTTCGGCCAGCTCGGCGGTGACTGGCTGGAGGGCGGCGCCGGGCGTGACCGCCTGTATGGCGGCCGCGGCGATGACTATCTGAGCGGCGGCGACGGCGACGACGAGCTGCGCGGCGGCCAGGGCAACGACGTGCTCGCCGGCGGCGCCCGCAGCGACCAGGCCTACGGCGGCCAGGGCGATGACCTGTACGTCTACCGTGGCGGCGACGGCAACGACGTCTTCCACGGCGAAGCCGGCAAGGCGGACACCATCCGCCTCGACGGGGTCGCCGCTGGCTGGACGCTCCATCTGCGCGACGGCAAGGTCGTCACCAACGCCGGCGACAACTGGCAGCTCTCAACGGGCGCGGCGGGCTTCATCAGGTTCGCCGACGGCAGCAAGCTGCGCTTCGACGGCGTCGAGCGGATCGAGATTGCCCAGAGCGGGCCGCCCCAGAACGGACCGACGCAGAGCGATCCTGCGCCGGGCGGGCCGAGTCAGAACGACCCGGTCCCGAGCGAACCGGCGCCGAGCGCGCCGGCGCCTGTCAACCACGCGCCGGGCATCGGCGAGCTGTCGGCGAACGCAGTTTACGAGAACGCGGCCGATGGCACCGTCGTCGGCGTGGTCTCGGCGACCGATCCCGATGCCGGCGACGCGCTCACCTACGCGCTGCTCGACGATGCCGGCGGGCGGTTCACGATCGACCCGACCAGCGGCGCGATCATGGTCGCCAACGGCGCGCTGCTCGACTACGAGACCGCCGATCAGCACAGCGTCGTGGTGCAGGTCACCGACGTCGGCGGCCTCAGCGCCACCGCAACCTTCGCCCTCGCCGTGCAGTTCGACAACAGCGGCGATGACCTCCTGACCGGCAGCGCGGCGGATGACGTGATCGAGGGCGGTCCCGGCGACGACCAGATTGCCGGCGAGGACGGCAATGACGTCCTGTCCGGCAGCGCCGGCTCCGATTTCCTGAGCGGGGGCAACGGCGCGGACCAGCTGACGGGCGGCGTCGGTGACGACATGCTGTTCGGCGACGCTGGCGACGACTGGCTGGTCGGCGGCGACGGCGCGGATCAACTGCACGGCGGCGTGGACCACGACCGCATGGATGGCGGCGCCGGCGACGATCAGCTGCTCGGCAACTCGGGCAACGACATCCTGAACGGCGACGCCGGCAACGACACCCTCTTTGGCAGCGTCGGCAATGACGTGATCCGGGGCGGCGCCGACAGCGACACCCTGTCGGGCGGAATGGGCGCGGACCGCTTCGTGTTCGATGGCCTCGACGGGGTCGATGTGATCACCGACTTCGGCAGCGGCGACGTCCTCGCCGTGGGCAACCTGCTGACCGGCTTCAGCGCCGGCCAGGAGGGCGCGTTCATGCGGCTGGTCGGGGACGGCGCCAACACTGCGGTGCAGGTCGACGCCGACGGCGCGGCGAACGGCAGCGCGTTCACCTCGATCGCGGTGCTGAACGGGGTCACCGGCACGACGTTGAGCGCTCTGGTCAACGCCGGCCAGGTCGATTTCTGGCTGTCCTAGCCGCCGCTCCGGCCAGGCATCTGCGTCACTCTGCCGAGGCGAAAATCTCCCACGGGCGGCCCGCGCCGGACCAGGCGATGAGCCTGGCCGGCCGGGATCGCCTCGGTCGCGGCGGCAGATGCGGCGCTCAGCCAGCCTCCCGTACTTCCGGGAACGGCCTCCGCGGCGAGTTTGCCATGTCGGGTCGGGAGCAACTCGAGGCCGGCGGCGCAGGATCGGGCCGCCCGCCATGCCCAGCGGCTACTCCCAGCCGACCGGCTCGTAACCACGCTCGCGCAGACAGCGATCGACGAAGCCGCGATAGGCCTGGCTCGGCTCGCCTCCTGTCTCTTA
>JBKPNX010000117.1:0-5956 GCA_046732855.1 Pseudomonadota bacterium
GATGGCTCCAGCCCGTGCAGGCCGGAGGCCGCCAATCAACTCCCATATCTTCCGAGTGCCAGAGGCGGACGTTCGGCGGGTCGGCGATCCCCGGGAAAGGCGGAACCGGCGCCGTTCCGCATGGCGGCCGCGGCCCTTCCGTGCCAAGTGCAATCTTCGCTCCTGGCAATAGGAGAGTTGATACGGATAGCAGCACAAGCAAACCTGCGAGAACTTTGCCACCCATTTGAATCATCTCCTCAGGTCGATTGGAGGTGTCAATGCATCGGCGACGAGCCTGTCGTCCTACAATCAGCAGACGTAAAGGTTGAGGGCATCGCGCAACATGTCACCGGCTCCGATACAACCTCGGTCCTCACATGTGGCAGATCCGCGTCCTCGCGCTGGCTTGATCGCGGATTACTCGCGAATTATGGGGTGTGCAAAAGGGTTCGGAATTAAGCTGTTGCTATTGTGAGTCCCCATGCCGCCCGCTCGCTGTCGAAAGCCCTTGCCCGACACCACCGGCTGGCTCCGCAGACTTCATGAGCGCCGCGCAATTGACACCTTCCGGCTCGCCGGTCTCGATGAAAGGGAAAATTGCGCCGATCACCGGCAACACGACGCCGAGCGCCAGGGCGGCCAGCCCCTTCTCCTGCAATTCCTCCGACATGACGTCGATTTGCGGTTCGCGAAACGTGCCCTTGATCGCGACCGGTGTGCTGGCGGTCAGTAGGCTCGCATCCTTCGGGTGAGCAAGCAGCGTAAGGTAAAGGATCTCTTGGCCCAGGTCGATCGTGCCGGACCCCGTCACCGTGCTGTCGCTCGTCTCCAGCACTAGCGCTCTGGTCGCCATGACGCCGTTTTGGACATCGAACCGGCCGACCAGGCACTGAACGGGCACCATGCCCTTGTCCCTTTCTTCGTCGCCCGCGGCGAGCACCGTAATGACCTCGCCGAGATCGAGCCCCAGCGCTTCGATGATCAGCGAATTGATCTGTCCCCCACCCATGATCACAGCGACCTCGCCGTCAGCCGCAGCGGCCATCTCGCGGATCGAGTTGCCCTTTATCGTGAGCTTGGCCTGACCGCCGAACGTACCGACGACCTCTTTCTCCATCTGAATCGCGCCGACATCGACCTTGAACGCTGCCAATAGCTGGTTGAGCTTGGCGTTGCGCAGGGCGAGGTCGAAGTCACCGTCGAGCACGCCGCTTCGGGCATCCAGGCGCATACGTGCTTCGAGCTTGCCGCCGGCCACGCCGAGACGTGCCGGGTCGATCGTTATGTGGCCGTCCTGGAGCGTGACCTTTGCCTGCATATGATCGACCGGCAGCTTCGTCGCCTGAACGGTGTCGCCGGTGAAGGAGATCCGGGCATCGAACGCGTGCAGATCGGGAACATCGAATTGCTTGCCTGGCAGGACAGGCGCCTTTGCCGCCGCTTCCTGTGCCGCCTTCTGCTCCTGTTCTTTTGAGGCAGTCTCACCGGGTCCCGTACCGGGTGGCGCCCCGACCAGGGCGCCCAGATCATCCAGATCCAAGGTCTTCGAGTTCAGATCGGCGACTATTGTGGGCCGCTCGGCGCTCAGCTCCAGGGACACGTCGCCTTGGATATCGCTGTCGCCGACAGTGCCCCGCAACGCGACGAAGTTCCAGCGCTTCTTTTCCTCCTGGTGCGTGATCTTGCCAGCGAGTTTGTAAGGGGGCGTCCCAGGCAATGGCAGCTTCAGCAGCTCGCCTAGCTTCTCGAGGTCGGGGCCTTGCAGAGTGAGATCGGCATCGACATCCAGCCCGGTATAGTTGAGGGGGTGGTCGACGGTGCCCCTCGCGGTCGCATGACTCTCGCCGGCACTTAGACTGACGTCGAGAGGGTAGCGGCTCGCCGGATTCTTGAGGTTGTCCTCGGTTCCGGCGCGAACTTCGAAGGTCACCGGCAGCCGGTCACGAAACGTGGCCTGTCCGGCTCCATCGATCACCGCGACCCGGTCCCGGAGCTTGAGATCGAACTCCAGCTGAGCAAGTCGGACCTCCGGCGCCTCGAGGTTGCTACCTCGGAAATTCACGTCGGCGTCAACCTTCGGCAGCGCGTCGAAGTTGATCCCCGCCGCCGTAAGAAGGGGTGCCGAGCCTTCGGACGAGTTCTTGGGCTTGGTGTTTGCGGCCTCTGGAGTTCCATCCGCGCCCGCAGGCTGCGGCGGTTCGAGGGAGGCCGTTCTAAGGTCCTTGGCGCGTAACCGATCCGATTCCAGGTCGGCACTGATGAAGGGGCGGGGCCTTGAGAGATCGACGCTCAGCCGTCCGGCGAGGTTGCTTTCGCCGACCTGCGCAGAGGCATTATTGAGCTGCCACACTTGCCCGTTGCGGATGACCTTGCCTGCGACCTCCATTGAGGGCATCGCCGGCGCCTCAACGCCGAACGCGCGCAGAAGCTCGGTCATACCGGGGCTCGTCAGCTCGAATGCAATCTCGACGTTCTGACGTTGGGCCGGCTTGCTGATATTGCTGGATGCGATAATCCTGGTTTGCCCCGCCTTGATTCGAGCTTCGAGGGCAAAGGGAGGGCCTGCCCTCTGCTCGGTGGGCGAACTGACAGAGGGCTCGGTGTGGTTCTCGAGCTGGGCAAGCGCCGCTCCCGTGATGTCGAATTCGAGCGGTTCTCCTTGCACCTTGCCGCTCGCGTTCAGCTTCAGGTCGGGGCTGGTGCGGCCCGCGACGCGGGAAAGCTCGGCAACTACGTCCCGTCCGCTGCCGAGATCGTGGTAGCGAACCGAGGCATCGCTGATCTCCAGCCGGCCGATCCGCGGCAGGGTCGGCGGCCCTCGCGAGGTTTCGGCCGCGTTACCGAAGTCCCAATTGGGCGGCCCGTCGGGGCGCGTCTCGAGCAAGAGAGACGGCTGCGTGATCCTAGCTTCCGGCAGCACGATTTCGCCCCTGAGCAGCTTGCGAAGATCGACCCTGACCTCGGCGCGAGCGATCTTCGCCATGGGTGTATCGCCGCCCCACGGCGCATTGCCGAGCTCCGCGCCGTCGACAGTGATCGTGGGCTGCAGGGACAGTTCGACGTCCAGATCGCCTTTGATTCGGAACGGTCGGCCGAGAGGCCCTGATACCTGGCTTTCGATCGGGCCTTTAAGCCAATTCCAGTCAAATAGAACCAGCACCACGATGAGAAGGAGGGCGATCGCGCCAAGAGTTCCGAGAATCCAGCCCAGACGCTTGCTCACCGACCTTGTCCTCGGCAGGGCAGTTACGGCGTGGCGCGCCGAAAGTTTCGCTTCATCCGATTGCGCGCGCTGCCGCCGGTCAGAGCGCGACATGGTGGGTGTCGCGACAGATATTGGCGACGACCGCAAACGCCCGGCGCGCGCCAAAGGTGCCTCTAGACCACGCTGCCCGCTTTCCTTCGAGCACGTTGGTTGTTCCTGCTGTCCGGAGGTCGAATTGCCGCCCCGACGGCTCCGGCCCCCGGCAACCGGGTGTATCGGGACGAGTCTGCTGCGGGTGAGGGGACGTGGGACATCGGAGTGACCGGCAAAACCGGTGCCGGCCGCGCACTGCTAATTGGCCGCGAGCACCCGCTTCTGGTGCTTTTGTTCTGGGAACTATAGTTTGGGCGCTGCTCGCTCCGGTGCCCGCCGCGATCACCGCCTCTTTGAGGCTCAAATCTCCTAACTGCGGTCGGCAAAGGCCGGTCCCGAAATCAAACATCATGACGCTTGGGTCAGAGAGCGCATGAGCATATGGACTCTGCTTATGAAGGTGGTCCACCTCCACCCTGTGCCACCGGGGCCTGAGCTTCTCGTGCCCGATAACGGTTGGAACATCGTGTTGTTCCTCGTCGACCCAGGCTGCTTTGGGATCCGACAAAGTCATGGCTTGGTGGCGTGCCATAGCAGCTGGCGCCACGCGCCTGCGCTTTCCGTAGGACGACTACGTGCGCCTGTCCTGCAAGGAGATTCGCACGGCGCCGCCGGGTCGGTTCAGGCTACGCGCCGGCGCGCCTGCCTCGAGGATCTGTTGGAGTGCGCGCCTGAAGGGCGCGCCTGCTCAAGGCAGAGACCGAGAGCAATGGCGCTGCGAGGGAAGCAGCTGTGGATAGATCGGGGCGCCTCCGCTCTCATCGCGCTCGTGCCCCGTTGACGGCCGGTGGGTCAAACAAGGCGGCTGGCTGCCGCTCCTCCGCCACAACCGCAGGAACCGTGATTTCCATTCCTGCCGCCGGCAGTCCCACGCGGGCCGGGGAGTATATCGACTCTCCGATGAGCGCCTCGTACACGCGGACGTAGTTCTTGGCCATGCAAGCCGCGGTAAAGCGTTGTTCGACGGAACGGCGGCACAGCTTCCGATCGAACTCGGCGAGCGCCTCGACCGCTGCAGTCGCCTCATCGATGCTATTCACCAAGGCGCCGTTTACCCCCGGCTCGATCAGCTCGGGCATGGAGCCGAATGGAAACGCGATGACGGGCGTGCCGCAGGCCATGGCTTCGATTACGACCAGTCCGAACGGCTCCGGCCAGTCGATAGGCATGAGCAAGGCTGCAGCCCAAGAACGCCTCCTTCTCGCCGTCCCCGATCTCGCCAATGAAGTCGACCAGAGGGTCATCCAGAAGGTGCCGGATCTCCGTCTCAAAGTACTCCTCGTCCGCTGCGTGCACCTTGGCCGCAACTGGATACCGGCACCCTTCGCGATCGCGCTAGCGCGATCGACCCGCTCCGGGCAAATCCGACCGAGGAAGGCGAGATATCCACCCGGCTCGGGACGGAAACGATAAAGGTCGTCGGGCAAGCCGTGCCAGACCGTGGCGCGCCAGTTCGCCCACGGCATCGGTTCTCTCTGGGCATCCGAGATCGAGACCAGCGGCACATCGGTGTACTCGCGATAAAGCCGTACGAGATCGGGCAGGTCGAGCCGACCATGCATGGTGGTCACCGTGGCGCACCGCACACGCCGGGCCCACGGCAGGTGCAGACAGGCCTCGTGGAAATGAATGACATCGAAGTCGTCCGCCTCCTGGATGACGGCTTCCAGGGCCAAGACTTCGTAGGGCACTGGATCCTCACACTGCGGATCGAGGCGCAACGCCTGCCGGCAGATTGGGATCAGGCGAGCGCGCGTCTCAGAATCACCGCTTGCAAACAGGGTGACATCATGTCCGAGCTCGACCAGATTTTCGGTCAGATAAGAGACCACACGTTCTGTACCGCCATAGAACCGCGGCGGTACTGCTTCATGTAGTGGAGCAACCTGCGCGATGCGCACCAGACCAATCCTCCCGATCCTAAGAAGAACTCCAAGTAGGAACGGGTGCATACTTCCCTGAGTTCCTGGACTGACGATATTCGGCGCCCTTCTCAGAAAGAATCTGAGCAGCAATATCCTCGACAGATATATGTAAAATATGAGCTCGCGGAACTGGTAATTGATGCGATCGTTGTCTCCGGGCGCCGCACTCGCCGTTTACGCGCGGTTCGCAACTCACGGAGGGACCATGATGGCGATGCAGGATAGCCGGACCGTCGCAATCGATGAGACCAGCAGCTTGATTTCGTCTGATAAAGTCGAGGGCACGACGGTCTACAGTCGACAGGGTGAGAAGCTCGGCTCCATCCACACTGTGATGATCGACAAGATCTGCGGGAAGGTTGCCTACGCCGTGATGTCGTTCGGCGGGTTCTTAGGCATGGGAGACCGCTACCACCCGCTGCCGTGGCACGTGCTGACCTACGATACCGGCCAGGGCGGTTATATCGTGGACCTCGACGCAAGCAAGCTCGGAGGGGCACCGACCTACCGCACAAGCGAGACGCCGGACTGGAGCGATCGCCGCTGGGGCAAGCGAGTACACGATTACTACGGCGCGCGCCCTTACTGGGAGTAGGGGGCGGAGAATCAGGAGGCGGCAGGCTGAGGCGGCAGGCTGTATGGGGTCACCTCCTGTTCTCTAATTGACTAGATCGAGAGCCCTCCGGGCATC
>JBKPNX010000118.1:0-16070 GCA_046732855.1 Pseudomonadota bacterium
TACTCATCGTGGCGGCCCCGAGTGCAGCAGGTCATAGTTGGGAGCGCCCCAGTTCCGGTTATGCAGCCTCTTTGAAATCGCCAATCTGCGCATCAAACGCACGCTTGAAGGCAGGCCGCGCGGTGCAGCGTTCGATATAGGCTGCGAGGCGCTTGTCGCTCGTGACGATGTCGGTGTGCTTGAGGATTCGCAGCACCGTCGTCATCATCAGATCGCCGGCCGTGAAGCGGTCGCCATCGAGATAGGGCTTGTCGCCGAGCGACTTGGAGAGGGCGGACAGGCGTTTCTGCACGAACTCCACCGCCCCCGGCCGGCGCAGCTTCGCCCACTCCTCGTTCGCGTAGAAGAGATCGATCAGCGCGACATTCATGACGAAGGGCTCGATGGAATTGAGCGCCGCGATCAGCCATTGCGTCGCGCGTGCGCGGGCGCCCACGTCCTTCGGTAGGAGCGCCTCGCTCCGTTCGCCGATGTAGAGGACAACGGCTCCGGATTCGAAGAGGACGAAGCCATCTTCTTCAAGGATCGGCACCTGCCCGAAGGGCTGCAGCGCGCGATAGTCGGGTTTGTCCTGATCGCCCTGTTCAAGAAGACGGGTTTTGTAAGGCAGGCCGGCTTCCTCCAGCGCCCAGCGCGCGCGCAGATCGCGCACCTGGCCTTGGGCGAAATCTGGGACCCACTTGAAAGCGGAGATCGTGATCATGTGGTGTGCTCCCTTGCGATTTCTTGAACGTGGACGAAGCGACGCTACGGCAAAGATAGTGTCCCATGACGTGGGGTATAGAGGCCGAAGCGCGGCGTGGGCCGGGAAGACTACGCCTCCGGCCCGAGCTTCTTCTCAGCTACGGTTTGCCAGTACCGGCCGGTAGCTGCGATGCAGCTGACCCCGTCCGGCCCGGTGAGCACTACGCTCAGGAAATGCCATCCTCGCTCGCAAACACCTGGAGCAACTTACCGTCGCTCGCGAGGCCCCGAGCGACCGGCACCTCCCCATAGCGGCTTTCGAGCTCTTTGCTCACTGCCTCATCGCTCGCGCAAACCGGCGCTGCGAGAGCGGCATTGGCGTAAAGCGGCACACTCAGTCCAAAGAAGATGGCACCGGACACGAGTACGATCGATGCCCTCAGCGTTTCACGGACCAGGATTCTGAACACTGCTCGCTCCTCTCGGCTTCCGGCGACCACATCAAGGTCGGGCACGCTCGTAGCACCACTCGCCGAAACGCCCACATCGGTCACGATGTAAGACGGACCTGTGTGCTGCGTGAGTGACGACCGTCACAAAATCAAAAAAATTCATACCTCGTGCACCCGCGTCGGGTTATCTAGAATGGTCTGGCGGGGGTCCTGGCAAGAAAACGAAAGAAGCCTGACCATGGTCCTAGCCACCGACTGGAGCCTTGGAGCCAAACAATAGGTAGCGCGCGTGACCGATTATCCAGTGACAACTGTCTGACGACCTGGGCCAAAGCGGGCAAGCCCGAACTGTCGGCTCTAAGCGAGCTCGACACGCCGGCTGCGGCGGCTGGCCCGGTGCGCACGGCTTAGCGCGTGTCCTGACCGCGCACCGGACATGAGCGGACACGACCTCGTTGCCGCCTCGATAGGATATTCGATTAGTCACGCGGCCGACGGCACCACGCTACGGCTCGGTGCGGATGGTTGACGCTGCGGGGCTGCCAAGGCGGATGATGGCCGCTTCGAGCTGAGCCGGATTGTGAATGCGGAGAGTTCGGCCAGCGCGCCGCACGATACCATCACGGGCAAGCTGAGAAAGCGTTCGAGCGACTGTCTCACGGGTAGTTCCGGCCCAGCCGGCGAGATCCTTCTGGGTAGGCAGGGAAGCGATCATCCAGGCTCCAGATCGCTCGTCACGCTGCGCCAGGCGCAGCAGCTCCTGGCACACCCTGGCCATCGCTCCCATGGTGGTGAGCTCGATCAGGCGCTCGTCGGTGGTGCGAATAATTCTGACCAGGCCCCGGAGCAGCCCGATTGCGATCTCCGGCTGATCGCGAATCAGAGCTTCGAACTGTGTCGGGGGCAGCGCCGCGAGCAAGCAATCCTCGATCGCGACCACAGAGGCGGAGCGCGCTAGGCCGTCGATCGCCGAGAGCTCCCCGAAATGACCACCCGCCCCGATGATGGCGTAGACCACCTCACGTCCTGTAGCGGAAAAATCGACGGCCCGAACGCTGCCCTCGACCACGAAGAACACGTCGCGGTTATCACTTGAGCGATCGAGGATACGCTGCCCGGCGATAACGCGCCGCCAGCGGCAGTGCTGCTCTAGCCCGGCCAACTCGGCCTGGGAGAGGCTCTGCAACAATCGAATACCCCGAAGACTGTGGCCCGTTGCTCTAAACACCGCACCTCCAGTGGCGTTTGCGGGGTACCGCAGTGCGCCTTACCGCGCGCCCGGGCATCGCGATGGTCCTCAACTGAGTGTGCAGCGTAAGTCAATCGGCAACGCCCGCTTGAGGTGGGCCAGGAGGCGCCGCGCGCGGACCAGGAGCCGCTCGCCGCTCGGGGTGAGACGCAGGCCGCGGCGCTGGTCGCTCGAACAACTGCCGGCCGAATCCTCGAGCCGCTCCACCTGCTGGGTCACCGCCGCCTGCTC
Organism: Pseudomonadota bacterium; assembly: GCA_046732855.1. GTDB lineage: Bacteria > Pseudomonadota > Alphaproteobacteria > Geminicoccales > Geminicoccaceae > JBKPNX01. The sequence continues at coordinate 2,617 of JBKPNX010000118.1, forward strand.
AGGTTGAGGAGGCGCGCGGCGCTCGTCATCCCGCCGGTCTCGGCGGCAGCGACGAAGGCCCTGGACGGGCGGTATCGAGGTTGTGCGGCATGGCTTGAGCTCTGTCATAAGAGCTCGTTATCTCGATCATAATGAACATTCGATTCCGTTATGAAAGCGCTTTCTACCTTTCAAATCGCACAGCGGGCGGTGACCGCGCTGCTTTCCTTGCGCAAGAATCGGGTCGCTCGTGCGCTCGGGCTGGGCCACACGTTACTTGTAGCATCGGGAATAGGTCGGGCGATGATGGCGAACCATGGAAGCGAGCTGTTCGTGCAAGAAGGCCCGCCGCTTCGCTTCAGGCCGGGGCTGGCCGCTCGGCTGCTGCACGCGATCGAGCTGGCCCTGGGCTGGCGGGAAGCGGCGCGCCAGCGGCGCGCGGTGCTCACACTCGACGAGCGCCTGCTCAAGGACATCGGCATTACGCGCGCCGATGCGGAGCGCGAGGCGAGCCGGCGGTTGTGGGACCTTGCGCCGGAGAGTTGGAGGGACTGGCGGTGATGCATCTGGAGGCGAGCGCCCTGGAGGCCTCGCGGAACTATCGAAGGATCGAACACGCGATCCGTTACTTGGACGAGAACGCGAGCCGGCAGCCGGGGCTCGAGGAGGTCTCGCGCGAGATCGGGCTCAGCCCGTTCCATGCCCAGCGCCTGTTCACCCGCTACGCAGGCCTTAGCCCCAAGCGTTTCCTCGGCCTGCTGACAGTGGGTCACGCCAAGACGCTGCTGCAGGACGGCCGGAGCGTGCTCGATGCGACCTACGAGGTCGGGCTGTCGGGGCCGTCGCGCCTGTACGACCTGTTCGTCACCTACGAGGCGATGACGCCCGGCGAATACAAGCGCCAGGGCGCGGACCTCGAGATCCGCTACGGTCTCTGCCCGACGCCGTTCGGCAAGGCGCTGGTACTAACCACCGACCGCGGCATCGCCGGCCTCAGCTTCGTCAATGGCGATGCCAGGGAGGCGCTCGAGCGGGCTCGCGAGGAATGGCCGAGGAGCGCTTTCGTCGCCGATGCTAAGGCGGGCGAACGCGCAATCGCGGCCCTGTTCGACCGCGACGCCAACGGCGCGCCGCGGCTCCTGCTCAAGGGTACGAACTTCCAGATCAAGGTCTGGGCGGCGCTGCTGCGCGTGCCGCAAGGGCGCCTGATCTCCTATGGGGAGCTCGCCCGGGAGATCGGCCAGCCCAAGGCGGTGCAGGCGGTCGGTCGGGCGCTCTCGGCCAACCCCCTGGGCTTCATCGTCCCCTGCCACCGGGTGATCCGGGCAACCGGGGCCCTCGGCGACTACCGCTGGGGCAAGGCGCGCCGGCGCGCAATCCTGGCTTGGGAGGCCGCCGGCCAGGACGCCGCTTGAGCGGCGAGCGATCGCCCGCCCCTGCCTGGCTGCCGACTTCCGGGCGTTCAGCATGGGTCCCGCCGTCACCGCCGCCCAGCCGGCACCTCTCGGCGTGCGCTTCGAGCCCGGGAACGGCTCCCTGTCGTCCTGACACCAAGGCTTCATCGTCTGATCGCCCGGCTGCACAGCCTGTCCGATCAATCCGAATTGCGTGCCACGCTTGCTGAGCTCGACATCGTGCTCGTGGAATAGAATGGTTCTGGCGCGAAGGGGTTCGCCGCCGGCAGGTTATGACCCACCTTTTCTGGCTGTTCGACATGGTGTTCGCCGGCCCATGAGGCCGTCCCGACGACTGCTACGGGAACACAGCCCCGATCGAAGGGTCAGTCGCTGCAGCAGCCGGAACGCACCGGGCTTGGCGATCGCCTTCCAGAGCCGCGACTTGGCGCAGATCGAGCAGTTGCACCGGCATGTACCCTCGGCCAGGTCGAGCTCGCATTCGAAGGCGAACGTCTCCGCCGTCGTGTAGGTTCTCTTCATGCTCGGCGCTCGCATCGGGGGCTCTTAGCCGATCTTGCGCCCCAGTTCGCGCAGCTGCAGCAGCGAAATCAGATGCAGCATGATCCACAACGGCACGGCGAAAGTGGGGAATCAGACTTAGCGGCATCAAGTCCAGCGAGGCCCATTGCTCCACCTTCTCGCCGGCAAGAAGTCCAAGGGAAGAGTTGCTCGTCAGTATGCCAGTGGCGAACGCGCCGACGAAGTCGAGCAGCCCGCCCAGGTTCAGAAGTAGCACCTTGAGACGCCAGCCCGGCGTTTCGTCGATCATTGCGCGCAGAACGAATACGGCGGCGATCCCGACCGCGACGTCGCCTAGACCGGCCGGGAACGCGAACAGCGCGGGACGGAGATCGAACGCCCAGAGGAAGATGAACATGGCGCCGATCACCCGCCAACTCTGTGCCGCCGTCAGCATGCGAAGATCGAGCGACAGGACAAAATCGCGGAACCGCGGCGACAGCGCATAAGCCAAGCCGAAAATCCCGAGGGGCACGGCGAGGGCGGCCAAGATCGGCAATGGCGGCTCTGACGGCCCGGACTCGAACACGCCCGCGGCGCCGCCAAGCACAACCGCCAGCAGCCACGCGGCCACAATCAAGACGACGAGCACCGCAAGCGCAGGATCCGTGCCTTTGCCGGATTCCCGCCATGCGACGCGAGACGAGCCGATCATAGCCGCCTCTTTCTGTCCATTTGCAAGTACTTGGCGAAAAACCTCGATACCCGTTCGCGGATGCTTCATTCCTCGTGCCTGGCCGCGGCCAGAGGCACGAGCGCATCGGCTTCGGCGCAACTAGTTGCGCGGAAGGGGCTGAAGCATGCTCACCCGGTTGCCCTCGGTGTCGAAGAATGCGACGTACTGGCCGACGCCCGAAATCTCCAAGGGCTCGCCGAGGACCTCGCCGCCGGCTTCGGCCACTTTCTTTATCGCGACCTCGATGTCATCGACCGCGATGACGACGGATGGATGGTGCGCCGGCCAGTCGGGCCTTTTCGGGAAGAAGCCGCCATTGATCGCGCCTGGCTCCTTGGGGCGGCTGCCGTCGGTTTCGGTTGTCGTGGCGAGGACATAGTTGCCCATCTCCTTCCCCAGCATCCGCGTCTGCCAGCCGAACGCGTCTTGGTAGAACTTCGCCATGCGCTCGCGGTCGTCGTAGGGCATTTCGAAGTGAACGACAGGGTTCATTTTGCTCATGTCGGTCCTCCTTGCCGATGGTCGAGACGTTCGAGGAAACGCCGGACCTTTCACAGTGTGGCCGATTCGCCCTTCCAGAAGGCGCCCCAGCGCTCGACCGCCTTGGACGAAACGAGCGTCTCTTGGCCGACCCCCAGCACGACCTTGCCGGTATCCTTGCCGCCGATCCCGACGCTGACTCGTGAGCCGTCGGCAAGGGAACAGCGCCAATAGCGCCACTTGTCCGTCAGGCTCACTGCCCGGGCGGGGGATGGCGATGTCGACTGCCCGGATCATACTCCACCCAGGGCATTGACAAATAAGTTGATATCAACATAATTGCGCATGTCAAGCCGCAACGAGCTTCCCGTCGAAATCACCCGTATGGTCCGCGACACCTGCCTGTGTCTCCACGTCCAGCGCGCAGCACGGGGGGTGGCGCGGCGCTATGACGAGGCGCTGCGGCCGCTCGGCCTGACCAACGGCCAGTTCTCCTTGATGATGTCGCTGAACCGGGCGCAGGCGCCCAGCATCGGCCAGGTCTCCACCCTGCTGGCCATGGATCGGACCACGCTCACCGCCAATCTCAAGCCGCTGGAACGGCGCGGCCTCGTGACGGTGACGGTTGACGACGCGGACAAGCGCAGCCGCCGACTGGCGCTGACGCCGGCAGGTCGAGATCTGCTCGTCGCGGCGTTCCCGGTCTGGGAGCCGACTCACGCGGCGCTCGAACGCCTGCTCGGTGGGTCCGACCCCGACCGCCTGCGGGCCGATCTGCGCGCACTGTCTTGATCGTGGTGCAAGCCCGTGGCGTGACGCGTATCACTACGAGCAATTCGGCGCGTCAGTAGTCAACACGTCGTGATGTCGACGGCTCACCTGGGGAGCGCTGTTCCCGGCGCCAGTTGGCACGTGGTCGATTATAGTTGACTCAGTCAAATAAGTAGTTGCTGATTAACGCCGGCACGCGGCGGGGCTGCCATGCATCCGATCGACGATCACATCTCGACCGTTCGCCGGTTCAACCGGTTCTACACAAGGCAGATCGGTTTGCTCGATGAGGGCTTGCTCCAGAGCAAGTTCTCGCTGACCGAGGTTCGTGTGCTCTATGAGCTGGCGCACCGTGACGGACTGACGGCAAGCGAGCTCGGGCGTGATCTCGATGTGAACCCAGGTTACCTCAGTCGCTTGCTGGCAAAACTCGAGACGCGAGGTCTGCTGAAGCGCAGCCCACTCCAAGGCGACGGGCGACGAGCTATGCTCGCCCTGACCGCCACTGGTCGCGAGGCGTTTGCACCGCTGGATAAGGCTGCGCGGGATCAGATGGCTGGTTTGCTCGAACCGCTTTCGGCCACCGACAGGGGCAAGCTGGTACGGGCGATGGAAACCGTTCAGCGATTGCTCGGCGGGAGCCAAGAGCCGATAGTCCCTTATATCCTGCGCGATCTTCAACCCGGTGATCTCGGCTGGATCATTCACCGGCAAGGCATTCTCTACAATGAGGAGTATGGTTGGGACGAGACGTTCGAGGCCCTGGTTGCAGAGATCGCTGGCGCCTTCGCGAAAACATTTGACCCCAGGCGCGAGCGTTGCTGGATCGCAGAGCGCGAAGGAGAGGTCGTCGGTAGCGTCTTCCTTGCGCGCGCGTCCGACGAAGTCGCCAAACTTCGTCTGCTTTATGTGGAGCCATCTGCCCGTCGCCTGCGCATCGGAAGGCGATTGGTTGACGAGTGCATCCGCTTCGCACGGACGAAGGACTACAAGATTTTGACCCTGTGGACTAACGACGTCCTCGTCTCGGCCCGACGGATCTATGAAGGGGCCGGATTCGAGCTGGTCACGGAGGAGCGGCACCGCTCCTTTGGCAAGGACCTCGTGGGACAAACCTGGGAGCTTGCGCTATGACCAGGAACCGGGCCACGGCGCTATTACAGCGGGACTGGCATTCGGGTCTGGGGTAGCGACTGCCTCATCCCGATCAGTGACGCACCAATGCGGTCCAGGATCGAGCCATCATTTCTCAGAGGCGAGCAAGCGATATGATCATACGCGAGTGGCGCGGACGCGCGAGCGCTGAACAGACAGAGGCCTACCCCGATCATTTTCACCAAGGGGTCGTGCCCGAGCTCCGCGGGCGTGCCGGCTTCCTGGGCGCCTACCTTGGCCGTCGTCTGGTCGATGATGAGATCGAGTTTGTCGTGTTGAGCCGCTGGGAGTCCCTGGAGGCCATCAAAGCCTTCGCGGGCGAAGATCCGGCGCGGGCCGTCGTCGATGCACGAGCGGCTGCAACGCTCCGCGACTTCGATGCCACGGTCCAGCACTTCTATGTCATCGAAGAGATCTAGTTGACGCCGTGGGGCTCTGTAGTGGTTCCAGAGCCCCGAGACGACATCGGCACCGCCCTACAGGAGCTCGCTGAATAACCACGGGTTGTCCTTCCACCCTGGGTACGACGAAATCTGGTCGTCCATCCCTTCTCGATCGCCCCAGCGAGCTTTGTCGTGCGCGCCGGCGATCGCGAATGGTGGAGAAATTGTGCCTGGTGCTCGCTCGGCATGGTGGCGCTCGCTGGGGCACGGCGACCATCACGACCGCGCTGCGCGGTCGGGCGGCAGGTCACGGGAAGGGTCGAGGCGGGGGTACTTCTCGACCGGGATTGCGGTCAATACCCGCGCGATGCGTGCGTTCCACGACGCGCAAACGTAGCGCCGAAGCAATCCAGTGAGCCAATAGGGGATTTAACCTGAACGTCGGAGGTCAGTTGAATGAACGGCCCTTCCACTTTCGAATGAAACCGAGGTAGAAGAATGCCGCGAAAAGAACGGCATTGACAATTGAACGCATGCCGCTCATTTCAGGCGTCTCGATAAAGCCCGTGCCCAAGAGCGGCACCGAAACACGAGCAAGGTAGAGGTAGAAAAGAACCCCTGAGCTTACGAAGAAGGCGCCTGCAAGGAACTTACAAACGTCTTGCCAAGGAATTCCCCTGAACATGTTCGACTCCTGTCTACGCGGGCACTCAAGTCATGAGACCAGACGTCGAGGAGATCGTCGGCCGCCTCGAGGCGCTCGCCAATCCGAAGAACGTGGCCCGCATGGCCCGGTATGGGAACAACCGGAAGGGCACGCTCGGGTCCCCTTGCCGACGCTTCGCAAGCTAGCCCGCGAGGCGGGGCGCGACCACGAGCTCGCACTCCGCCTCTGGGACACCGGCATCCACGAGGCTCGCATTCTGGCAGTCATAGTGGATGATCCGTCGTTGGTCAGCGAGACTCAGGCCGAGCGCTGGGTCGCTGATCTCGCCTCGTGGGACGTCTGTGACGGGCTCTGCAACAACCTCCTCCGCCGTACACGATTCGCGCACGCCAAGGCGCTCGAGTGGTGCGGACGTGAGGCCGAATTCGTGCGGCGCGCCGGCTTCGTGATGATTGCGGTGCTCGCCGTCCATGACAGGGCCGCTCCCGACTCTCGGTTTCTTCGCTATCTGCCGCTGATTGACGTGGCAGCCTCGGACGACCGCAACTTCGTGAAAAAGGGCGGTCAATTGGCGCTTCGCCAGATCGGCAAACGGAACTCCAGCCTCAACGCTGCGGCGCGCGCTGGCCGGGGAGCTCGCCCAAAGCGCCTCCAGGCCGGCCTCTGGGATCGGCCGCGACGCGCTTCGTGAGCTAACGAGCAAGGCCGTCCAAAGACGGCTCGCGCATTGTTCGAAGGACGGTGAAAAGCTGGACAGCAAGCGATGATGTGCGAGCATCTGGGCAAGCGTTTGAGCGTCAGTTCCTCAAGCACCGGCACGCTTTTTTGGCATACCCGCGGCGAGCCGATTTCAATGCCAATGCCGTGGCCGACTCGAATGCCCCCGCGTCAACCATGCTCGGCGTGTCGGGCATGTCGAGAGAGCATGGAGCGCTGGATCTGGCGCTGATCAGGAAGCCGCCACGGGCAGGGTGACCCGGACGACCAGGCCGCCGCCGGGACGGTCGTCGAGGGTGATCATACCGCCATGGCGATGGACGATGGTCCGGGCGACGGCCAGACCGAGGCCGGTGCCACCGGTCGTCCGAGAGCGCGACGGCTCCAGGCGGAAGAATGGCTGGAACACCTGCTCGCGCGCCGCGGCCGGGATGCCCGGGCCACGATCTTCGATGGTCAGCCGGATCGTATCGCGCTCAGTTTGGAGCCCGACCTCGGCTTCGCGCCCGTATTTCACGGCGTTGTCGATCAGGTTGGCGAGCGCACGCCGAAGCGCTACCGGACGGGAGGCGAAGCGCAGTCGATCCGGCCCCAGGTAGTGGACCGGCTGGCCCACATCAGCCAGGTCATCGCAGAGCGAACGCACCAGGGCAGCGAGGTCCACGTCCTGGCGCGACTCGCCGGCGCCGTCGTCGCGAGCGAAGGCCAGGGTCTCGTCGAGCATGGTCGCCATGGTGTCCAGATCGGCGATCGCCTTGCGTTGCTGCTCGGTGTCGTCGATCAGCTCGGCGCGCAGCCGCAGACGGGTCAGTACGGTGCGCAGATCGTGGGCGATGGCAGCGAGCATGCGCGTGCGGTCGTCGACCAGGCGCTGAATGCGCTCCTGCATCTGGTTGAACGCCCGTGCCGCCTGGACGATCTCGCTCGGCCCGGCCTCGGCCATGGGCGGGGCATTCACATCGGTGCCGAGTCGGCCTGCGGCCTGGGCGAAGCGGCCCAGCGGCACGGTCACCCGCCGCGCCGCCCAGACCGCGAGCAACGCGATGCCGCCGGTCAGCACTGAGAGGCCGAGACCGAAGCGTAGGGGCCAGAACGAGCCCAGCGCCTCGCGGTCAACAGTCACGGTCAGCCAGCTGCCGTCGGCAAGTTGTAGCCACGCGGCGACCTGCTCGGCCGGGCTGTCGTCGATCACGATCGCCGCCGGCCCAAGATCGCCGAGCGCCTGCCGGAGATCCCTCGACAGGTGCCGGCTCAGCCAGTCCGTCGCGGCCTCAGCCGGCGGCTGCGCGGTTGGCGACCATCGCGCGTCGAGTGGCGGCCTTGCGACACGCTCGAGCAGCTCGGCTCGGCGCTCGGCCGGGGCGCTCCCCGCGATCGCTGCGACCGTCGCCACCCGACCGACCAGGCGCGGATAGCGCAGATGGTCGTCGCCGAACGGGCCGCCGATCAAGGCGACGCCGATGCTCGCAACCAGCGTCAGAAACAGGCCGCCGATCAGGACCAGGGTAATGCGGCCCGCAATGCTACGCGGCGCGAGGCGCACTACGCCCGCCTCACGGGTTGGGCCAGCATGTAGCCGCCGCCGCGCACCGTCTTGATCAGCTTCGGGTCCTGGGGATCGATCTCGATCTTGCGTCGAAGGCGCGACAGCTGGACGTCGATGCTGCGATCGAACGGCACGACGTTGCGCCCTTTGGTGAGGTCGAGCAACTGATCGCGACTTAGCACCCGCTCGGGCCGTTCGACGAACGCCAAGAGCAGGTCGAACTCGCCGCTGGTGAGCGGTACCAGCACCCCGTCCGGATCACGCAGCTCGCGCTGCGCGGCGGCCAGGCGCCAGCCGGCGAAGGTCAACGTCCCCTCCGAGGTTTCCCGACCGGCGCTGGCGGTCCGGCGCAACACCGCCTTGATCCGAGCGAGCAGCTCGCGTGGATTGAATGGCTTGGTGACGTAATCGTCGGCGCCGATCTCGAGACCGACGATCCGATCCGTGTCCTCGGCGACCGCGGTCAGCATGATCACCGGCAAGGAAGAGGTCGCACGCAGGTGGCGGCAAAGGGACAGGCCGTCTTCGCCGGGGAGCATCAGGTCGAGCACCACGAGGTCGAACCGCCCTGTTTCGAGGGCGCGCGCCATCGCCCTGCCGTCGGCAACGGTCTCGACGCGCAGGCCATGCTTGCGCAAGAAGCGCGCCAGCAGATCGCGGATCTCACGGTCGTCGTCCACGATCAGAACCTTCGGGGCGTCCACCATGGCACGATTGTAATGGGTATGCGTCGCACCATCCGAAGAAGGGAATTGTAACAGTCGGTTACAGATCAGGTTTCTGCAATCGCCTGTTACCAAGTCCGGCCTCGGCCGACATCATCCCGTTACAGCGGCAGCCTAGATCCATCGATCGGAGACCACGACAGAGTCCACAGGGCGAGGAGATTGACGATGGACGACACCCACACCGCGACCGGATCGGACGCCGAGAGCGGCGAGCCGGACCATGACGATGGCAAAGAAGGGCGCTGTGCCCGTTCGCGTCGGCGCGGCCTCAAGACCTCCTACATCGTGCTTCTTGGCGCAGCGATCGCCGCGGGTACCGCACTCCTGGTCACGGGCCTCAGCGCTGCGGACGATGAAACGGCGTTCCTCGGCAATGGCAGGTCGGGGCAGTTCATGCTTACCGGCTGGCGCCACGACTGGCACGGCGGGGGTCACGGCCGGTTCGCCGAGCAGGTGTGCAGCGACGCACGCGATGAGATCCTCGAGGAGCGGGTGGCCTTCGTCGAGAGCTTCGTCGACTTCACCGACGAGCAGGAGCCGGCCTGGCAACAGCTGGTGGCCGCGATCCGCGCCGGCAGCGCGAAAGTCGGGGCGACCTGCGCCGAGCTCGAGGCGCCAGCTCCGACCGCGCCCGCCCACCTCGCACGGGTAGAGCTGATCTTGAGCACCGGGCTCGACATCGTCCAGCAGGTGCGTCCGGAGTTCGAGCAGTTCTATGCGGTGCTCGACGATAACCAGAAGACCGCGCTCGACAAGCTCGTGAGCCGACATCATCGGCACTGATACCGGCCTGGCCGGCTGGGCATCCCTTCGCCGGCTAATCGACTTCAAGCCCACTTCGACTTGTAGCGCGCTCGAATTCCAACCACCCCGATGGGGCTGAGGAAAAACTCTCATGGTCACCACCGTCCACCAAGTCGCCGCAACACAGCTGTCCGGGGCCTCGTTCACCGGCAACCTGTCAGCGTTTGCCTGGAGGGCGACCAGCATCCTCCACGATATCCGCACGCTCAATCGCCAAGCGGGCACGCAGGCCGCGGGCGCCGCCTCCGGATCGCCGGTGGGGGCAAAGGGCGATGCCGGTGTCGTGGCCCGGTTTGTGGCGTGGATCGCCGTCGCGATTGCCGACGAGCTACGCATCCAGCGCGACATGCGGCAGCTGAGGGCCATGGAGGAGTCCATGCTCAGGGACATCGGCCTCACGCGCGCGGACATTGGCACTACCGTGCGCTATGGCCGGGACGGATGAGCGACAGAACGGCAAGCCCCTCGGTAGCTCGCCGCCGATCTCCGCAGCAGGTCGTTAGCATTGACTTACGGTTAGTATAGACTTACCGTCCGTCCTGCTCGCTGCCGCCCGAGCTCCAATGGAACTCTGGTGATGATAAACACAGAGCGCGTCCTAGACGCACTGGGAGACCCTACCCGCCGCTTGGTGTTCAAGCGCCTGCGCAATGGCACCCGCTCGGTAGGAGAAATTGCCCAAGGGATGGATGTGAGCCGCCCGGCGGTCTCCCAGCACCTGAAAGTGCTCAAAGCGGCAGGGCTGGTCGTGGTTCGCGCCGAAGGCGCGCGACGGCTGTACGCGGTCGATAGGCGCGCCATCGAGGCATTACGCGCCTGGCTCGATGGCTTCTGGGATGAAGCGCTTGCCGCATTCAAAGAGACGGCGGAGGGAGAAGCAACAAGAGGAAGGAAACCACGATGACGGAGCAAACAAGGCTGCGGGCCAGCGGCGCGGACCGCGTGTGGAAGGTCGTGATCGTCAACGCGCCGCCGGCGGTGGCGTGGCGGGTCTTCACCGAGGAAATGGGTACCTGGTGGTCGTTGGCCACCCACAAGATCGGCACGGCGAGGGCGGTGGATGCGGTGATCGAGCCGCGCGTCGGCGGTCGTTGGTACGAGCGCGGCGACGATGGAAGCACCTGCGACTGGGGGCGTGTGCTGTCGTGGGAGCCGCCTACGCGGCTGGTGCTTTCCTGGGAGATCACTGCCGACTGGAAGCACGACCCCGATCTCAAGACGGAAGTGGAGGTGCGCTTCGTCGCCGAGGGCAAGAATAGTACGCGCGTCGAACTCGAGCATCGCCACCTCGACCTCTACGGGGCACGTCAGGAAAAGATGCGCGGCATCTTCGACTCGGAGATGGGTTGGAAGGGGCTCCTCGACGGGTTCGCGGCTTCCGCCTCGGCACAGCAAGGAGGATCAAGCCCATGACGAACGCCGTACCTCAGCCCATCAAGCTGTTCCAGTTTCCCCGCATTGCTCGGCCTCCCGAACCTCAGCCCCTTCTGCTGCAAGCTCGAGACCTGGTTGCGCATTGCGGAGGTTCCCTACGAGGTCGTCGACACGCTCGATCCCCGCAAGGGGCCCAAGGGCAAGCTGCCGTTCATCGAGGACGCCGGCGTGCGCATCGCCGATACCTCGCTGATCATCGGTCACCTGGTGAGGACCCGCGGCGTCGATCCCGATGCGGGACTTGATGCCTCGCAGCGCGCGACCGCGCTTTTCGCGCAGCGCACTTTGGAGGAGCACTACGCGTTCATCCTGGCTTACACGCACCTTGTTAGGGACGAGGGCTCCAGCACACGGGTGCCAGGTTCGACTCAGTGCCGGCCATCGTCCGCCCGCTGGTCGGCGGCCTCGTGCGCCGGCAGATCAAGAAGATACTCTGGAGCCAGGGCCTCTTGCGCTACGCCCACGAGGACATCATCGAAGCGGCGCTGCGCGACTGGCGTGCGGTGCTGACGGTGATGTCCGACGGGCCGTTCTTCTTCGGCAACGAACCCACCGGGATCGACGCGATCGTGCTTGGCGCGCTGGCCACGACGGTGCTGACGCCGATAAAGTCACCGATCCGGGATTTCCTGAGATCGCAGCCTGCGTGCGTCGCCTATGCGGAGCGGATGCGCGCGCGCTTCTTTCCCGAACTCGCCGATGCGCCCTCGCGGGAGGGCGCCACATGGGCAAAGGGGCCGTCGCTTGCCGTGCGGATCGACGCCTGAGTGAGCGTCCAAATCAATGAGCCTTACGCGCTTTGAGGTCCGGCTCTTGGCTATGCGCCGCCTTTGAAGCGGACGAGGGGGCGTCCGCAATGCGATCGCGAACCGAACGTTGTGAAGCTGGCGCTGGAACGGGCGGGCGGCCGGTGGGACAGGAGCAGGCGCAAGGGATCTGATTGCGGCACTGGATGTGCTATGCGGTGTGGGCACGGCTGCGCGCCCGTGACCAACACGGCACCATCCGGCCTAAAGCAACGGAGCAACGTGCATGCCGACGGCCATAAACCTTGCCGAAAAGCTCGGTGCCTTTTCGGATCATTGGTCGCCGAGGATCGTCGCCCAGTTCAACGGACACGACGTAATGGTCGTCAAGGCGAAAGGCACGTTCGTCTGGCATTCGCATGCGGAGACGGACGACCTTTTCCTGGTCCTGAAGGGGAACCTCGTCATCCAGCTCAGAGATGGCCCGGTGAGGTTGGGCCCTGGCGATCTGTACGTGGTACCGAGGGGCGTCGAGCACAGGCCGGTTGCCGAGGAGGAGGTGCACCTCCTACTTATCGAACCTCGAGGCACGCCCAACACCGGAGACGCAGCGACTGCGGCTGTCAAGCGATCGATTTAGGCCGCGCATGCGGTGCAGGGCCGCGGCCTTTGCCTTCGCGTCACTCGATCAGCGCAGCGAGCCGCTTGGGCCCGATCAAGCGGTAGCTACGGCGGACGATCGCGGCGACCTCGTCCCAGTCCGGCTCGTGATCGAGCCGCACGCCGACCCAGCCCTTATGGCCGACATAGGGCGGCACGAAGAACCGTTCCGGGTCCGCTCCGACCAACACCATCTGACTGCCAGCTGGGGCCTTGCACCAGAGCGAGATGCGGTTGTCGCCGCGTTTCTCCATGGCGAAGATCTTGTCGCGCACGCGAAAGGTCGGGTCGCCCCATGCTTCTTCTTCTGCCGCTTCGGGGAGGGCCAGGCAGATCGCGCGCAGGCGGTCGATGGGCTGTTCAGGCATAGCACCAGTCTTCAATGGGCGGTCTGCGAAGGACAGCGCCCGGGAGTCCGCCCCAGCTGTCGGATATACTCGGCTTCTTTAGTCGAGCTGGCCATTGCTGTTCGCGAGACAACGCTCGACCCGTTTGCCAACGGATCGCTTTGGATCAAGCGGTCCCGCTCCGGTTCTTGGCGGCGGGACGAGATCGGGCGCTCGGGGACCGGCGCAAAGGAGAAGCTGGTGAACGCAGCAGCCTGAACCAGGCCCATCCTGGAGGACACGCCAAACGTCGGTCGCCTTAGGCAGGGCGCGCGCCCTGTCGCGCGAACGCCTCGAGAAGCTTGGCATAATCCTCGAATTTGGGCTGGGTCGCGAAGCTGTGCAC
>JBKPNX010000119.1:0-3919 GCA_046732855.1 Pseudomonadota bacterium
CCCGGAGGGCCCCTACCCCTATGCGGGCATTCCCTGGTTCTGCACCGCATTCGGCCGTGACGGCATCATCACCGCGCTCCAGCTGCTCTCGATCGATCCGGTGATCGCGCAGGGTGTGCTCCGGTTCCTCGCCGCGACGCAAGCCAAGGATCATCGACCCGAAGCCGACGCCGAGCCGGGCAAGATCCTACACGAGACCCGGCAGGGCGAGATGGCGCGGCTCGGTGAAGTGCCCTTCGGCCTCTATTACGGCAGCGTCGATGCGACGCCGCTGTTCGTGCTGCTGGCCGGGATGTACTACGAGCGGACCGGCGATCTCGAGACCATCCGCACGATCTGGCCCAACATCCAGGCGGCGTTGCGCTGGATCGACGAGTGGGGCGACGCCGACGGCGACGGTTTCGTCGAGTACGCCGCAAAGAGCGAGCGCGGCCTGATCAATCAGGGCTGGAAGGACTCCCACGACTCGATCTTCCATGCCGACGGTCGGCTGGCCGAAGGGCCGATCGCGCTGTGCGAGGTGCAGAGCTATGTGTTCGCGGCCAAGCGCCACGCGGCCCGGCTCGCGAGCGCGCTCGGCTTCGGACCGCTGGCCGACGCGCTGCGCGCCGAAGCGGCGGCGCTGCGCGAGCACTTCGAGGCGGCGTTCTGGTGCCCCGACCTCTCGCTCTACGCGCTCGCCCTGGACGGCGCCAAGCAGCCCTGCCGCGTGCGCTCGTCCAATGCCGGCCACGCCCTGCTTTGCGGCATCGCCAGCCCCCGTCGCGCGGCCCGCGTCGCCGATGCGCTGATGGACCGGCACTTTTTCTCGGGCTGGGGCATTCGCACGATTGCCGAAGGCGAGCCGCGCTACAATCCCATGTCGTATCACAACGGCTCCGTGTGGCCCCACGACAACGCTCTGATCGGCCTCGGCTTTGCCCGGTACGGCTTGAGCGATCACGTGCTGCGCCTGTTCCAGGGCATGTTCGACGCCGCCGGCTACATGGATCTACGTCGTCTGCCCGAGCTGTTCTGCGGTTTTCCGCGCGTCGCCGGCAAGGGCCCCACGTTTTATCCGGTGGCGTGCTCGCCCCAGGCCTGGGCGGCCGCGACCCCGCTCGCCTTTCTCCAGGCCTGCCTCGGTCTGAGCTTCGACCCGGCCGGCGAACGGGTGCGCTTCCGCAAGCCGCGTCTGCCCGAGTTCCTCGACCAGGTGATCATCCGGCAGTTGCGCGTCGGCGACAGCGAGTTGGACCTCGTGCTGCGGCGCTACGGCGGCGACGTCTCGGTCAACGTGCTCAATCGCCGCGGCGACGGCCGCATCGCCATCACCCTCTAGACGAGCTGCTCGCCGACCAGCGCAAGCTGATCGATGACGACTGCTCCAGCCTTGGACAGGTGTCGCAGCTGTCGAGCGCTTGGTGCTCGCCGGCCATAGCATCGGCGATCCCAACTCCCGCCTCGCGTCGCTGCCTTTGTCCCCCTCCGTCACCAGGAACGGCGGCGAAACTCTATCGCCGCGCGCACACTTGACGAGTCCGATGACCCCCGGTTCGGACTGCGATCCTTTCTCGATCGAGCGGATATGCCGCCTGCGGCGTCGCTCCGCCCGATCCCCCCGCTACATCACCGCGCCGATCTGCCAGGGCGTGAACTCATGGTTGCCGAGGCCGAGGTTCTCGGACTTGCTGCGTTGGCCCGAGGCGACCTCCAGCACCAGATCGAAGATGCGGGCGCCCATCTCCTCGATCGAGCACTCGCCGTCCAAAATGCCGCCGCAATTGAGGTCCATGTCCTCCTCCATGCGGCGGTACATCTCGGTGTTGGTCGCGAGCTTGATCGAGGGCGCCGGCTTGAAGCCGAAGCAGGAGCCGCGGCCCGTGGTGAAGCAGATGACGTTGCCGCCCGAGGCCACCTGGCCGGTCGCCGAGCAGGGGTCGTAGCCGGGGCTGTCCATGAACACGAAGCCGCGCTCGGTGATCGGCTCGGCGTACTTGTAGACCCCGGTGAGGTTGGTCGTGCCGCCCTTGGCCGCGGCGCCGAGCGACTTCTCGAGAATCGTGGTGAGCCCGCCCGCCTTGTTGCCGGGCGATGGATTGTTGTTCATCTCGCCGCCGTTGATCCGGCAGTATTCCTCCCACCAGTGGATCCGCTCGACCAGCTTCTCGCCCACCGCCCGGGATACCGCGCGGCGGGTCAAAAGATGCTCGGCGCCGTAGATCTCGGGCGTCTCGGACAGGATCGCGGTACCGCCGTGGCGCACCAGCAGGTCGGCGCAGGCACCGAGCGCCGGGTTCGCGGTCATGCCTGAATAGGCATCGGAGCCGCCGCACTGCAGCGCGAGCGAGATCTCCGAGGCCGAGATGCGCTGCCGGCGCGCCGCATTGGCGTGCGGCAGCATCTCGCGGATCATGGCCTGCGCCCGTTCGATCGTCTTACGCGTGCCGCCGGTGCCCTGCATCGTCATGGTGCGAAAGTGCGGGCCGCGCTGGATCTGATACGCCTCGAGCAGGAAGTCGATCTGGTTGACCTCGCAGCCCAGCCCGATCATCAGCACGCCGGCGAAGTTGGGATGGCGCGCATAGCCCCAGAGCGTGCGCTGCAAGGTCGCAAAGCCTTCGCCGCGATCGGCCATGCCGCAGCCGGTGCCATGAGTCAGCGCGACGATGCCATCGACGTTCGGATAGGCGGCGAGCTCGTCGCGCGGAAACGTCTCGGCGACGTGATGGCAGACCGTGGCCGAGCAGTTCACGGTGGAGAGCACGCCGATGAAATTGCGCGTGCCCGCCCTGCCGCTCGCCCGCAGAAAGCCGTCGAAGCTCGCGCGCTGGTCGTCCGGCACGAACGCGGTCGGACGCACGTCGGCGCCGAACGCGTAGTCGCGCGCGAAGTCGTGCAGCTCGACATTGTGCACGTGCACGTGCTCGCCGGGGGCGATGTCCTCGCGCGCGAAGCCGATGATCTGGTTGTACTTGCGCACCGGCTCGCCCGCGCTGATCGGCCGCGTCGCGATCT
This sequence comes from Pseudomonadota bacterium, assembly GCA_046732855.1. Lineage (GTDB taxonomy): Bacteria > Pseudomonadota > Alphaproteobacteria > Geminicoccales > Geminicoccaceae > JBKPNX01. Next base: position 2,998 of record JBKPNX010000119.1, read on the forward strand.
TGTGCCCTGCAGGAATGCGCGCGGCGCAGGCGATGTCCTCGCGGGCCACCGCGGTGTTCGGCAGAAGATCGATGCGCGCGGTCACGACATTGTCGTCTGGATGCAGGCGCACGGTCAGGGTCTGGTGCTCGGTCATGGGCGTTTCTTTCGGCTCGATCGGCGGTTCGGCAGCTCTTCGGCCGGCAGCTTCCGCTCGAAGATCTGCTCGACCGAGTAAGGCAACCTGGGCGGAAATACGGTTTCCTTGAGCATCGTCTCGATTCCGGCTTGCTCGACCGCTTCGGGATAAACTTCGCTTGCCGCCTCTGCCAATGTCCGCTTGAGGGACGGGCTGTCGCGCAACAATCGTCGGACCCGGCTGCGTTGCTCAGCCACGCTTGCGCGCCAGCTATTAGAGCGCTGGTCTGGCTGATGATCCCACTTCAGCAAATGCCGGATCAGGACCTCGAGGCGATTTTCCAACTGCTGCCGCTGACTCCGCATGAGGCCCTCGAGCTCCTCGGCGACGTTGTCGATGTCCACGGCGGACAGGCGGCCGGCGCGCAGATGCGCCACCTGCTCTTCCAACCAGGCGACGTAGTCCGTGTCGTACAGCGAGGGCTTGTCGAGCGTCTTGGCCATGCGGCCTCCTCCCGCCCAAGATGGCGCGCGCGGTCGGCCCACGCAAGCGCGGCAGGGCGCCTCAGCCGTAGATGCGGTGGAGGTCGAGGGTAATGCCGGGCGGGTCGAGCTGCAGCGCGCCAGCAGTGACGATCCGCGTCTCGATGAGGTCGCCGTTGCCGCGCTGATGATGGATGATGGTTGGCCGGTCCGTCCTGGCGATCAGATAATGGCGGATGCTCGGCACGCGGAAATAGTCTGCCAGCTTGGCGCCGACGTCGCGCGAGCTGGTTCGTGGTGAGAGCACCTCGACGACAATGAC
>JBKPNX010000120.1:0-10381 GCA_046732855.1 Pseudomonadota bacterium
ACCTCGAATTCGTAGGCGAAGGTCTCGCCCGGCGGGACGTGAAGCCAGCTGTTGTCGGCGCGGCCGGTCGGCGGCACGTGCAGGCCGTGGAAGTGGAGGTTGGTGACCTCCGGCAGCCGGTTCGCGAACCGGAGCCGGATCGTTTCGCCCTCGCTCACGCGGATCAGCTGCCCGGGGAAGCTACCGCCGTAGGTCCACAGCGCGGCGCGCTGACCGTCGACATTGACGTCGGCCGGGCGCGCGTCGAGGTCGATCTCGACCAGGCCCGGTTCCGGGCGCCGGTGCGGCGCGCGCGGAATTTCGGGCAGATCGGGCGCGGCGCTCGCGTGACGCGCCAGCAGCGGCGCGGCCGCCATGCCGCCGAGCAGACCGAGCGTGAATCGACGGGTGAGGTTCACCCCTTCCGAATAGCCGAGCGCACCGCCCCGCTCAACGCACGGCCGCGTCCGGCGTCATCCCGCGACGATGCCGCCCGTGACGGCGCGCGCTGATCCTGCTCGCCGGCATGGGAGACCCCGCGCTCCGCGGCTCAGTGAGTGCGGGGTCAGACCCCGGTGGATCAGGCGGCGACAGGCGGAGTATGCCTGGAGAGCGCCGGCCGTTCGCGACCGCCTCAGGCAGCGTCGTCGTCCTGCGCCCGAGCGCCCTCGGCCGGGCGCAGCAGGCGCTCATCCAGGAACCGTCCGAGCCAGCGGTCCGTCGCGCTGACGTATCGGTGATAGCCCTCAAGCTGGATATCGCGCGCCTGGGCGCCCGGCAGGGTGAGCATCTGCGACCCCTTCTCGGATGCGGTCCAGCGCTCGATCATCGCGAGCGTCATCTCGGGGTGGAACTCGATGCCGTAGGCGTGGCCGCCGTAGCAGAACGCCTGCGCGTCGAACGCGGCGTTGTGGGCGAGATGGACCGCGCCCGCCGGGATCTCGAAGGCGTCCCGATGCCACTGGTAGAACATCGTGGCGCCGTCGAAATACGGCGCGCCGGCCGCAGTCGGATGGACCGGATGGTAGCCGATCTCGACCAGGCCTGCGGGATGGGGGCCGACCTTGGCGCCGAGCACGCGCGCCATCATCTGGGCGCCGAGGCAGATGCCGAGGAACGGCACGGCCGCCGGTAGGGCGGTGCGCTCGAGCCAGTCGAGCTCGGCCCTGATGCCGACCAGATGATCGTCATTCGCGCTCTGCGGCCCGCCGAACACGATCGCCGCGGCGTATGGGGACAGATCCTCGGGCAGCGGATCGCCGAGGTTGGGGCAGCGCCGATCGAGCGTGCACCCGCGCTCGACCAGCAGCTCGCCCACCCGGCCCGGATTGGAGTGCTCCTGGTGGACGACGATCAGGACCCGCTGGTTCATGCTTCTCGACTGGACCAATATCGGATTCCGCACATGGGCATCCGCCTGCATATCGGTAGCGGATTGGCCGTCCACAACAAGCCGGTAACATTGCAGGCCTCGGCCAGTGATGGCACGACGTGGCGATTAGTGCCGAGAGAGCCGCGCCGACGGCGCTGCGCATGGATACAGATCGTCGGGGCTCAACGCCGCCCAAGACGTATCCCGTCCAGAATGCCCGCGGATCGTCGTGTCTTCGGTAACGAGGCAACGAAGTTTGTGCGCGTGGCCGCTGGTCAGGGCCGGGTCACCCCCGAGCGGTCGATCGACGGGTGCTCGACGGCGGTGACGGCCACGCTGGAAAAGTCAGCGCAGGCGGAACCTGTTCTCCGCACCACCGTGCCGGTCCCCGCCAAAACAAACGATCCGTGTTGCCGCTGCGCGCTGCCGCGGGTCCTTACCTCCCGGCGCGGCGACGGATTCCCACCCTGACACGGCGACCTTTATGAACGGTTGAGGTTAGCCAAAGGTTAATGCGGCGCCGGGCGGTCGCGCCCGCGGGCCCTTTTGGCTCGCGGCCTCCACCCGCACCATGCCGCTGCGGCGGTCAGTGCTCGCCCTGGACAATATTCCTAGAATCGGGTAGACTGTCGCTTCTTCCTGGCCGCCGTTCCAGGCGCCCGTGGCTACGACGCTCCAGCCAGCTTCCCTCCAGACAAGGACCCTCACATGTCCCGCATTGACGCCGCGCCGCGCGCGGCCGGTCCCGTGTCCCATGCCCGCGCCGCGGCGAGCCGCCGTAACGGCGCCAAGTCGCACGGGCCGAAGACCGAAGAAGGCAAGGCGCGCGCGGCGCAGAATGCGCTGAAGCACGGCCTGCGCGCGCAGAAGCATCTCGTGCTGCCGGAGGAGGACCCTGGGGAGTTCGTCAATCTTGAGGCGGCGCTGGTTGAGGAGCTGGCGCCGGTCGGCGCGCTGCAGACCGTGCTCGCGCGCCGTGTCGCGGTCGCCGCCTGGCGGCTCGCGCGAGCCGATCGCATCGAGGCCGAGCTGTTCGAGGAGCGCCGGATCGCGGACGGCGGGCTCGGGCTCGCCCTGATCCGCGACGGCAACGGCACCCGTTCGTTCGAGACTTTGCTGCGCTATCGCGGCGCGGCCATGGCCGAGTTCTGGCGCGCGCTCAAGACGCTGAAGGCGCTCCAGGCCGAGCAGGCGGCGATCGCGGGACAGGCGCTCGGGACCGCGCCCGCCCTGGCGGCGCCCCCGCTCCGGCCCGCGCCGCGGCCGCGTCTCGCCGATCGCGTGCCACCGAACGAACCCGAGCAGGGCGCCGAGCCACGGCTGGACTACCTCCCGAGCGCGCCGCCTTACCGCAACCTGCACGAGCCGGCTGCCGCGTGGCTGCCGAGCGAACCCGAGAGAAGCCAGGTCAACGAAAACCTCATCACCGAGAATTCCGCGCCCGGTCGCACCCGCAACGAGTCCGCAGCATGCTCGCTGCCGAACGAACCCGAGACCGGCCCCGTGCTGGTTGCAGCGCCGGCGTTTCCTTAGCACGCCTGCTCGACGGCTCGCGCAAGACGAGATTGCTGGAATGAGGCGCGGATCGTGCTGAACCACGGTCTCGGGCCAGATCAGCCGCCGATTTGTAAGGAGGCGATGAAACAGATCAGTCCCGAACGTCGTGCATTGCAATGGGGTGAAGCAGTTACCCCGTGATCAGGCCTGAGGGACGGGCGTGCGTTTTCAGGTCTCGGGCAGGCGCGTCACGTCGCCTTCGGCAAAGCGGGCGAAGCGGAACGGGTGTAGGTCGACGATCGGCGTCTCGCCGACCGCGAGCTGGGCCATCAGGTAGCCGGCCGCGGGCCCTATTCCGAAGCCGTGGCCGGAGAAGCCCGTGGCGACGAACAGGCCGGGCATGCCATCGACCGGGCCGAGCACCGGAATCTCGTCCGGCGTGACGTCGACCATCCCGGCCCAGCGCTCGACCGGCCGCACCCCGGCGAGCTGCGGAAACAGGTCGATCGCATCGCGCATGACCTGATCGAGCGCTTGGTGGTCGGGGGAAGGGTCGAGCACGCGCGCGCGCTCGAACGGCGTCGGCCGGTCCGCTTTCCAGGACGCCCCGGTGGTCAGCTCGTCGAGGAAGGGGCGCCCGACGCGCAGCTTGAGCTCGCCCCATTTCTCCCTGAGCGCGGGCAGAAAGACCCGGAAATGGCGCAGCGCCGCGGGCGTGAGATCGAAGCTCAGGGCGCCGCTCCAGCGGGCGACGGTGTAGCCGCCGTCCTGGCGGCGGCCAAATGCCGCGCGCCGCGCGCCGACGGCGCTCTCGGTGATCAGGGGCGCCATCCCGGTGCGCTGAACCGAGGCCTTGACCTTGAGCTGCGGCAGCGCGAAGCCGAGATGGCGCAAAAACAGCGCCGACCAGGCGCCGCCTGCCAGCACCACGGCGCGACAGGCGATCGGCCCATGCTCGGTGATCACGCCCGATACCTTGCCGGCCCGGGTCTCGAGCGAGCGGACCGCGCATTGTTCGTGAATGCTCGCCCCGCGCTCCGCGGCCGCGCGTGCGAGCGCCGGCACCGCGCGCTTCGGGTCCGCGCGCGCGTCGCTCGGCGTGAACAGCGCCCCTTTGAAGCGCCGTTTGCCCTGGCGCAGCAGCGCATCCGTCTCGACCGGCGACAGCAGCCGGGTGTCGAGCTGATGCTCGCGCGCGTGCGGCAGCCAGCTCTCGAAGCGGGCGAGGTCGGCGTCGGTCTCGGCGACATAGGCGATGCCGCCTTTGGTCCACCCGATGTGCTCGTTGACCTCGCGCGCGATGTTCTCCCACAGGCGCAGCGCCAGGATGATCCCCGGCAGTTCGCGCGGATCGCGCCCCTGCTTCCTGATCCAGCCCCAGTTGCGCGACGACTGCTCGCCGGCGATCACGCCCTTCTCGCACAGCACCACCGGCACGCCGGCCATGGCGAGGTAATACGCGGTCGCGACCCCGGCGATGCCGCCGCCGATGACCACGACTTCGCTGGTCTGGGGCAGCGCGTTCATCGGCGCGCCGCCCCTGGGGTCCGTCCGATTGCCGGCAGCTTCATGTGCCTCCTTGCGCCTCCTTGCGACAGGCGAGCCGGGCCGCAGCCACCGCACAGCCGGGTTGCCGAGCGCGTCTGCGCTCGCCGACCTTGCCGCAGCCCGTTCTGCTACCACGCTTATGACGCATGGTTGAGCATAACAGCGCTGAGCATAACAGCGGATCGGGGCCGATGGGGCTTCGACTGGCGCAGTTCCTGGCGATCGTGTTGACCGCGCTCGCGCTGGTGCCGGCGGGCGCGCATCTGGCCGAGCTGCCGAACAAGATCGGGCTCGACCGGGAGGCGTACTTCATCGTGCAGAACATCTATGCCGGCTGGGCGCTGTTCGGCATCGTCCTGTTCGGCGCGCTGGCCGCGAACCTGGTTCTGGCGATCATGCTCCGGCGGCAGCGGACGCCGTTCTGGCTGGCACTCTCGGCCTTCCTCCTGGTCGCCGCCACGCTTGCGGTCTTCTTCGCCTGGACCTATCCGGCGAACCAGGCGACGAGCAACTGGACCGTGGTCCCTGCGGACTGGGGGCAGCTGCGCACCACGTGGGAGTATGCGCACGCCACCAACGCGGTCTTGACCTTCCTCGCGCTGTGCGCCGTCACATGGTCGGTGCTGCTGACGCGCGATTGAGTCGAGCGCGTGGGGACTCAGGCTGGCAGCTCGTTTATGAAGGTGGCGCGGATCGAGCGGGTATGCAGACAGGGAGGTGAGGAATGTCCGAGGTGCGCGACACTGAGGTCGTGGTGGTCCAGCCGGACGAGGGCGAGAGCTTCTGGCAGCCGGTACCGGCGAACGGCTACGCCGAGGTGCGCGTCTCGCATCGCCGGCATCCGCCGATCCGGAGCGTCGCGACCGGCATCCAGGTGATCGCCCCCGGCTGCCACATCCGCGAGCACGTCCATCCCGCGCAGGAGGAGCTCCTGTTCTTCTTCGCGGGCCGCGGCGAGGCGGTGATCGACGGTCGTTCCTATCCGCTCCAGGCCGGCACCACGGTCTACGTCGGCGCGGGCCACCGGCACAAGTTCGTCAACACCAGCGCCGAAGCGGAGCTCAGGATGTGCTGGGTGATGATCCCTGGCGGCGACAATGGGCTCGATGATTTCTTCGCACGCATCGGTCGGCGGCGCACGCCCGGCGAGCCGGCGCCCGAGCCGTTCGCGCGCCCGGCCGACGTCGCGCAGATCGAGGCCGACACGGTGTTCGCGCCGCTCGGCGCCTGACGCTCGGCGCGCCGTTCCCTCGATTGCCACCGGCGGAAGGTCCCGCGATACTGCCTCTGGCGCTCAGGCGCTGGTCTCAATCAGGAATCCGGTGTGTCTGCGAACGCGCAACACGGCGTCGACCCGATCACGGTCTCGGTGGTCCGCCACCGGCTGCATGCGATCGCCGAGGAGATGGGCGAGGCGATGCTGCGCACCTCGTACTCGCAGATCATCAATTCCAGCCGCGATTTCTCGACCGCGCTGTGCGACGCCGAGGGCCGCCTGATCGCCCAGGCCGAGCACGTGCCGATCCACGTCGGCGCGCTGCCCTGGGCGACGCGCGCGGTGCACGACTACTTTCGCGGCGACGTCCGGCCGGGCGACGTGTTCCTGCTCAACGACCCCTACCACGGCGGCAACCACCTGCCCGATCTGACCGCGTTCGTGCCGGTGTTCGATCGCGAGCGGCTCGCCTTCTGGTCAATCAACCGCTCGCATCAGAGCGACATCGGCGGCGCCACCCACGGCGCCTACAATCCCGGTGCCACCGAGATCTGGCAGGAGGGCATCCGGATTCCGCCGCTCCGGCTGTACGAGGCGGGCCGGCTGCGCCGGGACGTGCTCGACCTGATCGTCCTCAACGTGCGCCACCCCCGGGAATTCCGCGGCGATCTCGCGGCGATGATCGGCTCGGCGCGGGTCGGCGAGCGGCGGCTTGCCGCGCTGCTCGAGGAGTTCGGCCCGGCAACCGCCCCCGCCGCGATCGAGGCCGTGCTCGATGGCGCCGAGCGTCAGGTGCGCGGCGTGATCGCCGCCTGGCCGGATGGTGTCTACCACGGCGAAGCGGTGCTCGACGATGACGGCCACGGTGCAGAGGATGTCTACATCCGCGCCAAGGTGACCAAACGGGGCAGCCACCTCGAGGTCGACCTCTCCGACTCGCACCCCCAGGTCACCGGCTTCATCAACTCCTCCTACCCCAACATGCGCTCGGCGGTCGTGGTCGCGCTCGCCTATCTGATCGACCCCGAGACGCCGAAGAACGACGGCGCCTTCCGTCCGCTGACGGTGATCGCGAAGGAGGGCACGGTGGTGTGGGCGCGGCCGGGGGCGCCGGTCACGTTGTGCACCAACCACTGCGGGCAGGAGATCATCGAGGCGATCATCAGGGCACTGGCGCCCGCCTGTCCGGATCGCGCCATGGCCGGCTGGGGACGGCGCTTCCGGATCGCGCTGCAGGGCAGCGACCCGCGCACCGGCAAGCGCTTCATCTGGCACATGTTCCAGGCGCGGCCGGGCGGCGGCGCCTCGCCGGCCGGCGACGGCTGGCCCGCCGCGGGCGAGTGGCAGGCGGCAGGCGGCATCAAGTTCGGCAGCCTCGAGGTGGCCGAGGTGCGCTTCCCCTTGTTCTTCCGCCGCCACGAGTTCCGGCCGGATTCGGGCGGCGACGGTCGTTATCGCGGCGGCGCCGGCGCCGAGCTCGAGATGGTCGTGGAAGTCGCCGAGCCGGCGGTCGCCAACACCGCGGGCGATGGCGTGCGCCACGGCGCCTGCGGCATCCTCGGCGGCCAAGACGGCCTGCCGCATCGTTACGTGCTGAAATCCGCCGGCCGACCGGACCGCCCGCTCAGGACCAAGCAAGTCGGCATCGTGATCCGACCGGGCGACGTGCTCGACGTCCGCTCCGGCGGGGGCGGGGGGTTCGGCGATCCGGCCTTGCGCAGCGCCGCGGAACGCGCGCGCGATGCGCTGCTCGGCTTCGTCACCGGAGCTAGGGAGGCGTGAAGCGGGTCAGGTGCTGATCCGAGCAAACGGCGGGGCGGGCGCGGGCTTGCTACCCGCTGCCGGGATCTCGACCATCCTCACGGCAGCCAGTCGCCGGTGATCTGGTCGAGAGTGAAGGGGCATGCCGCGGGAGATGTCTGCTCGGCCAGTCCGGTCTCGACTCCGGCCCAAATTCGGGCGGCAGGGTAAGCGTCCTCGACCAGTGCCGGCAGCCGCGGCCGCAGGCTCGGGCTGTCCCGCAGGAGCTTGGCAGTCTTGTGACGCGCCACCCGGATCGTTCCCTCCCAGCTCCTGCTGCGATGACCCGGGACGTGGCGCCACTTGAGGAGGTGCACAAGAAGGGTCTCGAGGTGCGACCCGAGGGCTTCCGCCTCTCGCCTGCTCACGTCCCCGATCTCCTCGGCCAGGTTTGCCAGATCGAGATCGTCGAACCGCCCGGCGCGAAGCGCGTCGGCCTGCCCCTCGGCCCAGGCAACGACGTCAGTCTCGTACAGAGAGCCGCGGACGCGGGCGTGTTTGGCCTTGGTCGCCATCGCGGGATCTCCTCGGGTCAAATCCCCTGCGCTGCATCCTGAGCATATCGGCCTGCGGCGTGTCCTGCACAACGGGAGAACTCCGGCGCCACCGGCCGAGACGGCCTCTGCCGGTCCGGTCCCCCTCGACCGTCGGCCGCACGCAAAGGGCGGGAGTCCGGTACGCGCGTGCCACGATGGCCGGTCGGTTTTGCCTGGAGAGCTTGGGGGCGGGCGGCTAGAACCTCCTCCATGTACCGCATCGGGATCGACGTCGGCGGCACCTTCACCGATCTGGTCGCGGTCGATCCGGTGGGCCGGGTGACGCTCGCCAAGGCGCCGTCCACCCCCGCTGACCCGTCGATCGGCGTCGTGGATGGCCTGGCGCGCCTTGCGGAGGCGCTTGATCTCCGCCTCGACGCCCTGCTCGATCAGACCGAGCGCATCGTCCACGGCACGACGGTCGCGACCAATGCGCTGCTTGAGCGCAAGGGCGCGCGGGTCGGGCTGCTGACCACCGCAGGCCATCGCGACGTCCTGGAGATGCGCGAGGGTCTCAAGGACAACCGCTACGATCTGCGCCAGCCGCCTCCCGAGCCACTGGTGCCCAGGCACCGGCGCCTCGGCGTACGCGAGCGCATCCGCGCCGATGGCCGGGTCGAGACCCCGCTCGATCCCGACTCGCTGATCGCGGCGATCGCCGAGCTGGCGCGGGCGGAAGTCGAAGCGGTCGCGGTATGCTACCTGCACGCCTGGCGCGACGACCGGCACGAACGGCAGACCGCAGAGGCGCTGCGCGCGGCCATGCCCTCGGCTTATGTCTCGCTGTCCTCCGCGGTATTGCCGCAGATCAAGGAGTACGAGCGGGTCTGCACCACGGTGGTCAATGCCTATGTCGGCCCGGCGCTGGAGCGCTATCTCGGCCGCCTGGCGACCCGCCTGACCGAGGCCGGCTACCGCGGGCCGGTCCTGATCATCCAGTCGCACGGCGGCCTCGCGACCATCGACGACGCCGTGCGCCTCGCCGCCGGCGGGGTGCTGTCCGGGCCTGCGGGCGGGGTTGCCGGCAGCCGTCACGCCGCGCGCCTGATCGGACACCCGCACCTGATCCTGTTCGACATGGGCGGTACCAGCACCGACATCTCACTCGTGGTCGACGGCGCCGCGCAGATCGCCTCCGACCGGCGTCTCGCCGGCCAGCGCGTCGCGTTGCCGGCGCTCGACATCGTGAGCATCGGCGCCGGCGGCGGCTCGATCGCGCGGGTCGACGCGGGCGGCGTGCTGCACGTCGGACCCGAGAGCGCCGGCGCGGAGCCCGGGCCCGCCTGCTATGGCCGGGGCGGCACCGAGGCGACCGTGACCGATGCGAATCTGGTGCTCGGCCTGCTCGACCCCGACGGCTTTCTCGGCGGGCGCGCCCGGCTCGACCGGCGCGCGGCCGAAGCCGCGGTCGACCGGATCGCCCGGGCGCTCGGCGTCGAGCGCATGGCTGCGGCCGAGGGCATCCACCGGGTGATCGATGCGCGCATGGCCGAGGGCATCCGCCTCGTGTCGGTACGGCGCGGGGTCGATCCCCGCCGCTTCGCCCTCCTGGCGTTCGGCGGCGCCGCCGGGCTGCACGTCACCGCGCTCGCGCGCCAGCTCGGCCTTGGCCGCGTGGTCGTGCCGCGTCTCGCCGCGGTGCTCTCGGCGTGGGGCATGCTCACCTCGGATCTGCGCTACGAAGTCGCGCGCAGCCACGTCGGCGATGCCAGCCAGCTCGAGGCCGCGGCGCTGCGCGCGCTCTACGACGAGCTCGAGGCCGAGGGCAGGCGGCGGCTAGCGGCCGCCTCGTTCGATGGTCCAGCGCAGGTGCAGCGTTCCGCGGACATGCGCTACGGCGAGCAGATCTTCGAGGTCAACGTCGACCTGGACGGCATCGACTGGGCGGCTGCGGACCTGCTCGCTCAGTTCGCGGCGGAGTTCCACCGCCGTCACGAGGAGATCTACACCTACGCCATGCCGGATCAGGAGGCGGTGCTGGTCAACGCCAGGGTCGCCGTGATCGGCGCGCTGCCCGATCCGCCGTGCGAGCCGGCCGTGCCGGACGATCCGGCGGCGCCGCCGCGCACGCACCGCCGGATCTACCTCGCCGGCTGGCATGAGGTGCCGATCTTCGACTTCGACCGCCTTGCGCCCGGCCAGAGCATCGCCGGGCCGGCGGTGATCGAAGCGGCGACCACGACGGTGCTGCTGCGCCCGGGCGAGCGCGCGCAAGTGACCGAGATCGGCTGGCTCGACATCGCCCTGAGCGACATCTGAGGCCTCGAGGCCGAGGCTGCGCCCCGCCCGAGCCCATCCCAATCGTCGCGGGGGATGGCATAGCGCGCCGCATGGGACTCGACAGCGGGCGCGCGCCGGTCCGGTGCTCGCCGGCGGCACGCATTTCGATTAGAATTGGCGCAGTGCGCTCGGATCAGATTTGAGCCTGCCAGG
>JBKPNX010000121.1:0-4493 GCA_046732855.1 Pseudomonadota bacterium
CGGCGTTCATGTCGGCGCGGTCCATGATTGCGATGCGTGTCATGCGAACTATCCCTGCTTTCCGATGGCAATCACCGCCTCGTCGGTGCGCTGGCCGTCGATGTCCCAGAACTTCTGGAAGTCCGGCCCGTCGAGATAGGCGAGCTCCTGACCGGCATTGGCGAGCGCCCCCATGAATTCAGGGGAGTGCGCCGCCTTCCCGATCGCGGCGCGCAACGTCGTCACGATCTCCGGCGGCGTGCCTCGCGGCGCGAAGATCCCGACCCAGAGATAGTATTCGACGTCGAAGCCGAGTTCCTTGAGCGTCGGCACGTCGGGCAACACTTTCGAGCGGGTGGCGGCGAAGTTGGCGAGCGGGCGCAACTTGCCCGCTTTGACGTGCGGCAGCGTGGCCGAGATCGTTTGGGTGGTGACCTGGGCATTGTTGCCGAGGATGGCGACGATCGCCGGGCCGCCGCCGTTGGTCGGCAGATGCCGCAGCCGCAACGGGCCCGTCGCCTTTTCCAGATAGGCGAGCGGCAGATGGCTCGCACCGTAGAGCCCGCCGGAGCTAAAGACTAGCGTGTCAGGGTTCGCCTTGGCACCGTCGATGAACTCCTTGAGCGTCTTGTAGGGCTGCTGGTCGTTGACAAGAAGCAAGACCGGATCCGCGACGATGCGCGCGAGCGGAATGAAGTGGGCGCGCGTGGTCTTGGCCGGGCGGCCGAACAGCTTGTCGACCTCGGCGTAACCGGAGATCCCGGTATTGTGCGACAGCAGGGTATATCCGTCGGGTTTGGCGGATGCCACGACCTGCGCGCCGACCTGCCCAGCGGCACCGGCCTTGGCCTCGACCACGACCGGCTGCTTGAGGATCGGCTCCATGGCCGTTGCCAGCGGCCGCGTCACGATATCGTTGAGGCCACCCGGCGGAAACGCGTTGATGATGGTGATCGCACGCGAGGGAAAAGCCTCCTGCGCGAATGCGCCTCCGGCCGCGAGCGCGGTCGCGGCGGTTCCGATGACGAAACGGCGGCGGTCCATGTTGTTCCTCCTGGAACCGGATTCCCCCGATGACTCCCTAGAGCGGCGAGAGTATTCGCGTATGTGCGGCTTTCTGCAAGACGGGTGCACACGCCGGCTCAAGGTCAAACTGACACAGGTGCGCAAAGCGCGCATCTCTCTCGCCCTCGTAGTGCTCGCTCAGGCTCTGGTAAGCTCGCCCATGTCGGTGGAAGCCAGGCTGGAGGCCGAAGATGACGAGCGGTTGGACCCTGGACTACTGGATGAGCTTCATCACGTTGCCGAACATACTGGGCGCCACCGGAGCGATCTTCTACGTCGTGTCCATGTCGATGAAGACCGCGATTCCGTTGCGGATCACGAGCCTGGTGAGCACCCTCTGTCTGTTAGGTTCATCGATACTGGCGTACTCGCTCCCGGCGATGGCCCTCTATGCGCTGTTGCTGCCGGTGCACTCGATCCGCCTTTATCAGATGTTGCAGCTGATCAAGAAGGTTCGCGCCGCGGCAGGCACCGATCTGTCAATGGATTGGCTGCGGCCTTACATGAAAAAACGAAAATACCACAAGGGCGACATTCTCTTTCGCAAAGGCGATCGCGCCGACGAAATGTTCCTGGTAGGCAAAGGCAAGTACCGGGTGCTCGAGTTGGGCAACGAACTTCAGCCGGGCCAGATTTTCGGGGAGCTTGGACTGTTGACGCCAGGCTATGACAGGACGCAATCCGTCGAATGCATCGAGAGTGGCCATGTGCTGACGTTGCCCTATGACGAAGTGCGCGCGCTCTATTTCGAGAACCCGCAATTCGGATTCTATTTCCTGCAGCTCGCGAGCGGACGGCTGTTGAGGGACAAAGCTCGCGCGGAACAAATGCTGGCGGCGGAACGTGCTGCGAACGCTACGTGCTGATATTCAGCATGGCGCGCACCTCACCTCGCGGGCGCCTCCGCGCCCGATCACCTTTGGTCGATTGCAACGCGCGCCTACGGCAACCCGGCCTTCGCCAGACCTTCGGCGATGCGCTGAAAATCACCGGCATCCTTGTACGGCAGGACGCGCGCGCGCTGCATCAGCGTGAAGTCCGGATTCACCTCGAGAAGCTCCGCCCATGCCGCCCGCGCGTCTTCCGCGCGCCCGAGATGGCCGTAGCAGGACGCGAGCAGCATGCGGCTGGCGTCGGTGCCGGGATTGCGCGCGATGCGGTCGACGCATTGCTGGGCCGCGATCTCGTATTTTCCCAGGCTGAAATTCGCCTGCGCCAGGAAGTGCAGCAGCATGGCCGGATAGAGGGGGTCGAGCCGCATTGCCAACGCGATCGGCTCCAGCGCCTCGGCCGCGCGGCCGGCATACATCAGGGCCAGTCCGAGCGCGGCATGGCCCTGAGCAAAGTTGGGATCGAGCTCGATCATGCGGCGATACTCTGCGAGCGCTCCCTCGTGATTTCGCCGCCACAACGATACGCTGCCGAGCGCCATGTGGCTCACCGGCTCCTGATCGTTCAATTCGACCGAGCGGCGGGCCCATCTCTCCGCCTCGTCCAGCGCCTGCGCCGGATCGGACGCCCAGCCGCTGGCGTACTCCGAAATCGAGGCAAGGGCCAATCCCGCATGCGGCGCGGGGAAATTCTGATCGATCTCGATCGCCCGGCGGTACATCAACCGGGCCTGCGCAAGCGAGTCCTTGGTGCCGCGGCTGAGCAATTCGCGCGCGCGCAGCCAGGACTCGTACGCCGCCACGTCGCCGGTCCCGTGCCGACGCAACCGACCCTCCTCGCGCTGCGTCAGCGTGACCGCCAGCGTGCCGACGATCTTCTCCACCACTTCGTCCTGCGTCGAGAAGATGTCCGTGAGATCGCGATCGAATCGCTCGGCCCAGAGATGCCCGCCGCTGCCGGCATCGATAAGCTGCGCCGTGATGCGCACGCGATTGCCGGCCTTGCGGGTGCTGCCCTCGAGCACATAGCGCACCCCCAGGTCGCGCCCGATCTCCTGCACTTTGACCGACCGGCCCTTGTAGGCGAAGGAGGAGTTGCGCGCGATGACGAACAGGCCCGAGAGCTTCGAGAGGTCGGTGATCAGGTCTTCCGTCATGCCATCGCTGAAATATTCCTGCTCCGGATCTCCGCTCATGTTCTGGAAGGGCAGGACGGCGATCGATGGTTTGTCGGGCAGCGCAAGCGCCGTCCGTCGCGGCGCACCGTCGAGGCGGATACCATAGACCCGCACGGGCTCCGCGATGTTCTTCAGCTGCTTGTCGCCTAGGTCCTCATAAGCAAGACCGATCTTTGCGCGGATCTCCTCGTGCACCTTGCCGGACACGCAGATGCCGCCCGGTTCCGCGATCCCCTCCAGCCGCGCAGCGACGTTGACGCCATCGCCGAAGATTCGGTCATCATCGTAGATAACGTCGCCGAGGTTTATGCCGATACGAAACTCCATCCGCCGCTCGGGCTCGATCGCGGAATTGCGCTCGATCATCTTCCGTTGAATGGCGACCGCGCATTCGACTGCATTCAAGACGCTGGGAAATTCGGCCAATATGCCGTCGCCGGCGGTATCGATGACACGTCCGCCGAAGTCGCCAACCATCGGCAGGACCACCGCCTGATGGCCCTTGAGGTCGCTCACCGTGCGCGCTTCGTCAGAACCCATCAACGCGCTATAGCCGGCGATATCTGCCGCCAGGATGGCTGCAAGCCTGCGCGACGGACTCATGACCTCCCTCCGGGCCCTACAAGCCGGCCTGCCCAATAATCATGAGATATAGGTTGCGGCCCAAGAAGATACCACGCCCATCACCACGCTGTGGGATTTGCAAGCGCGATTGATATCATCGGGTTGCGGATCGTGCGAGCCGGCCGACATGGGAACTCGGCGCCGCTTGCCGGCCCCCGTCGAATTGTAATTGCGTCAACCTTCCGGCGGCACCGGGCACGGCCGGCGGTCGTCGCCGACCGCGACATAAGTGAAAATGCCCTCAGTGACCGCGATCTGCTCCTCGCCGATACCGCGCCGCACCCAGCTCTCGACCTTCACCGTGATCGAGGTTCTGCCCACCTTGGCAATCTCGGCGTAGCAGGTCACCTCGTCGCCGATGAACACCGGGCGGTGAAAGGTCATGGCGGTGATCGCCACCGTGACAGTGCGGCCTTTCGCACGCCGCGTCGCAGCCATGCCGCCGGCAAGATCCATCTGCGACAATAGCCACCCGCCGAAGATGTCGCCATGCGGATTGGCGTCGGCGGGCATGGCGATGGCGCGCAGCGCCGGCTCCGCTCGGGGAGGTTGTCCGGAGGTCTCGGAGGCGTGCATGGCGGTGTTTCCGTCGGGCCGATTGTTGTCACGGCGGGGGCTGCTATCGTAGCAGCGGGGAAACGATGACGAAACGCGCAGCCCTCATCGGGGAGCCCGTCGCCCGCAAGGAAGATGCGGAGCTGATCACCGGGCAAGGCCGCTTCAGCGACGACGTCAACCTGCCCGGCCAAGCCTACGC
>JBKPNX010000122.1:0-22160 GCA_046732855.1 Pseudomonadota bacterium
GCCGACGCCTACAGCGCCGCGAAGGGCGGCGTGCGCGCCCTGACCCGGGCGCTCGCCCTGCAATGGGCCGCGCACAACATCCGCGTCAACGCGATCGCGCCGGGCGTGATCCTGACCGAGCGGGTCAGGGCGCTGCTGCGCAAGGACGATCCGATCTTCGGGAAGTCTCTGCTGGGCCCGAGCGATCCCGAGGACGTGGCGCAGATGGCGTTGTATCTCGCCTCGGACGAATCGCGCCGGGTGACCGGTGCGATCCTGCCGATGGATTCAGGCGCGAGCGCGATCTGACCGATCGGATGCAAAACTGGCGGCCATCCGGAGCCGAAGAAGCCGCGGCCCCCATCGCCGGGAATCTTGGAGGCCGGCAGCGCTTTCGGCATGGACTGGCGGCCCTCTCATTACGTACCGGACCGCGATCGCACGCGGGCCGTGGCATGTATCGCCGCTTGTTGCTCTTGGATGTCGCCCGCACGAACGGCCGGCTCCGGGCGGACGCTGCGCGATCCTCCCTGGTCCGCAGCCCGCCCTCACCTCTTGCGGGCGCACGATCTGCACCCTGCTGAGAGCGCCCTGCGCGGGTCCGCTCCCGGCCTGGCCAGGGCGTCGCGCGTCGGGCGCTGACGTTCAGCCGGATGCGGCCGGACCGCGCTCCGGGTAGCGCGGCAGGTCGTCTGCGACATCGAACCAGCCGATCCGGCTCGAGGTCCAGATGTGATTGCTCGGGCGCACCGCCTCGGGATCGTCGAGACTGCCAAGCGTGACGTCCAGCTCGGCGGGCTCGGCCGGCTCGCGGAAGACGAGCTGGGTGCCGCACGCCCCGCAGAACAGGCGCTCGGCCTTGGGCGAGGAGCGATAGACGGCCGGCTCGCCCTCGATCCAGGCAAAGCCATCGCTCGCCAGGGTCAGCCAGGCCACGACGGGCGCGCCGGCGGAGCGCTGACACATTCGACAGTGGCAGTAGTTGGCGTGGTGCGGCGCGGCGCTGATCCGGTAACGGACGCCGCCGCACAGACAGCCGCCTTCGAGCGGAAGTTTCATGACGGGCTCTCCAACATGATCTGATTGGCATCCGGCCGGGCGGGAGCTTCCCGGAAGATCGAGTCTCGGTCAGCCGGCCTCAGGCGAATGCGAGTAGCACCTCGTCCGCGGCGACCGACGCACCCGGCGTGACGCGGACTTCCTCGACCACGCCGTCCCGCTCGGCGCGCAGCACGTTCTCCATCTTCATCGCCTCCAGGATCAGCAACTCCTGACCTGCCTTGACCGGGTCGCCGCGGCCGACCGCGATACTCACGATCAGGCCGGGCATCGGCGACATCAGGAACTTGGAGGTGTCGGGCGGCGCCTTCTCCGGGATGCGCGCGGCGTATTCGGCGGCCTCGCGGGTGCGCACCAGGGCCTGCAGCTGGACGCCGCCGTGGCTGAGCCGATAGCCCTCGGGGCAGCGATCGACCTGCACGGTCGCCGCTCGCCGCCCGAAGCGGATGCGGGCGAGCAGTTGGCCGGGCTGCCAGTCGACCGCGATCTTGAGGCGCGTGCCCTCGACCTCGACCGCGAGCTCGTCGCCGGCCGTCTCGGCGCGTACCGCCACGTTCTCGTTCCCGAGCCGCACCACCCAGGCGTCCGGCACGCGCGCCGTCCAGTTGGGCAGCCGGCCGGAAATCTCTGCCGCGCGGGCCATCTCGATGCGGCGCAGACCGACCGCGACCGCGGCGAGCGCCGCGCGCGTCGAGTTGCTTGGCGTCAGGCCCTCGAACCGCTCGCCGAACTCGGCGGCGATGAAGTCCGTCGACAGCGCGCCCGCCTTGAAGCGGCGGTGGTTCATGATTGCCGTGAGAAAGGTCACGTTATGGCTCGGCCCGCGGATCGCGAAGCCGTCGAGCGCATCGCTGAGGCGGGCGATCGCCTCGGCGCGATCCGCCCCGTGCGCGCATAACTTGGCGATCAGCGGGTCATAGAACACCGGGACCTCGCTGCCTTCGACCACGCCCGAATCGACCCGTATGCCGGGACTCTCGGGCTCTAGGTAATGGATCAGGCGGCCGGTCGACGGCAGAAAGCCGCGCGCCGGGTCCTCGGCATAGACGCGCGCTTCGATCGCCCAGCCGTCGCGCCGGACAGCGTCCTGGTCGAAGCCAAGCGGTTCGCCGGCGGCGACCCGGATCATCTGCTCGACCAGATCGAGACCGGTGATCAGCTCGGTGACCGGGTGCTCCACCTGCAGCCGCGTGTTCATCTCGAGGAAAAAGAAGTTGCGTGCCTGGTCGGCGACGAACTCAACCGTCCCCGCCGAGTGATAATTCACCGCGCGCGCGAGCGCCTTGGCCTGCTCGCCCATCGCCGCGCGCGTCACCTCGTCGAGCAACGGGCTCGGCGCTTCCTCGATCACCTTCTGATGGCGCCGCTGGATCGAGCATTCGCGTTCGCCGAGCGACACCACGTTGCCGTGGCGATCGGCCAGGATCTGGATCTCGATGTGCCGCGGGTCGCGGACGAACTTCTCGAGGAACACCCGATCGTCGCCGAACGATGAGCGCGCTTCGCTCTGGGCGCGGGCGAGGCCCTCCGCGAGGTCGCGCTCGTCCAACGCCACGCGCATGCCCTTGCCGCCGCCGCCGGCCGCCGCCTTGATCATCACCGGGTAGCCGATCATCGCGGCGACCCGGGCCGCGTGGTCGGGATCGTTGATCGCGTCGAGGTGCCCCGGGATGGTGCTGACGCCCGCCTCCTCGGCCAGGCGCTTCGCCGCGATCTTGTCGCCCATCAGCGAGATCGCCTCGACCGGCGGCCCGATGAACACGATCCCCGCAGCCTCGAGCGCCGCGGCGAATTCCGGATTTTCCGCAAGGAAGCCATAGCCGGGATGCACCGCCTGGGCGCCCGTACCGAGCGCCGCTTCGACGATCCGATCGATCGCGAGATAGCTCCTGGCGGACGGCGGCGGGCCAACGCAGACAGCCTCGTCGGCCATCCGCACGTGCGGCGCTTCGACGTCGGCCTCGGAATAGACCGCGACCGTCTTGATGCCCAGGCGCCGGCAGGTGCGCATCACGCGGCACGCGATCTCGCCCCGATTGGCGACCAGGATCTTGCGAAACGTCGACATGCGTCGGATCTGACCCGGTTCTGCGCCGCGTGACAAGGCGCAACTGGCAGGTGTGCCAAGCCGGCTCGCCGAATCGCTCGCAGGGGAGTGGTGCGCGCCGCGATCAGCGCTGGCGGCCTCGCTGCAGTACGCTTCGCGAAGATCGCAAGAAACGGGATGCGGCCGGCCAGTCGCCGCCGTTAGCATCGCCGTCTTCTCGGAGGCGGACATGCCAGGTCGCCGGATCGCCCGCACGATGGGTGCCTCGGAGTGGGCGCTGCTGATCACGCTTTCGGTCCTGTGGGGCGGTACCTTCTTCTTCGCCGAGGTCGCGCTCGATGAGGTGGCGCCGCTCGCGCTGGTATTCGCCCGGGTCGGTATCGCTGCGGGCGCGCTGATCTTTGCCGTGTACGCGAGCGGGCAGCGCATGCCGCGCAGTGCGGGGCTGTGGGGCGCGTTCTTCCTTATGGGCGCGCTCAACAATCTGCTGCCGTTCAGCCTGATCTTCTGGGGCCAGACCCGAATCGCGGGCGGCCTCGCGGCGATCCTGAATGCGACCACGCCACTCTTCACCGTGGTCCTCGCGCATTTCCTGACGGGCGACGAGAAGCTGACGCCGAACCGGCTCGGCGGCGTCCTGCTCGGCGTCGCCGGCGTGGCCGTCCTGATCGGACCCTCGGCCCTGCGTGAGCTGGGCCTGCAGCTGCTCGCCCAGGTCGCCGTGCTCGGAGCGGCCCTCTCTTACGCGCTGGCGGGGATTTTCGGCCGGCGCTTCCGGCACGTGCCGCCGCTCGCCAGCGCGGCTGGTCAGGTCAGCGCGACCACGATCATGATGCTGCCGGTCATGCTGTGCCTCCCTGGCGCCTGGAGCGTGCCGCGGCTCGGCCTGTGGACCTGGGGCGCGATCCTCGGTCTGGCCCTGCTGAGCACCGCGGTCGCCTATCTGATCTATTTTCGGATCCTGGCGAGCGCGGGGGCGACCAACCTGCTCCTGGTCACCTTTTTGATCCCGGTCAGCGCGATCGTCCTGGGGGCGGCCTTGCTCGGCGAGCCGCTGGAGCCGCGACATTTGGGCGGCATGGCGCTGATCGGTCTCGGCCTCGCGGCGATCGACGGCCGACCGCTACGGCTGCTGCGCTCGCGGGCCAGCCGATCGGCGCGGGAACCCTCGCCGACGTCGTAATCGACGGGAAGGCGATGCACCGAAGGCCAACTGGGTTGGTAAGCCCATCAAGGCAGAAGCCTCGAGCGGCCGGCGCCCCGGAAGGCTCGACGGTCGCGGGAGCAGCTGTTGCCGCTCATTTCGGGTCGAGGAGCCTCGCAATCAACTGCGGCCCGCGCGCGCTCCCGGGCGCTTTTCTTGCCAGGTCGCGCGTCCCATGGCACGGTTCTGAACCGTGTTGCACGAGGGCGGGCTCACAACGTGCGAGCGGCGCGCGGCGCGACCGATACGGCATCTCCTGTGCCATGGGTGCGGACGCCTACGACCGTGCGTGCCGGGATCCTGGCAGGAACGTGCATGACGAGGCTGCGTACTCTTTGGTCCGGCGATCTGCCGCTTGGCGAGGCATTCTGGACGTACGCCGTCGGTGTCGGCCTCGCGCTCAACCTGATCACCACGCTGTTGTTCCTGGTCCTGCTCTCGTGGGATCGGCCGATTGCCGCGCTGATCGTGGGCCACGCTCTCGCCGTGCCGTACAACCTGATCGCGCTGGTCGGAGTATGGCGCTCGGCGGCGCGTTACGGGGGTGGGCGCATCCGCGCCGATCTCGCCCGCATCGTCAGCCTGGTCGGGATGGTTCTGCTCAGCCTGATCTGACCGGCCCATGCTTGCCACAAGCGCTGGTCTCGAAAAAGCGAGCCAGCCGCTTCGCGTTAACCTTTCATCAACCTTGAATAGCGACCCTTGCCGCGAGCATCGGCGGGGGTGTCATGGCTCACGAGCGAGAACCGGCTCCGCTGCACGCCTTGCAGCCCGAGCAACCGCAGACCGACGGGCGCTGGCCCGTGCCATACGCGATCATGTTCATCACCGTGGTCAGCGTGACCCTGTGGTCGCTGATCATCACTCTCGCGAGCTGGCTTACCGGCTGAACGTGGCCAGCGCGTCCAGCCCGGGACAAGAGATCGGGTCCCGCTGTCCGTGCATTCTGAGCGCTGCGTGCGCGCCTCCCGCGCAATCAGCAGCGTGGCTGAGGCATGCGGCCGTGCCCTGCACAGGCCGCCATACGCAACTGCAGCCAACGCAGGGTGGCTCGAGATCCGGGCAATTCTGGCGGTCCCCCGACGGTCCGAGATGATCAAGACCGTGGGCGCGTGGGCTCAGGCGACTGCGGCCTGCTCGGTCCTCGGCCTGCCGCCGGCGGCGCGGGTGATCTCGTCCATGGCGTCGTTCAGGGTCGGGCGCTCCTCGCGATAGAGTACGCCGAGCGCCGGGGTGGTCACGTCCATCGCCTGGGTCATGGCGGCGATCATGTTGGTCGGGTCGTGGTTGGCCGGCAGGTCACGTACCGCCAGGTTCAGGTTCTGATAGGTCATGCTGGTCTTGTCGAAGGTCACGCACGGCGACAGGATGTGCAGATACGAGAAGCCGCGGTGCGCGATCGCCTGCACGATCAGGTCGGTCAGCTGGTGCGGCTGCCCGGCGTAGGCTTGGCCGACCCAGCTGGCGCCGTAAGAGAGGAGCATCATCAGCGGCTTGAGCGGTGCGTCGCGATTCTCGTAGGGGCTGGTCTTGGTCTTGAAGCCCATGACCGAGGTCGGCGAGACCTGGCCCTTGGTCAGGCCGTACACGCCG
The DNA here is from genome assembly GCA_046732855.1 of Pseudomonadota bacterium. GTDB lineage: Bacteria > Pseudomonadota > Alphaproteobacteria > Geminicoccales > Geminicoccaceae > JBKPNX01. The sequence continues at coordinate 5,883 of JBKPNX010000122.1, forward strand.
TTGTCGAACAAGAGATAAGTGATGTCGACGTTGCGCCGGGCGGCATGCGGGATGTGGCCGCCGCCGATCGCGAAGCCGTCGCCGTCGCCGCCCACCACGATCACGGTGAGCTTGTCGTTGGCCAGCTTGATCCCGGTCGCCACCGGCAATGTGCGCCCGTGCAGCGTGTGGAAGCCGTAGGTGTCCATGAAAAACGGGAAGCGCGAGGCGCAGCCGATGCCGGAGACGATCACCACGTCCTTGTGCGCGAGGCCGAGCTGGTTGAGCGCGCTGGTCACCCCCTCGGTCATGCTGAAATAGCCGCAGCCCGGGCACCAGGTCGGCAGCGCCTTGGAGCGGTACGACAGCCGGCCGGTGCCCTGGATCTCCTTGAGCTTCTCCTCGAGGTAGATCGGCTCGCGCAACTCAGCCATGGCTCGCTTCCCTCGATCGCTAGGCGGCGACGAACCGCCGTTCGGACTTGATCACCTTGGCCAGGCGGCGGATCTCGGCCAGGATGTCGTCCACCTGCATCGGTCGGCCGGACACCCGGTTGAACCGCTGCACGGCGCAGCCGGTCGCGCCGGTCAGCAGATGGGCGAACTGGCCCTGATAGTTCAGCTCCGGCACCAGCACCTCGCGGCAATCGGCGCAGAAGCTCCTGATCGCATCGACCGGCAGCGGCGACAGCATCACCACCTTCAACGCCGCGCAGCGGATGCCCTCGTTGCGCGCCTGCAGCATCGCCTCGAGCGCCTCGCCGAAGGTCGAGCCCCAGGCGACCAGCCCGACGTCGACCTCGCCCTCGTCGCCGAACCGCTTGTAGACGGACAGGTCGGGATGACGTATCGCCGGCACCAGCTTCTCGTGGCGCTTCTCGGACATCCGCTGGTGGATCTCGGGCGTGTCCTTGGGCCGGCCGAGCTCGTTGTGCTCGAGGCCGGTCACCGTATGAATGCCGCCCGGCTCGCCCGGGATGGCGCGCGGGCTGATCCGGTCGTCGGTGAGCGCGAAGCGCTGGTAGGCCTCCCCCGGCGCGCGTGCCGCGAGGCCCTTCGACGGATTGGGCGCGAACCGCGTCTTGCCGAGCCCGCCGACGCTCTCCAGGCGGTTCGACAGGTACAGATCGAGCAGCACGATCACCGGCGTCTGATACTGCTCCGCGAGCTCGAACGCTCGCCCGGCGCAGCGGTAGCAACCCTCGACGTTGGTCGGCGCCAGCACGATGCGCTTGGCGTCGCCCGAGCCCCCGAATACCGCGAGATTGAGGTCCGACTGCTCGGTCTTGGTCGGCATGCCGGTGGACGGACCCCCGCGCTGCGACACGAAGATCACCACCGGCACCTCGGCCATCACGCCAAGCCCGAGCATCTCGGTCATCAGCGCGAGGCCCGGTCCCGAGGTGGCGGTGGCCGCGCGTGCGCCGGCATAACCCGCCCCGATCGCGGCCGAAATCGCCGCGATCTCGTCCTCGGTCTGGAGCACCCGCCCGCCCTGCCTCGGCAGGCGCGCCGCCAGCATCTCGAGGATCGTGGTCGCCGGCGTGATCGGATAGCCGAAGAAGACCTCGACGCCGGCATCGAGACAGCCTTGGACGATCGCGCTGTTGCCGTTCATCATCACGGCATCGCTGCTGCTCGCCGGCGCCGGGCCGAGCTCGATGAAGTCGAGCTTGAACGCGGCCTGGCCCTCCGCGTAGCCCGCGTCGAACGCCTTGACGTTGCCTTCGGCGATCGCGGCGGCCTTGCCCTTGAACTTGCCGGTGATCGTCTCGTGGAACGCGGCGCGCGGCAGGCCGTACAGCCCTGCGAGATAACCGAGCGCCACCATGTTGCGTGACTTGGCGGCGCCGGTCGCGCGCTCCGACAGCTCGCGCAGCGGCAGGCCGTAGGGCAGCTGGGCCGGCTTGATGTGCCCCGAGATGTGCTGGCCTTCCTTGAGCGTGCTGATCGGCGCGTCGTCGTAGATCATCGCGCCGTAGTCGCGCACCTCGGGCACATGCGCGATCGCGTGGCCGTCGTTGAGCGAGACCAGGACGTCCGATTGGGACTTCAGCGAATAGACCTGCGCCGCGGTAATGCGCGAGCACGCGATGCACTCGCCGAAGCCGCGGATCTCGGCCGGATACACATCGAACGCGATCACCTTGTAGCCCGCCCGCGCCATTGCCTGATTGAGGATGCTGCCCGCGGCGATGGTGCCGTCGCCGGCGGAGCCGCAGATCGCGATCTGGATGTCCGTGGCGTTCATCGGACGCGCGCCTGGTCGTAGTCCCAGAACGAGGAGTGTAGCCTGCCGCGGCCGTCGACGGTCAAGGCTTCCTCGCCAAACGTCTGAAACGGCTCCTCGCCGCCGCTGATGTTGCGCGCCGCGAGCTCGCCCATCGCCTTGACGTTCTTCCAGCCGTAGTAGAAGCGGTATGCGTTGTCTTCCGCGCTCCAGATCTGACAGACGTCGCCCGCCGCCCAGATGTGAGCATCGGTGGTCTTGAGAGTCGGGCTGACCAGCAGGCCGCGCTCGATGTCCACGCCAGAGCCGACCATGAACTCGAGCGAGGGCATCAGACCGAAGAACGGCATCACCACGTCGCCGGCGATGATTCGACCGTCCGCCAGCACCACACGCCGGGCCGGGCCGCCGTTGCTGCCGCCTTCGATCCGTTCGATCGTGCCCTCCTCGAGCACCTCGATGCCCGCTTCCTCGAGCGCCTCGATCAGCGGCGCGCGGTCTTCGGGCGCCACCTTGTGCGGCCAGAACAGCTGCTCGCTCGCGAGCAGGATCACCGGGCGCCCGCTCGCGGCAATGGCATGAGCCACGTCGATGCCGAGGATGTCGCCGCCCAGCAGGATCGCGGTGCCGCCCTCGGGCAGCGCTGCGGCCGTGGCGATCGCGGCGCTGTACGTGCCGAAATAGTTGAACAGCGGCTTGTACTCGCTCAGTCGAGGCGGCAGGTAGCTGCCGCCGCCGCTCGCGATCAGCAGCGTGTCGTAGCCGACCTCTTCGCGGTGCGCCAGCGTGAGGACGCGGCGCCGGGGGTCAATCTGGATCACGCGGCACTTGCGCCGCACCGTGATCCGCCGGTCGTCATAATAGTCCGGCGGGTGGACCAGATAGGCCCGCCAGTCCCGTTTGCCCTCGAACACCTGCGGCAGCTGGTAGCGATCGTAGAACAGGAGGCCGCCGATCGAGACGATCGTGATGCGGTTGTCGGGATCGCGCTCGCGCAGGACGGTCGCGGCCTGCACGCCGGCGACGCCGTTGCCGATGATCACGTGGTGCCGGTCAGCCGCCATGGGGAGGGCGGCTCCGACCGCCTCACACGTCCTGATAGAAGATTTCGTTCTTGGTGATCGAGATACATCTGGTCGGACAGACCATGTAGCAGGCGCCGCAGCGGATGCATTCGTTGTTGTCGATCCAGATCGCGCCGACCTGGTCCCACTGGCTGGTCTCCTGCAGTTCGCCGTAGCTGCCGTCCTCCTTGATCTGGACCCCGCTCACCAGCTTGATGCAGTTGCGCGGCGCGACCTCGATGCAGGCGCGGCAATAGATGCAGTTGTCCGGATCGATCTCGTACTTGTGGTGGCAGAGATAGCAGCGCTTCGCCTCTTCCACGGCCAGGTCCGGGTCGTAGCCCTTCTCCGCCTCGAGCTCGAGCGTATCGAAGCGCGATTTCATCGGCTCCATCGGGATGTGCTGCGGCGGGATGAAGTCCCAGGAGCGATCGCGTCGCGGTTCCTCGACCGGCTCGATCTTGACCACGAGCTTGCGCCGCTCGCGGCCCATCAGCCACGTGTCCATCTTGAGCGCGGTTTTGCGCCCCAAGCCGACCGCCTCGACCACGGTCGAGGCGCCGATCACGAAATCGCCGGCGGCGAACAGGCCCTCGACCGAGGTCATCCCGTGCTCGTCGACCTGCACGGCGCCCCAGCGGTCGAGCGCGACCTCGACGTCGAGGTAGTCGTTGACGGTCTTCTGACCGATCGCGATCAGGAGCGTGTCGCATGGCTCGATGAACTCCGAGCCTTCGATCGGAATCGCCTGCCGCCTGCCGCCAGCCCGCCAGCCGCCGAGCCGGTTCTGGACGAACTGCACCCCCGTGAGTCGGCCCTGCTCGTCGGTGATCAGCCCGACCGGGGTACGCAGGCCGAGGATCTTGGTGCCCTCGCGCTTGGCCTCGTGGATCTCCTCCTTGGTGACCGGGATGTACTCCTCGGTCGTGCGCATGTGGATGGTGACGTCCTTGGCGCCGAGGCGCAGCGACACCCGCGCGCAATCGAGCGCGGTGAACCCGGCGCCGACCACCGCCACCCGATTGCCGACCGCCTTCGTCTCGCCGCGGTGCAACTCCATCAGGAAGTCGAGACCGTATTCGGCATTCGGGATCCGGCGCACCGGATCCGCAGCGGCGTCGTCGACGCCGCGCAGCGGCAGGCGGATCGCCGCCATGCACCCGGTCGCGAGCAGCACCGCGTCGTATTCTTCGAGCAGACTGGACAGCCGCACGTCGCCTTCGCCGTTGCCGACCGCGACGCCGGCGCGCAGGTCGACGCCCAAGCGCAGGGCATTGCGCACCTCGATCGCGAGCACGTCGCGCGGCAGCCGGAACTCGGGGATGCCGTAGTACAGCATGCCGCCGGCGATCTGCTCCTGCTCGAAGATGGTCACGTCGTGACCGAGCATGGACAGATCGTGGGCGGCGGCGATGCCGGCGGAGCCGGCGCCGACGACCGCGATGCGCTTGCCCGAGGGGGTGAACAGGTTTTCAGTGATGCGATGGCCGCTCGGCTTGTGGTCGGCGGCGGCGCGCTTCAGATGGCAGATGTTGACCGGCGCGCCGTTGCCCGGCCAGCCGTGGCGGCAGGCGTCCTCGCACGGGCGCGAGCAGATCCGGCCGAGCGTGCCCGGCAGGACATTGGCGATGCGGTTGAGCTCGTAGGAGCGCCCGTAGCGGTTCTCCAAAATCATCTGAATGTACGCGGGCACGTTGGTGTCCGCCGGGCACGCGGTCTGACAGGGAATGTTCTGGCGCACCCAGCCGACGTCGCGCGGATCGGTCGAGTAGCGGACCGGGGTGACCACCCGGCGGCCATAGGACTGCCGCTCGGAGAAGTCTTCGTCTTCGTCGAGATGGATCTTGCGGATCTGGTCGCCGATCATGGCGCTTCGCTGGCCCGCGTTCCGCCTCGAGCCGGCCGCCCGAGACCCCATTAGGGCCGTAAGTTTAGTGCGGAGTGAACGGCTTGGCCACTGGCATGGTTCCGTTGCGTGCGTTGCCGGGCCTGATATCGTGATCCGGACCGAGCGCGGGCTAGGGACTCGAGATGGACCGGGAGCAACGGCAGAGGCTGCGTGAAATCCGCCGCCGCCGCGGCCACAACGTCAACGAGGCGCCGGAGGTGCGCGCCGCATGGCAGCGGTGCCGCGCGCTCAGTCTCGCCTATCTCGATGCGGTGATCGAGGCGCACGCCTCCGGCTGCCCGGGCGCGGTGCCCGGCTGGGGCAAGTACGCGCATCTGAGCCCGCCCGAGCAGGTCGCCCGCCAGGAGGTCGACTATCGCGACTGGGTGCGGCACATGGAGGACACGCCCTGGTTCCCCGGGCGTACGCTGGGACACGCCACGCTCGAGGCGCTCGAGGGGGAGATCTTCGCGGCGTGGAGCGAGTACGTCTTCCATGCGCGCATTCAGGGCGAGACGCCGAACTGCGCCGGGTTCGATGTCGAGCGGGCGCGCCTGTTCAAGGCCGGGGCCACCGCGGTCGGCTTCGAGGGCGAGGACGAGCTGGCGCAGCTGGCCGACGGCGGCATGGACCTGTCGGGCCGGCAGGTGGACGTGGTGATCCCGCCGGAGGCGCTGCGCGTGCTCGGCAGCGACTGGACGCTCAAGCACAAGGTGCCGCGGGTCGAGCTGCGGACCTGGCTGATCCCCGACTGGGAGTACCCCGGCTACTGGCTGCTGAAGGACAACCGGGCCATCTCGCCGGCCGAGCTCGCCGAGCTGCTGGCCGGCCGCCCCGGCATGGCCGAGCGCGAGCTGGAGGCCCTGCGCGGCGGCATGGCGGTCGAGCGTTGATACGCGCAGCTTTGGGGTGGGTGCCGGCTGGGGCGCCTGTGGCGTGATGGAGCCCGCGCCGCGATCCGTGGCCGTCGTCCTCCTGGACGCCATATCACTTGCACCAAACACGTGCGGCGGAGGGAATCCATGACCGAGCTGGCCGGCAAGACCTGCACGCCATGCCGCAGCGGCGTGCCGCCGCTGGAACGAGCCACGGCGGAGCGGTATCTCCGCGACGTGCCCGGTTGGGCGCTGCTGGATGAGGGCAGGCGCATCGAGCGCAAGTTCCAGCTCAAGACCTTCAAGGACGCGCTCGCCCTGGTCGATCGGATCGGTGCGCTGGCCGAGGAAGAGGGCCATCACCCCGACATTGCCTTCGGCTGGGGCTACGTGAGCGTCTCGCTCCACACCCACAAGATCAAGGGCCTGCACGAGAACGATTTCATCATGGCGGCGAAGATCAACCGCCTGGCCGAAGGCTGACGCCGCTCCAGCGCGACCGCTTCGGGCGCCGAGCCCGCGGCGTCTACTGCACCTCATTCCCCGCCAAGCATGTTGTAGAGCGAGCCCGGCGCGTCCCTCCTGCCATCTCACCTGCACCTCTGCAGGCCAAGCCGCGTCGATGCTATGAACCGGATCACGACGAGCCGACCGTCTGCTTCTCTCAGCGACGCGGGATGCGCCCTGGCCCGGGCGGGGCGTGAACTCAAGTGGTGGTCGGTCCGCTGCCGGCCCAGCGCGCGGCCTGCTGCAGCAGCGTGATCACCTCGTCATCGTCGAGCTGGCGGAAATCCCGGTAGAATGAGCCGATCGCGCCCAAAAAGTCCGGCACCATCAGACACACCACCTCGTCGACCTCGGGGCGCAGGCGCTCGAGCGTGTCCGGGGGCGCGACCGGCACCGCCAGGACCAGACGGCTTGGGTCGGCGCGGCGCGTGGCGCGCAGGGCCGCCGCCATGGTCGCGCCGGTGGCGATGCCATCGTCGATCACGATCGCCGTGCGGTCGCGCACCTCGGCGTTCGGCCGGCCGGCGAGGTACAGCTGGCGCCGGCGCTCGATCTCCTCGAGCTGGCGCCGGCGCTCGCTCTCCAGGTACTCCTCGGAAATGCGGTACTCGTCGACCACGTCCCGATTGACCACCAGCTCCGGGCGCTCGCCGTCGACCACGGCGCCAATCGCGAGCTCCGGCTGGAACGGTGCGCCGATCTTGCGCACCAGAACCAGATCGAGCGGCGCACGCAGGGCCTTGGCGACCTCGTAGGCGACCGGCACGCCGCCGCGCGGGAGCGCCAGCACCACCGGCCGCTGATCTTTCAGGGATTGCAACGCTTCGGCGAGGCGGCGCCCCGCCTCGGATCGGTCGGCGAACCTGTCCCGTGGAAAGATATCGAACATCACGCTGCCCGCTCCTCGCGCGAGGGCGTGACCAGCCACTCCGGGCCCAGCCTCGACCGCCGAGTCGGGCCCGTCCAACAAATGGGTCGGGCGGGACAGGACCTCAAGCCTCGTCGCGCCGCAGGTGGGGCGGCGCGCCGGAGGCCGCGTCAGCCCGGCGGCGCGATCAGACCGGTGGAATGGCCGAGGAGCACCAGCACGAACAGAAGCAACGCCGGATAGGACAGATTCTCGACAACGCTGTTCAACGGCAACAGCAGCAAATTGCGGACCAGGCTGCCAAGCACGCTCCACATCTCCCTTCTTGCGCCGCGAGCGGGCGCCCGCCCGGAACTGGGCGGGCCCGGCGAGTTGGATAATCACAGCGCCTGGATGGCGCGTACAGCTATCGCGATCCTCGAGTTCCCCGGCCATAGCACCGCCACCCTTGCCGACCCGTTAACCCGGGCAGGGCGGCGCGCGGCCAGCAAGCCCGAGGCGCGACCCCCCGCGGCGTCGCGCCTGTCGTTCCGTTTGAGGATCTCGACAAGCGGGCTCGGCAGGGAGGCGAGGGACCCGATCTACGCGCCGCCGCTTCTGCCAGATACCCGCAGGCGCGCGCTCTTCGTGTCATTCAGTGCCAACTCCCGCGCTTTCGTCGGTCGGGATCGGGTCCTATGCTGCGGCGCCCGCACCCGCGCCACCTCCATCCGTGGAACACTCTCGCCGTGCGCCCAAACCCGAAGAAGCTGAACGCGTTGCAGCTGAGGACGCTGGCGGTCTTGCAGGCGATCGCGCGCCAGCCGGACTTCGCCGACCCGCCGGAGCAGGATGGGTCGGTGTCGATCCACACGCTGCCGCACCGGCATGGTGGCCACCTGCACGTCGGCGGGGCGGTGGTCTTTGCGCGCGACGCCACCGGCCTGGGCAATCCGAACGTCCTGAACGCCCTGGCGCGCAAAGGCCTCCTGCGCGACGGCCGCGCCGGTCTGCCCGCTCTGACCGTCGAGGGTCGCGACTACCAGACGGGCATCGCCACGACGCTCCTGCACGGCGCCGATCATTAGCACGCATCCTCCCCGAAGAGTGTGACCGGGCTGGCCGAGACGATCGTTCGGAGCCGAGGTCGACACTTTGCCCGCTTGGCGGCATTCCACCATGGTCAGCGGCGCGAAGATCATCCGCCACCGTCGGGCCGGCGAGCGCCCGACTGCCCAAATAGCTTCACATTAGGCCGCGAACCGGAGTATGATCGAGGCAACGTAGGCGTTAAATCGACATCGCAACCTCGATTTGAGGAGGACTCCCGTGGAATTGTCGGGAGTCGAAGGGAGGGTGGCGGCGATCCTGGCCGCCGACGTGATCGGTCACAGCCGGCTGATCGAAGCCGACGAGGCGGGAACGCACGCCCGATTCGAAGCTCTGCGCGAGCACCTGACCGCGCCGGCGCTCGCCCGCCGCACAGATCGCCTCGCCGCGCCCGCAAGCGACGACATGCTCGTCGAGTTCGCCAGTCTTATCGGCTCTGCGCTCGCAGCGAGCCGGGCCCAGCGTCGCCTCATCGAGCATAAGGCTGACCGGCGGATTGACGAACGCCTCGACCTACGCATCAACCCCGGCGACGTCACCGGGCGATGTGGGGCCGCAGATTCCGCGCGCCCGCTTCGCAGACCCACCGTCGACCATAGGGACTTGGGCTTTCAGCGCCGGAGAGCGAGATTTGGGGGGAAAGCAACATGGGTACGAACGGGAGGCGCCTGTGGAGTTCCGATATTCGTCTTTTGTGTCTCGCTTGGAGCGTTGTCGGCGCGCTGACGGCGGGCTTAGCCGTCGTAGCCCTCGGCGTGCTGCCGTCGCTGGCGCAAACTTTTACGCCCAAGGGACCCGCGGATGCTCTGGTAAAGTTGCCTGGTCAAAACGTCGCTCAGCAGGATATGGCCAAGTCGATCGATGCCGTCTGTCCCACCCTCGCGACCAATCGAAGTAAGCTGCAGGGCAATGAGGCCGACCTCGAGCGAGTCTGTTCGTCGATGGTCCAGACCGCGTTGCAAATAAATGGCGACCAATCGACGCCGCAGAGTTTGGGCCTCGATGCGGCGGAGACCAACAATGCATTGCAGACCATCAATGGCGAGGAACTGCAGGCGCCGCAGCAGCAGATCGTGGAGGTGCAGGATACCCTGGTCGGCAGCTTGACGGCGCGCATCGATGCGATCCGCACCGGCACCGTAGGGCCCGGCCTCAGTCTGGCCGGCCTCAGTTTCAGCGATGGCGACAAGCTGCTCGCCGCCAACGATCTGGCCGACGTTAAAATCCTGCCGGCACAAGAAACCGAAGGCACGTTCCTCAGCGATCTTGGCGTATTTGGTACCGGTCGAGTGATTCTCGGCGATAAGGATGACACCGGAGAAGTCGACGGCTATGATTTCCAAACCACCGGGCTCAGCATCGGCGCGGATTACCGCCTCACGGATGCGTTCGTGTTCGGCGCCGCCTTTGGCTATTCGTACTATGACGTCGATTTCAATCACACGGCTAGGTCCCCGCGCGGGCAGGACCTGGACAGCGACAATTACGCGTTCTCGCTGTTCGGCACTTACACTTTCGATTTCGGTCTGTTCACCGACGCGATCGGCACCCTGGGGTGGGCCGACTTCGATTCCAAGCGCAAGATCTTCATCGCCAACAACAACAGTGGCAACGTTTTTGCCGGCAACAATATCGTGCGCACCGCCAAAGGGAACTTCGACGCCTTCGAGTACGGCATCGCTGCCCGCGTCGGATACGACTACACGCCCAAGCAGGTCGAGGGCCTGACCGTGACGCCGATCGCGGGCATCGAATACCTGCGGGCCGAGATCGACGGTTTCTCCGAGCACGGCGCGCAAGGGCTGGACCTTAAATACGACGATTTCAATGCCGACTCGCTGACATCGAACGTCGGCTTCGAGGCAACTTATGCGATCAGCACCAGGATCGGCATCGTCACGCCGGGAGTCAACGCCCGCTGGGTGCACGAATTCGCGGACGATTCTGGCCCCGATGTCGTGTACGCGAACGATCCCACGGGCCTGTCGAGGTTCTCGATCACTTCGGAAGGGGTCACCAGGGATTACGGCGTGCTCGGTGCCAGCGTCGCGGCGCAGTTCGCCGGCGGATGGGCGGCATTCGTCGACTATGCCGCGCCGGTCGGCCTCGACAACTTCACCGTGCACCAGATCACCTTCGGCTTGCGCAAAGACTTTTGAGCGCCGCATGGCCGCTGGTGCCAGGAAACCCTGGAATGACTCGATACACGCCAGCGGGTCGCGACCGCGGCGGCGCTGCAGTGTACCTCATCTGTCCAAGGAGGCATGAGAAGATGCGTTGCTCTGAGGCAAGGATTCCACCGAGCCGCGCGGCGCGAGCCATGCTCCTGGCGGTGACTTTGGCGGGCCTGATCGTCGGCGCCGTGGCTGGGTGTCAGGCCCCCGGCTCGGGCCCGGCGGTGCCGTCGGCCGGCGGCAAGGTGGGCGACCTCAGCGCTCTGGATACCGGACCGAGCGTCGGCAATCCCGACGAGTTCCTGATGGTGGACTGCCTGTTGCCAGCGCGGATCAAGCGGCTCGGGCGGCAGCTGACCTATCTCGGCGCGCGCCAGCCGATCCGTACCTCGGGTGTCGACTGCGAGATCCGCGGCGGCGAATACGTCGCATACGATCGCGCTGACTATCGAACCGCGCTCGCAGTCTGGATGGAGGCGGCGAAGGAGGGCGATCCGAAGGCGGAGACCTACGTCGGCGAGATCTACGAGAAGGGTCCAGGCGGCACGCCGGATTACGCCGCTGCCGCAGAGTGGTACCGGCGCGCCGCGGACCGTGGTTACGCACCTGCGCAGATCAATCTCGGGCAGCTCTACGAGCAGGGGCTCGGGGTGCCCGAGGACGAGGTGCTGGCGCTCAACTGGTATCGCCGGGCTTCGGGCTTCGCTGTCGCGGGTCTGACCTACGTGGTCTCGACGGACGTGGCCGGCGAGCTCCAGAGCCTGCGCCAACATGCGGCGACGCACGCGGGCGAGGCGGACCAGCTGCGGCGCGAAATCGGCGAGCTGCAGAACCGGTTGCGGGACGTGCCGACTGACCGAACCGCAGCGCCGGCCCCTCCTGCGGGCGATCGCGCCGGAGTCGAGCGCGCCCGCGCCGAGCTGGAACGCGCCCGCGCCGAGTTGGCGGCGGAGCGTGTGGCGTTCGAGAAGCAGCGGCAGCAGGCCGCGGGTCAGCTTACGGCGGACAACGCGGCAGAGCGCGCCGAGCTGGCGCGCCTGCGCCAGAGCCTGGCTGACGAACGGGCAGCGCTGGATCGGGCCAGGCAGCAGATGATGGAGCAGGCGGCCACGGCCAGCACAGCGGAGCGTGCCGAGCTGACGCGCGCGCGGCAGGAGCTCGCGACGGACCGGCAGGCGCTGGAGCGGGACCGGGGGCGGCTGGCTGACACGGTCGAGGAGCTGGAGGGTGAGCGCGCGTCCTTGACCGCCGAGCGTCGGCAGCTCGCGGCCGATCAGAAAGCGCTCGAGACGCGGAAAGCCCAGGCGGCGACGGAAAAGGCCGCGGCTGAAGTCGAGGCGCTGCTGAATGACCTGCGCACGCGCCAGCTGGAACTCTCGGAGCGCGGCGATGCTCTTGCTGCGTCGGAGGCGCAGCAGGCCGCGGCCCAGGCGATCCTTGCGGATCGTGAAGCCGCGCTGGCCCAGCGCGCGACGGCATTGGCCGATCGGGAGACGGCCGTCTTGGCGCGCCAAGGCGAGGTCGAGGCGGCAAGCGCCAAAGTCTCGGCGCGTGAGGCGGTGATCAAGAGGCAGGCAGAAGAGGTCGCGGCGCGCGAGGCGAGGATCGCGGGGCTCGAGAGCGAGATCGCGGCACGGCAGGCCGGGCTGGGCGAACAGGAAGCCGCGGTCGGGGCACGTGCGACACGGATCGAGCAGCTGGAATCCGACGTCGCAGCGCGCGCCGAGCGGCTGCGCGAGCAGGAGGCTGAGCTGCACCAGCAGGCGGGCGCAGTGCTCGAACGGCAGGACCAGCTGGCGAACAGGGAGGCGGCGATCGCAGCGCAGGCCGCGCAGCTCGGCAGCGTGGGCCAGCTGGATCAGCAGATCGCCGAGCTGAACAAGGCGATCGAGGAGCGACGCCAGCAACTGGAGCAGCTCAATCGGCAGGCGGATATCGCGCTCGCCGGGCCGACCATCACCATGGTCGAGCCCACGTTGCCGCTGACCCAGGGCTTGCCGGTGATCCGCACGCGGGCCGGGCTGGACGGGCGGCCGCTGGTCGGTCGGGTTGCCGCGCCGGCCGGACTGCTCAGCCTGCTGATCAACGATCGCCCGCAGGACTTCAACGATCAGTACGTCTTTCGCACCACCATGCCGGTGCCGGCGTCGGGCGTCGAAGTGTCCATCAAAGCGATCGACAACCGCGGGCAGAGAGGCGATCTGAGTTTCGCGCTTACCCCGGAATCCGCGCCGGGTCCGCCCTCCGACATCGCCACGACGGCCGGGCCGGCGCTCGGCCCGCCGCGGGTCCCGCCGTTCGACTTCGGTCGTTATCATGCGCTGGTGATCGGCAACGACCGCTACCCGCATTTGCCGAGCCTCGAGACCGCGGTCGCCGATGCCGAAGGGGTCGCCGGCCTGCTCGCGAAGAAATACGGATTCAAGGTTACCCTGCTGCGCAATGCCAATCGCTACCAGATTCTGTCAGCCTTGAACGCGTACCGGGCCAATCTCACTGCCGAGGACAATCTGCTCATCTACTATGCCGGTCATGGCGAGCTGGATCGGGTCAACCAGCGTGGCCATTGGCTGCCCGTCGATGCCGAGCCCGACAGCACCGCAAACTGGATCTCGAACGCCGACATAACCGACGTCCTCAACGCGGTCGCCGCCAAGCACGTCCTGGTGGTGGCGGACTCCTGCTATTCGGGCTCGCTGACGCGCGCCTCGCTGGCCCGGCTGGGCACCGGCCTTACGGAGAGCGAGTGGACCGCCCGGCTGCGCGCGCTCGAAAGCAAGCGCTCGCGCACCGCGCTCACGTCCGGCGGGCTGCAGCCGACCCTCGACAGCGGCGGCGGTCAGAATTCGGTGTTCGCCAAGGCGTTCCTCGCAGTCCTGGCCGAGAATGACGGGCTGCTCGAAGGCCAGCGGGTGCATGAGGAGGTCCAGGCGCGGGTCACCTATGCGGCCGAGCAGGTACGCTTCGAGCAGGTGCCGGAATACGCACCCATCCGCTTCGCCGGACACGAGGGTGGCGAGTTTTTCTTCGTGCCGCGCGTGTAGCACCGGCGCGCGGGTGAACGATTTCGGGAGTGGTCAGGAGTCGCAGGGCTGGGGATAGTCGACCATCGTCACCTTCAGCGCTTGCCACCCCGAAACCGCCGCTCGGAAGCTTGCTAGCGAGCCATGCGGCTCGTTCCTCAAACCAACGTTCTCTCGATCCCGAACGGGCCGCGGTCGGGCCGACTGGCTGGAATGGGCTGTTCCGCCCGCGCTGCGGAGCAGCATTCCCGGACTGCGGTCACCGCGATCGCTTCACAACCGTTTGTAGGTGCCGACGACCTCTCCTTGGGCGAGAACGTGCCCCTGCATGGCATCGAGCAGCTGGGCGCGGCTCGCCCCGTGCGGCAGCTCGAGCATCGCGTCCAGTGCGAAGACCTGAACGTGGTAGTGGTGCCCAGGGTCGCCCTTCGGCGGCCGCATCCCGAAGTAGCCGAGGGAGCCTCGGTCGTTCACCCCCTGCAATGCTCCCTGCGGGAGCTCGAGGCGCGGCTGAGCGGGCACGCCCTCGCGCAGGCTCATCAGATCGGGCGGCAGGTTGTAGAGCACCCAGTGCACGAACGGGGGATCGCGGCTCGCGTCCGGGTCTTCCATTACGACCGCGTAGGAGCGCGTGCCCTCCGGCCCCTTGGCCCACTCGAGCGGGGGCGAGATGTTCTGCTGCTCGGCGGCGTAGATCCCGGGGATCGGCTCCCCGTTTTTGAAGGCGCGCGAAGTGACGTCGATCGTGCCGTCGGCCGCGCCGACGATGGACGCCGCGAGTTGGTCCGACGGTTTCTTCGGAGGCGTGGGCGGCCCGCCCGCCGGTACGACGCGGACCTCGGACCCAGCCAGATTAGTCGGCTGGTCCGGCCCAGTGCCTTGCTGGGCGGTTTCCCGGCCGCCCTCGTAGCTGATTCGATATTCGTGTCATCGGCCAGCAGGAGCGCGCCGTCGGCCGCCATGGCGAGGCCGGCCAAGCGGCCCAACTGGCCCCAGCCGCCGTCATCCGTCTTCATGAGAAACCCCGTGACGAACGGTGCGAAGCCGACCGGCTCGCCGTTCTCAAAACGAATGCGCACGACCTCATAGCCAGACGGCGGCTTGCGGTTCCACGAGCCGCGCATGGCCACGAAGGCATCACCCCTGTACTCCGGAGGAAACTGCTCGCCGGTGTACCAGGCCAGCTGCATGGGCGCGGCGTGCGGGGTGTACAGGCCGACCGGCTCCCGTGCTCTGCGCCGCCCATTCGGCCATCGAGATGCCCCCGGGCGGCTCGTCCTGCGGATTGTACTTGGAGTCGGCGAACACGTAGGGCCAGCCGTACTTGTGCCCCTTCACGATGTGATTCAGCTCCTCCTGTTGCTCGTTATCTCCGAGCCAGTCGATGCCATGGTCCATGCCGTAGAGCTCGCCCGTCTCGGGGTGAAAACCGTAGCCGATGGTATTGCGCAGCCCGGACGCGAAGATCGTGCGGGACGATCCGTCGGTTCGACCTGAAGGATGGTCGCGTTCTCGGGGTCGGTCTCGGCGCAGGCGTTGCAGGTCGAGCCAACCGAAACGTAAAGCTTGCCGTCCGGGCCGACCACGATCATCCGGTTTGGATGCTGCCCGCCGGCCGGCAGATCGTCGATGATGCGCTCCAGGGGAGCTAGGGTGCCGTCCTCCAGCATCTGAGCCCGGTACACCTCGGCCACGGTCGTGAGGTAAACGGTGCCGCCGTCGATCGCGATACCGTGCATCATCGGACGGGACGCGACCGTCTGCTGGACATCCGCCTTTCCGTCGCCGTCTTCATCCCGCAACATGACGACATCGCCTACGGCCCGCCGGGTGACGTAGATCGTGCCGTCGTCCGCCACCGCAATCATGCGCGGGTTGATCAGATCACGAGCGAAGACGCCGATCTTGAAGCCGTCCGGCAGAGTGAGGCGGGCGAGGCGATCATCGCTCGGCTCGAGCTGCTTCGGCTCGAGCACGTCGCCCACGATTTCGACATTGGCGCTTTTCGGGTCCTGCAACTTCCAGGGGGGTGCGGTTCTGGGCGATTGCGGGCAGAGCGGCCAATACCGCAGAGCCGGCAATGGCGGCCAGGACGCCGAATGTCAGGCGCATGGAGAGGCTCCCGTAACAGGCGGAAACGGCATCGTTCGGCTGGCCGAGCGATGCTCTTGCTGGAAAGAGCCCCAGCCGAAAAAGGTTCCGCAGCGCAGGGACCGGACGCCCCGCCATCGCTCGCTGACCTGATGAATTGGCTTCATCGGGCCGCCCGACGGAGGAGCGGCATCGTGAATCACACGGTGCCCGCCAATCGCTGCGCACCGCCGTCTGTGCCGTCGCGTCTGCCACCGCTTGGCCGCCGCGCGGGCGACGCACTCAGACTCGCGCCAATCCACCCCTGCCGTGCGACACAACTTTTGCCTTCTCCGGGCGAGCCACTCCGCCACAGGGCAGGCCAGGACACCATCAGCTGCCGCTGCTTTCCGTCGTCCCGGCCGAGCTGTTGACGCGCGCGATCAGCCCGCGCAGCAGCTCCGCTCCCTCGTCGTAGCTCTCGGCACGTTTCTGCAGCTGTTCCGCTGCGA
>JBKPNX010000123.1:0-15286 GCA_046732855.1 Pseudomonadota bacterium
GCCGGCCGCGAGCACGCCGCGCTCGATGGCCGCGATCAGCTCGGGCAGCAGGCGATGACAGTTGTTGAACCCGCTCGCGGTATTGCAGATGCCGACCACCGGCCGCTCGAGCATCGCCTCGCCGTAGCCCATCGAGCGCACGAACGAGCGCCTGAGATAGAGCGCGAAGTCCGGGTCCCCATAGTAGGTCAGACCCCGGCGCAGGCCGGTCTTTTCAGATTTGGTCATGGCAACCCTTGCCCCTCCACTCCATAGCAGCGGCGCCGTGGAAGAAGTTTGGCTAGCACGACCAGACCGACGTACCCACCGCAGGCCGAGGCATGGCAGCACCACATCTGGAAACCCATTATCCGATCAAAGCCGAAAGAGGCCTACAGTTGGTCACATAAAGTCTCTCGATTCCCGAACTAGAAAATCCCCTTTTGAAAATTGTCAGTGCCTTGAGCCTCCCGTCATTCTCGCTCTCGATCTGTTCGATCGCTGCCACTGGATACCCAACTGCGTACCTTTTGAAAAAGTCAATCATGGCTTGATCAATCATGGGCAATCCAAAAAATCTCTGTCCGAAGATAGCCGTCCGCCTGTTTAACTCACAAGCTACCGCCCTTCGCGCCTGAATGAAGCTCCCATCCGCAAGATACCTCGTTGCCACCACGCACACGTCCTTGGCCACCGGGAAACTCAGTTCGGTGCCCGGGGCGACCAGATTCATTCCCCCGGTTCGAGCGTATTCACAATCATATATCGCACATGGGTTATCCGAAAGGCAAAAGTAATGCCGGTCAGAAATCAAGACAGACCATTTCATGCGGAGTAACACATCAAGTATCTTTTCGAAAACGCAGCTAGGCTCATCAAGCCGACCTGGGGAAGGAGTTTGATGTCGATTGCTCCATTCTCGACAAGTTCCGACAAAGTCTCGCCGAGCGGTCTTAGGGCCTCGGGAATCACTCCGAACATGCGCCTCTTTTCGAGCACTCGAAGGACATTCTTGACTTGCCCTTTGATGACCGCTTCGGCTGCCTCGCGCGCGGGAGGTGTCCGCACGAGCTGCAGACTCCATAGGGCGGCAATTCGTGCCCGGATCTCCTCGTTGAACCGCCGTTCTTCCACCAGCGTTGAGACACCCTCCAGTCCGAAATTCTCGACTTCCATCATGTAGTTCTCAAGCGTATTTCTGTCTTCGGGTCCGTCCCAGGTGAACACCGAGTAGTAGTCTCGCTGGACAAAGGCATTTCTCGAATTTGCTAGAAAAACATTGTCCGCAGCAGCGTCAAAAGTCGCGATGTGTCCGCTCGGCCCGGTGAAGCGTTGAATCAGTGCTCGCGGCACGAAATGATGCTGAACCTTATCACGTGCCAATTGCTCAGTGCCCTGATCTCACCATCACTTTCGTGCAGGCTACCGCTTCAGCTTCTCTAGAAACTCCTTGCGGAACTTGGCGACCTTGGGCGCGATCACGACCTTGCAGTAGCCCTGGCGCGGGTTCTGCTCGAAGTAGTCCTGGTGGTAGCTCTCGGCCGGGTAGAACTGCTCGAGCGGCGCGATCTCGGTCACGATCGGGGCGTGCCAGACGCCCTTGGCGTCGAGGTCGGCGATCGCCTGCTCGGCGGCGGCCTTCTGCTCGGGGCTGTGGTACAGGATGATCGAGCGATACTGCGGCCCGACGTCGGCGCCCTGGCGGTCCTTGGTGGTCGGATCGTGGATCGTGAAGAACACATCGAGCAGGTCGCGGTAGGTCACCACCTGCGGGTCGAATGCGATCTGGACCACCTCGGCGTGACCGGTGCGGCCGCCGCAGACCTGCTCGTAGGTCGGGTGCTCGAGGTCGCCGCCGGCGTAGCCCGACACCACGCTCTCGACTCCCTTCAGATCCTTGAACACCGCATCCAGGCACCAGAAGCACCCGCCGCCAAAGGTCGCGACGTCACGCTCGGGCTGGGCTGTCATGGCTCCCCTCCGTGGCTTGGCGGATCGGCAGTCCGCGGCTCGCCGCAGCGGCCGCTCCCATGCTGCCGGTTCGACCGAGCCGCGTCCAGCCGTTTGCGCCGGACTTGGCCGCCAGATGGACCACCCGAGGCGACAGGCAAGAGCCACAGAGGCTCGATCGAGTTCGAGGGGCCGGCGGATGCGTGTTCAAGCGCGTCGGGGAAGCCGCGGGCGTCCCGTAACCGTCAGATCTGCGCCGGCCACGGCATTCCCGGTCGACCCCCGGTGGCGGGCCACAGGCGCGGCCAGTAGAGGTGAGATCTTGCCGGCCTTTAGCCGGATCGATCACCCGGTGGCGGCGCGGGTGGTAGAGGTGAGATCTTGCCGGCCTTTACCCGCGTCGATTACCCGGTGGCGGGGCGGGGCGACGTCCGGCTCGGCAGAGGCGCCGTCGGTGACCACCTGGCCCTGGCTCAGCACCACGGTGCGCTCGAAGAGCGCTGCAAGCCCCGGGTCGTCGAGCGCGCAGATCACGGTGCGCTCGCGATAGGCCTCGAGCAACTGCTGCAGGATGCGCCGCGCCGCGCTGCGCTCGAGATCGCCGGTCGGCGCATGGGCGATCAGCAGGCGCGCCGCTTCGCTCTTCAACAGGCCCGCCGCCAGCACCAGCTTCTGACGCTGCTGCGGCGTGAGATGGGCGCCGCCGATGCCGACGGTGTAGTCGAGCCCTGCCGCGACGACCTGATCGCGGAACCCGCCGTCGTCGGCGACCCAGGCGATCAGCTCCCTGAGGCGCTCATTCGCCCGGCCATGCCGGGTCACGATCCGGCCGAAGATCAGATTGTCGCGTACGCTGAGCGGCGCCAAGTAGCGGCCGGGCTCGAAAAACTCGACCGCGTGCGCCGCCGACTTCGGCAGCTTCGCCGCGAACAGCTGGCGCGCTTGCAGCAGCTTGCCGATCACCGGTTCCGGCAGCTCGACCAGGCGATCGCGCGCGGGCGCGAGATTGAGCGCGAGCCCGAGCAAAAGGCTGCGCCGCTCGCGCGTGAGCTTGACCGGCAACGCGGGATCGCCCGAGCCCAGGCGCTGCCGATACAGCGGCAGGTCCTCCGGCCGGAGCGGGCTGAAATTGGCGAAGAAGGAATGGTGCGGCGGCAATCCGCCGAACAGCTCCGAGAGGTTGCGCCACGCCTCCCAGCCCAGCGCGAGCAGGTCGTCCTCGAGCTCGGTCTCGCGCAGCACCCGACGCACCAGCGCGTTGCGCGCGAGCGCCGCGCCCTCGAACTCCGGCGCCAGCGGCACGCCGAAGATCAGGTTCTCGCCGAGCGTGGCATTCTCCAGGTAGTGATCACGCTCGAACGGCTCGATCAGCCCGACGTACTCCTGATCTTGCAGGCGCTGGCGCAGGACCGCCCGCGCGGCCAGCACCGCTTCGACCAGCGCCTCGTGGCGCGCCGCATCGACTACCGTGCGCAGGCCGAGCTGGAACATGTCGTCGCAGAGCTCGACGCGCTCGAACGCGGCGCGCGCGGCCTCGATCGACAGCTGCGGCGCGCCCTGATCCGGGTCGCCGCCGCCCAGGCGCAGGTGCAGATTGTCCGCCACGGTGCCCTGGGTCAGGCGCGCCGGGGAACCGATCACGACGATCTGACGGGCATAGCAGGCGCGGGAGATCGCACCGAGCTCGTGGCCGTCCAGCAGCAGGCGACCGTTGGTCGGGATGGCAAGCCGGGCGAGCAGTCTGAACAGGGCCGTGCCGCCGTGCCCCTCTTCGGTCAACAGCGCGACGTGCTGCCCGGGGGGCACCGTGAGCGAGACCTGATCGAGCAGCACGGCACCGTCGTCCTCGAGCGCGAGCTCCTCGGCCTGGATGGCGCCGTCCAGCACGAAGTCCTCGTCGCCCGGCGCTTCCGCGTCCAGTGGCGGGCGCAGCCCGGGCGGATCGAACTGGCCGCGCAGCTGCGCGTACTTGATCTTCGCGTCCTGCTGGATCTGATAGAAATCGAGCAGCTCCTTCCACGGCGGCGCCAGGTCCTTGTAGGCGGCGAGCACGCCGACCAGCGAGCCGAGCGTCAGATTGCCGCGCAGCACGAGATAGCCGCCGATCGACAGGAAGAAGAACGGCGTGAGCTGCGCGATGAAGTTGTTCAGGAACTTGATGAAGAACTTCTTGCGGTAGATGTCGTAGCGGATCCGAAAGATCCGATCGAGATGCCTGCCGAACGTGGTCAGTTGCGCCTGGTCGGCATAATTGGCATGCACGTCCTCGATCACGCTGGTCACTTCGCCGATGCGCTGCGACAGGCTGCGCACCTCGCGCACCCGGGCGAAGCCGAGCAGATTGACCTGGCGTTGCAGCTTGGGGATAAAATACGCCTGGAGCGGGTAGAGCGCGACCGCCGCCAAGCCCATGACCAGGTCCTGGACGAAGATGAAGCCGAGCGCGGTCAGCAGCAGCCCGGCCTGGAACAGAGGGGTGACCACGGCGTCACCGAAATAGCCGCCCAGCGCCTCGACCTCGCCGGTGATCATGGCGATCAGCTCGCCCTGGGACAGCCGGCGGAACTGCGGCAGGGGAAAACGCAGGATCCGGCTCAGCAGCTGCGCGCGCAGCCGGCGCAACATGGCCTCGCCGAGCCGGCCCTTGTACACGTTCAGGACGTACTTGAAGCCGCCGTTGATCAACACCGTGAGCAGGAAGATGCCCGCGAGGAAGGCGAGATACTGGAGCTGGTTGAACCGCCCGAATTCGATCCCGGCGACACCGACCGATTTGGGGAAATCCGAGGGGGCGCCGCCGATGGCCTTGTCAACGATCTGTTTGGGCAGGTCGAGCGAGGCGTAGTAGACCGGCAGCGACGCGAGCGTCAGGACCATCAGTAGCGCCTGCTGGGGCAGGCTGAACTGGATGATATAGCGGAACAGCGCGACCGGCAGGCTGTGCGGATCGCCGGTCGGCAGGAAGCGACGCGCGAACGTGCGCAGCGGCTGCGGATGAGGTGTCCCGGCGTCTGCCGCAGGGGTCCCCACGGCCGCCTGGCGCGGTCCCGATCCGCCCTCCGATACGGCCTCGCCCGGCGGCGCGACCCCAGCGTCCGGCACGGCTCCCGTGTCCCGCCTGGTTGCGGCGCGCCCATACCACGAGGCGGCGACTGCCGTACAGCGGATTCGACCGGCGCGATCTTTGCCGCCCCGGTCGCAACCAGCGGGTTTGCTCCACGCCGTCGGGCGGTGGTAAGGAGCGCTGTCCGCACCTGCGCCCGTGCGGCGCCAGCGAGGATTCGACCATGGCCAAGCCCGACAAGCCGTATCGCCCCCGCACCCTCGGCAACCATGTGCTCCGCCCGGAGACGCTGATGATGAGCTACGGCTACGAGCCGCGGCTCTCGGAGGGCTCGGTCAAGTGCCCGCTGTTCCAGACCTCGACCTTCGTGTTCGAGCGCGCCGAGGACGGCAAGGCGTTCTTCGAGGTGGCCTACGGCCTGCGCGAGAAGGGGCGGGCGGAGGAGCCGGGGCTGATCTACTCGCGGATCAACAACCCCGATCTCGAGATCCTGGAGGACCGGCTGGGCTTGTGGGACGGCGCCGAATCGACCCTTGTGTTCTCGAGCGGCATGGCCGCGATCTCGACCGCCTTGTGGACCTTCCTGCGCCCGGGCGACGTGCTGGTGCACAGCGAGCCGCTCTACGGCGGCACCGAGTTCCTGGTGCACAACATCCTGCCGCAGTTCGGCATCCGCCCGGAGGGGTTCGGCAGCGGCGGCGTGGGGCGCCCGCTCGCGGCGGCGCTCGGTGCGGCCAAGGAGCCCAAGCGGATCGCGGTGATCTACCTCGAGACCCCCGCGAACCCGACCAACGGTCTGGTCGACATCGCCGCTTGCGCTGAGGTTGCGGCAAACCTGGCGCGCAAGACCGGCCACCGGCCGCCGGTGATCGTCGACAACACCTTTCTCGGCCCGCTCTGGCAGCAGCCGCTGGCGCAGGGCGCCGACCTGGTGCTCTATTCGCTGACCAAGTATGTCGGCGGCCACAGCGACGTGATCGCCGGCGCCTGCCTCGGGTCGGAAGCCCTGATCGCGGGCGTGCGCGGCATGCGCACGATCCTCGGCACCATGTCCGACCCGCACACCGGCTGGCTCTTGATGCGCAGCCTGGAGACGCTGAAGCTGCGCATGACCGGGGCAATGAAGAATGCGCGCTACGTCGCCGAGTTCCTGGCCGAGCACCCCAAGGTCGACAAGGTACACTATCTCGGCTTTCTCGAGGACGACGATCCCGACGCGGCGATCTACCGGCGCCAGTGCAAGGCGCCGGGCTCGACCTTCTCGTTCGAGGTGCACGGCGGCGAGGCCGAGGCGTTCCGCCTGCTCGACTCACTCAAGCTGATCAAGCTCGCGGTCAGCCTCGGCGGCACCGAGAGCCTGGCCGAGCATCCGGGCACGATGACCCACTCCGACATTCCGCCGGCGCGCCAGGCGGAGCTCGGGATCACGCCCGCGATGGTCCGCCTTTCGGTCGGCGTCGAGCACCCGGAGGACCTGATCGCCGACCTCGCCCAGGCGCTCGAGGCGGTGTAGGGCGCGACGGCTTGCGAGCCGCCTGCACGGCGCAGCGATCCACCTCGGCCGGATTGAACCTGGAGCGCCGTCGTGGTCCCCTTCAGCACCGGGGCCACAATACTAAACCATCGACTGCGGCTGATCTCTTGGGTTCGTTCGCTCGTGCAGTGTACAGTCTGCGCTGCCTTTGCCCGCCCCACCGATCGTCGATCTGCCCCAGGCACTCGAGGGGTGTAGGCGCCGCCGGAACTGCCGATCGGGCCTGCGTGGCGCCGCGATCCACCTCGGCCCTGTTAAGTCTCGAGCGCCGAGATACCGCGGGTGAGCATGGGGCTTCAAAAGCTAAGCCGTTGGATTCAAACTGGTCCCCTGGGTTCGTTCGGTTAAGAGTACACTGGGCTACTCCGGTCGCGCCGCCAACCGCGGACGGGCCAAGCGCAGGTCCAGTCTATCTCATGCTAGGAATTGAATCAATCCCACCACCTCCGGTGGCCGGCGGTAAGGATCTGTTCAGCAATCCTCGTTAATCACTTGCTCGGATGGTCCATGAGACCATGGGAATCCGTGTCCGCGGCGAACCGCCTCAATCGGCCCGGGAAGCGGTGCCGCGGGCGGCGGGTGATGGGCAACGGGCAGGCAAGACCATTCCACGCTATGGCAGGAGCCGTTTACGATCGACGCCCGGTAAGGCTCTGCGGCACGGGAGCCTGGCCGAGCATCCGGGCACGATGACCCACTCCGACATCCCGCCGGCGCGCCAGGCGGAGCTCGGCATCACGCCCGCGATGGTCCGCCTTTCGGTCGGGGTCGAGCACCCCGAGGACCTGATCGCCGACCTCGCCCAGGCGCTCGAGGCGGTGTAGGCGCGACGGCAGCCATGGCGGTGCGCGAACTCGTTCTGACAGACCACCGGCGCGTTCGACGACGGCTTCGTGACCGGCGCTGCCAAGCCTTGATTCCTGCGGGTAGCGCGTCGACATTCGTCAGGACGCGGCGGACTGAGGCGTGGCTATGCGCCCTTCGACCTACGATCAGGACTTCTACGCGTGGACGCAGGCGCAGGCGGCAGCCCTGCGGACGGCGCGCCCCAATCGGTTCGACTGGCAGCATATCGCCGAGGAGCTCGAAGCCATGGGGCGGAGCGAGCGGGATCAGATGGACAGCCGCATCCGTCAGATCCTATTGCATCTGCTCAAATGACAGTTCCAGCCGTGGCTGCGCGCGCGCAGGTGGCGCAACTCCCTTTGGGTGCAGCGCCGCGATCTGGCGAAGCTGCTGCGCCGCAACCCGAGCCTGCGTAGCCATCTCGAAGAGGCGCTGGCGGAGGAATATCCCGCGGCCGTCGCCAACGCGCTCGACGAGACGGGCCTGCCCGACGGCGCGTTCCCGACGACCTGTCCCTATTCCGCCGAGCAGGTCCAGGAGCAGGACTTCCTCCCGGATTGACCGTGTATCGCGCTTGCGGTGCGGAGGGCGTCGGTGAGTCGGGCCCCCCATCGTCCCTGATTGAGCCGCGCCGCCGGGCCGAGATGGCCGTGGCGCAGACAGCCAAGGCCACGACAGCCCGCGCTTTTCTTGACGTGCACCTGGGCCGCCCATTCAGCGGCCGTCTGAAACAGGCAATTGGTTCTTGACACCTTTCGTTGCCTCCGGTGATCGCCGCGGCGGCACCGAAAGCCTGGCCGAGCATCCGGGCACCACGACCCAATCCGACACCCCGCCCCACCGCCAGGCCGAGCTTGGCATCACGCCCGCGACGATCCGCCTGTCGGTCGGGGTCGAGCGCCCCGAGGACCTGATCGCCGATCTCACCCAAGCGCTTCAGGCGGTGTAAGCAACTCGCGGCGGTGCGGCCTTTTCGGACGACCGCGGTTGCCTTCTCAAGAGCACGCTATGCTTTTTAGCCGGACCCCGTGTGCTTCGTGATCGCGCTCGAGACCCGCCGCACCCTCGAGCGTGGCCGTCTCAGCCCGGACCTCTTGCTGCGACCGTTTGGGTTGGGATAAGCGACCGCGAGCAGGCGCTCGTCACTCGCGCCGCTCAGCGACCCTCGGTGCGCGCGCCTGCTTCCTCGGGCGTTGGCGGCACGAGGCGGCCGACGGTCCGGCCGTCGGCGCCGGTGATTCGGATGGTCTCGCCCGCTTCGGCGCGCTTGAGCAGCTGGCCCCACGAGTCGGCGGACGCCTCCTCCGCTTTAGGCGTCAACCGGCTGAAGAACAGGTTCTCACAGCTCTCGACATCGGGTCTGGGGAATTGAACTTGGGGCGGCTTCCAGAAGTCTTCGCGCCAGAACGGCATATTCGGATCGTTGAACTCGCCATGCCTGGTCGGGTTCCAATCGAGCTGATCCATAATAGGTTGGGCTTCACGGTCGAATACGTGGAAGAGCATCCACTTGCGCGCCGGGCTCGGAAAAAGATGGCGCGTCATCTTGATATTGCGCCACTGCCCGACCGTTCGGTCAGGAAGCGTCTTCGGCGTCTCGAGGAACTCGTCGACATAAACGAGCAACGAGCCCGACAGCAGGAAGCCCTCTGCAGTCGGCTCGCGCGCATCGTTCATCGGGTGGAGCATGAGATTGTAGAATTTGGTGCAACCCCGATTCTCGCGCAGGATGGGCGTGACGGCACGTGCCGTGTCGCGCACGCTCGCTGCTCCCGCCATGTAGACGAGATTTTCATACGGTAGATCGGGGAACAGCTGCACCAGTTCATTGATCACGATCGCACCCATGCTATGGCCGATCATGGTAATGCGCATGTTCACCAGCAAATCTTTCGCCTCTGCTTTTTTCGGCTCATCGAGTGGACAGCCATCTGCATTCTTGGTGAGCGCCTCGCCAGTGGCGCAACTTTGCAGCCATTGAAAGAAACGTGCGAAGCCGCCGGCGCCGCGAGGATAGCATCGGCGCATCTTGGCCCCATTTCCCTGAAGGTCGTTCGCGCAGTCCTGCGCTTCGAGATCGGTGTCGGCCGCGTCGAACTCCCCTGGAAACTCTTCGACTGCGCGTACGGAGGTTCGCGTGCGCCGGACCATGTTGCGCCATCCGGCCTCGCCGGGGCCGATGAGCGGAGTCGAGATTGTCCGAAACGGCGACAACACGGCGAAACGGAAGTAATTGCTCGCGCGCGCAATCGGCTTTCCGGCTCGATCGACCTCGTCTACGTGCTCAGTGTAGTAGAGATTGTGGTCAGGGTCGATGAGATTGTCTCTGACAAATAGAGCGTTGTCTCTCTCGACGGTATACTGCTCACTACCCAGCCCGAGGTGGGACTTTTGGAACTCGACGAAAGAGGTGCCCAAGGCCTGCGGCGTGGCGGCAAGGCCTCGCACGAAATCAAGTAGCGGACGCACGGGAATCGTCGGGGCGGTACCCAGATCGGACCACTTGGTCCGTCGGCCAGAGCGGATGTTGCCTACGTCCTCCCAGTATGTTCCCCAGGCGCCGGTCGGCCAGACCATGTAGATCGGAAACACCCCCTCGTTATCCATCTGTTCGTAGCTGCCCAAAGCCGTCCGCAGCACGTCCTCACGGCCATTGAGACCGCCATTGAAGTAGAAGACGAGCTTCAATACCGGCGCCGGTTCACCTTGTCGGGCCTCAATCCACTTCTTCTGGCGGTCGAGAGCATGCTCGAGAATGCAGACGAAGTGCTGGCGGAGGCGGACTCCTTCATCGTCCTGCTCAACAACTCCGGGACATCCGCGCTCCGTGAGCTCGTTCTCGGAAAGCGGGCGCTCCAGCTCCTCGGCGGCAAGCTGCTGAATCAGCGGTTCGTTTATGGGATTACCCCGGCCCCTCGGGTCGACTTCGATGACGTGCCGCGGAAGCTCGATCAGACCAGCCTGAGCACTGTGGTCAGGATCAACCTCGATTGTCCGCCACGGCGGCGTGCTGCACGCCGCGACTGCAAGCGCGGTCGCCAGCAAATGAGGCGCATGCATGATCACTGGCTTGGGTGGAGGTGGCGGATCGTGCTGCCTGTTGTCGCTCAGCACCGAGTTGAGGGCGATTCTGGCTGTCGCAATCGCCCTTAGCCAGGTTGCTTTCGCCAAGCTCACGCCTGCAGGGCCGATGGCGAAGCACGAAGGGGGGCCAAGGGCGGTTTGTTGCGCGCTGGTTGTCTGGTTGTCTAGATCGAATGCGGCTAAAGATGCCCGGCCAGGGCATGAGCGAAGCGCACTGCCCATTTGGCTCCCTCCAAAATGCGGTCCATCAATCGGATCCCGGCTGACTGCTGGGATTATCCGCCTTATCATCTTACAACGGTGAGTCAATTACAACGTCCCGCGCAGCTCACTTGCGCGATTGCCTCACGTCGCCCGGGCAGCAACTGCCTGGACCATGGTCCGTCGATCGAACGGCTGAGGCGCGACGCGTTCCCAACGCCAGGAGCTGCTGCGCTGCCGGGCCTTCAAGCGCGGTCGCGAGCCTTGCCGGCCATTTCCGCGTGATGCTCTGGCACGGGCCGGGCTAAGATCGGCCAGTTGGAGCGCAGGGGTAGACCAATGGCGGATCAGGGCAAGGTCGCGCGGGTCGCGCGGCACATTTTCGAGGGGCACGAGCAGCGGCGGCGGTTCGAGCGGCTGCGTGGCGAGCTGGCGCCCGCGTCGCTCGACGAAGCGTATGACGTGCAGGACGAGGTGCACCGGCTGTTCCGCGAAGCCGGATGGGGGGAGCTCGCCGGGCACAAGATCGCGCTGACCTCAAGGGCGGTGCAGGAGCTGTGCGGGGTCGATCAGCCGGCGGGCGGGGCGATCTTCGCCAGCACCGTGCACCGCTCGCCCGCGACCGTGCGCATGGCCGATTTCATGCACCTCGGCCTCGAGTTCGAGCTCGGCGTGCGTCTTGGCGCGGACCTGCCGGCGTCCGGCGCGCCGTACACGCGTGAGAGCGTCGCCGGGGCGGTCGGCGCCTGCATGCCGGCGTTCGAGCTGATCGAGGACCGCGGCGCCGACTATGGCGATCTGGACGCCGCCTCGATCCTCACCGACAAGTGCTGGTGCGGCGGAGTCGTGCTCGGCGCGGAGAGGGCGGACTGGCGGCGGCTCGATCTGGCGAGCGCGCCAGTCGAGCTGGTGTGGAACGGCGAGATCGTGGATCGCGGCGTCACCGGCGCCGCCATGGGCCACCCGTTCGAGGGCCTCGCCTGGCTCGCCAATCTGCTGGCCGGGCGAGGGCGCGCGATGAAGGCCGGCGAGATCGTGATCACCGGCAGCGCGCTACGGACGCGCTTTCCCGAGGCCGGCGACGAGATCACCTATCGCATCGAAGGGCTGGGCGTAACCGGCGTGCGCGTCACTTAGTAGGATTGGCGTGTGCTGCTCACGGCTGCGCTGCGGGTTGCGCGACCCGGCGCCCGAGATTCAGTCAAGCACGCGCATGTCACGCCGTAGCGCGATGCTGGCGCGGGTTGAATTTTCCCACATCCGACAGCGACCAGCGCGTATAGTGCGATCAGAAAGTCAGGAGGGCCCGTCATGAAGCAGCCGGCGGCGGAGCACCAGCGAGAGCGGACAGGGACCGGCTCAGTGGCGCCGGCCGCAGCGGGTCCAGTGTCCGCCGAGGCGGCCGGGCGCAGCGAGCGGCGGGCGCCCTTGCCCGACGGCGGCGCCTCCGGCGCGATCCCGCTCTCGCTTCGGGTTCACCCGGCCGTAACCGCCGCGGCGCCGACCGATCTGCGCGCCCCCGAGCTCTATCTGAACCGTGAGCTCACCTGGCTCGCCTTCAACCGCCGGGTCCTGCACGAGGCCCAGGACCCGCGCACGCCGCTGCTCGAGCGCGTCAAGTTCCTGGCGATCGTCAACGCCAATCTCGACGAATTCTTCATGAAGCGGATCGGCGGCCTCAAGCAGCAGGTCGGCGCCGGGGTCAAGGACCGGACCGTCGACGGCCGCACGCCGGAGCAGCAGATCGACGAATGCGTGGCGTTCGTGCGCGCGTTCACACGCGAGCTCCGGGCCATCTATTTCGAGCTGCTTGACCTGCTGCATCGGCACGCCATCGCGCTGTGCGCGTGGGCGGATCTGACCCCGGAGCAGCAGGAAGCGCTGCGCGTCCATTACCTCGACAACATTTTTCCGCTGGTCACGCCGCTCGCGATGGATCCGGCGCACCCGTTTCCGTTCATCTCCAATCTGTCCTTGAACCTCCTGGTCACCCTCTATCACCCCGACGACCAGTACCCAATCCTGGCGCGGGTCAAGGTGCCGATCGGCTCCGGCGTGCCGCGCTTTCTCAAGGTCGGCGAGCGCAATCATTTCGTGCGCCTCGAGGACGTGATGGCGCACAATCTCGATGCGCTGTTCCCGGGCATGCAGGTCCAGTCGTGCGAATTCTTCCGGGTGACGCGCAACGCCAACACCGAGCAGGACGAGGAGGATGCCGACGACCTGCTCGCGATGATCGAGGCGGAGCTCCGGGAACGCCGGTTCGCGCCGATCGTGCGGCTCGAGGTGGAGGAGGGCATGAACCCGGTGCGCCGCGGCATGCTCGCCGCCGAGCTCGGGTTGCGCGAGGATCAGGACGTGTTCGATGTCGCGATGCCGCTCGGGCTGAAGGACCTGTTCGAGATCGCGGCGATCGGCGACCCGGCGCTGCACGATCCGCCGCATCACCCGGTGACCAACGCCAAGCTCGAGGACGAGCGCAACATCTTCCATATCATTCGCGAGACTGGCCCGATCCTGCTTCAGCATCCGTACGAATCGTTCGGCACCTCGGTCGAGCGCTTCGTACACGAGGCCAGCCGCGATCCCAACGTGCTCGCGATCAAGATGACGCTCTATCGCACCTCGGCGAGCACCCGGATCATCGACGACCTGATCGAAGCGTCGCGCAACGGCAAGCAGGTGGCGGTGGTGGTCGAGATCAAGGCGCGCTTCGACGAGGCGGCCAACATCCAGTGGGCCAATCGGCTGGAGCGCACCGGCATCCACGTCATGTACGGCGTGGTCGGGCTCAAGACGCACTCCAAGGTGATCCTGGTGGTGCGCCGCGACTTCAACGGCCTGCGCCGTTACGCCCACATCGGCACCGGCAACTACCACGCCGGCACGGCGCGCATTTACAGCGACCTGGGCCTCCTCACCTGCGACGACGGGATCGGGCGCGATCTGGTCGAGCTGTTCAATTACCTGACCACCGGCTACAAGCCGTCCCGCGCTTACCAGAGGATCCTCGCGGCACCCCGCGCGCTCAAGCGGCCGCTGCTCGACCGGATCGAGCGCGAGATCCAGCGGCATTCGGCCAAGCGCCCGGGCCTGATCCGGTTCAAGATGAACGCGCTCGAGGATTCGGACATCGTCGAGGCGCTGTACCGCGCGTCGCAGGCCGGAGTCGGGATCGAGCTGATCGTGCGCGACACCTGCCGCCTGCGCCCGGGGCTGCCGGGCCTGTCCGAGACCGTCACCGTGGTGAGCATCGTCGGGCGCTTCCTCGAGCACGCCCGCATCTATTATTTCCGCAACGGTGGCGACGAGGAGTTCCTCATCGGCTCGGCCGACCTGATGAAGCGCAATCTGGAAAGCCGGGTCGAGGTGGTGACGCCGGTGCTCGATCCTGCGGCGCGTGACGAGCTTCGGTTCATCCTGGACGCCCAGATCAACGACCGCAGGAGCGCCTGGGAAATGCGCCCGGACGGCAGCTACGTCCAGCGTCAGCCGCGCACCGAAGCCGAGGCGATCGGCTCGCAGCAGGTCCTAATCGCCGCGGCCGAACGGCGCCACTTCGAGGCCAGCCGGCTGCGCAAGCGCAAGCCGCGCTCGATCGCGCGGCGCCACTCCGAAGCGACGGTCTGAGGCCAGGCGCACACGGGCCTGGCGGGCGCGCCTGGTCCGCGCGCCAGGATTGGCGGGCGACTGGCGCGCTCCGCCAAGGGCAGATCTTCGCGGGACCCGTATGAGCCGGGCCGCCTGCCTGCGCCGATCCACCAGACCTCACCAGCGGTCGGCGAGCGCCTCCTCGATCGTGGCGGCGCTGCGGCGCAGGAGCGCGCGCTCGTGCGCATCCAGGCTCGGCAGCAGGGTTCGCACCACGCCGGCGCGGCCGATCACGCGCGGCAGCGACAGCGCGATCGGCCCCACGCCCTCGACGTCGTCCGTCAGCATCGCGACCGTGAGCGCCGAATTCTCGTCGCTCGCGATCGACTGGACGATCCGGCTCAGGCCGCCGGCGATGCCGTACCAGGTCGCGCCCTTGCCCTCGATGATCCGATAGGCGGCCCGGCGCACGCCGCGGTCGATCGCCGCCTTGACTTCGTCATCGAGCGGCCGGCCGATCTGGCGCGCCAGCCGGTCGACCGCGATGCCGGCGACGTCGGCGACCGACCAGCAGAGCACCTCGGAGTCGCCGTGCTCGCCGAGAACGTAGGCGTGCACGGACTTCGGCGAGACCTCGAGATGGGCGCCGAGCAGCGCGCGGAAGCGCGCCGTATCGAGGATCGTGCCGGAGCCGATCACCCGCTCGGGCGGCAGGCCCGAGATGCGCGTCGCCACCTGGGTCATCACGTCGACCGGGTTGGTCGCGATCACCAGAATCGCATCCGGCGCCGCCGCGAGTATCTGCGGGACCACAGCACCGAACACTGCGGCGTTGCGGTCGAGCAGCTCGAGGCGCGTCTCGCCGGGTCGCTGGCTGACGCCCGCTGCGATGATCACCGCGCCGGCTTCGGCGAGGTCGCCATAGTCGCCGGCGCGCACCCGGGTGATGTGGGCAAACGGCGTGGCGTGCAGGATGTCCTCGGCCTCGGCGAGCGCGCGCTTCTGGCTCTGGTCGATCAGGACGACCTCGCTGGCGG